>CAIQOJ010000013.1 GCA_903873395.1 uncultured Acidimicrobiaceae bacterium
CCTTCGGGTCAGTTGGACGTGACCTTCGGGTCAGTTGGACGTGACCTTCGGGTCAGTGGGGTGTTGCTCGCCGGTAGCCTTGGCTAGTGGCCCTGGCATCGCTCCGCCCCCTCCGCTCGCGGAACTTCGCTCTCATCTGGTCGTCAGCCCTGGTGTCCAACTTGGGGTCCTGGATGCAGACAGTCGCCCTGGGCGTACTGGTCTTCGATCGCACAGGCCGACCCGGCTGGGCCGGATTGGTGGCCGCCGCTGCATTCGTGCCCATGGGCTTGTTGGCTCCGGTCGGTGGTGCACTGGCCGACCGCCTTGATCGCCGCCGTTGGCTGATCGTCACCACTCTGGCGGAAACATTCTTCGCCCTGATCCTTGCCGTCCTTGCCGGAAGTCACCACGACCCGCCCTGGGTACTGGTCTTGCTCTCGTTCTTGGGCGGCGTCTCGGGGGCCATCGGCTTTCCGGCGTATCAAGCCATGGTTCCCGACCTGGTGCCCAGCGAAGACCTTCTCGGTGCCGTGTCCCTGTCCTCGGCCCAGTACAACCTGGGCCGTGTGATCGGACCAGCGCTCGCCGGTCTGTTGTTGCTGACCAAGAACTACGGACTGGTGTTCGGAGTAAACGCTCTGTCGTTCGGTGCTGTCGTCATCGCCCTCCTCCTCGTCCGCCTCCCACCCCCGGTCCGCCATCCTGGGGCGATCTCGATGCTGGGCCGCATCGCCGAAGGGGCACGTGCGGCACGATCCGAGCCAGGCTGCCGGTCCGCCATCGCTTGGATCTCCGTGGTCGCCCTGCTGGCATCGCCGTTCATCGCCCTCGTTCCCGCGATGGCCCATGTTGTGCGACCCTCGGGCTGGACCCTGGCCTCCACCACGGCAGCGTTGGTGACCGCTCAAGGGGTGGGTGCGGTTGTCGGTGCTCTGGCCTTACCTTCTCTGGCTGTGCGCTTCGGCCGAGCCACCATGCTTCGGGCCGCACTCTTCCTCTTGCCCGTGCTTCTGGCCGCCTACGGTCTGGCTCCGAACCTGGCTGTCACCGTTCCCCTGTTCGTCCTGGTCGGGGCGGGTTACATCTGCGTGCTCTCGGGACTCAACACCGTGGTCCAGCTGCGTGCGCCAATCGAGACCCGAGGACGGATCCTCAGCATCTACATGATGGCTCTCGGTCTCATCTATCCCATGGGAGCCGTGCTGCAAGGGCAGATCGCCAACGTCCGTGGGATCCGCACGGTCACCATCGTGGGTGCGGCACTGCTCCTGATTACCGTCTCGCTCGTGGCCGTGGTTCGTCCATCGGGCCTGGCTGCATTGGGCGACCCACCGTTGCTGCCGCCCGACGCCGATGACGACCGCACTGGGCGCGGGCACCTGAGCGTGGAGGAGCCCGACGGCACCGTCCATGACCAACTCACGGTGGACGCAATCGAAGCCGATGCCGCCCAATCGGGCGGTGCAGCGTGAAAAGCTCGTCATGAGCACCGTTCGATGAGCACCGTTCGATGAGCACCGACCCGATGGTTGAAGTGCTGACGGCCGCCGATGCCGAGGTCAGGCAGCGCAGGGCAGCTGGTGCGATGACTGCGGCCGGGCTGGGACGTGGTGACCGGGTGGTGTTCTGTCTTCCGTCCTCAGCGGCACTGCTCTGTGCCGTGCTCGGCGCTCTCCGTTCCGGCGTGGTTCCTGTGCTCTTGAACGCCACCTTGACCACAGGGGAGCGTGATCGGCTCGTGGCCGATGCTGATCCGAGCCTGGTGGTGATCGATGCGGATGCTCTCAGCGCACTCGATGCCGGTCCCGAAGTCCGACTCTCGCCGTTTCCACTGGCCCGCCCGATGCACTACACCTCAGGAACGACCGGCCAAGCCAAAGGGGTGTGGACCGGTCTATGGAGCGAAGACCTAGCGGAAGCCGCCTTCGTTGACGAGGCCGACCTGTGGGCGTTCGGGCCAGATGATGTCCACCTCGTCTGTTCCCCGATGTATCACTCGGTGTCGATCCGCTTCGCCGGAGGCACCCTGTTGCGTGGCGGGACGTGTGTGATCCTGAGCTCCTTCGATGCGTTGACTGCATCGGCCGCTCTGGAAGGCACGTTCGGACCCGTGCCGACCACCACGTTCATGGCTCCGGCGGCATTGGCTCGCCTGCTGGCTCTGCCCGACACCAGCCGAGATCGCTTCGGCGCCCTGCGCCTGCTGGTCCATGCCGGCTCGCCATGTTCTCCTTCGCTCAAGCGAGCTGCACTCGAGGTCGTCGACCCTGACGTGCTCTGGGAGTTCTACGGCTCGACTGAGGGCCAGTTCACCGCCTGTTCGACGACCGAGTGGCTGGTCAAGCCGGGAGCGGTGGGTCGGGCCCGGCCGGGTCGCCGGTTGGTGGTCGACGACGACGGCATCGTGTGGTGCCATGCCCCCGACTTCGCCCGGTTCGCCTACTGGCGAGACGAGGCCAAGACAGCTGCGAGTTGGAGCGACGGGGCATTCACTGTGCGCGACCTCGGTCGCCTCGATGGCGAGGGTTACCTCTTCCTCGATGGTCGGCGAGATGACCTCATCATCACCGGTGGCGTCAACGTCTACCCAGCCGAAGTGGAGGCAGTTCTGGCCGAGGTGGATGGCGTCGTCGACGTTGCCGTGTTCGCCCTTGCTGACGAGCAGTGGGGCCAGCGCGTATGTGCGGCGGTGGTACCGGGCGCCGAGGCTGACCCTGAGGAACTTGTTGCCTCGGTGCGAGCCCGGGCCGCGGACCAACTTGCCGGGTATAAGCGACCCAAACAGATCGAGTTTGTGGACGAACTGCCTCGCACTGCCACCGGAAAGGTCCAGCGACTGGCCCTCCCTGAACTGCTGGGCCTCAAGTAGGGCACAGCCTCCATCGAGGGGAAGCGCCAGGCCTGAGACGCAGGCCTGAGACGCAGGCCTGAGATGCAGAGCCCAGGGCGCCGCAGTACAAGGCCCTGGGTGTGGATCGGGTCGCCATCCCGTGACGGGAACGCCAGTACCCGCTGCGGCGTCGCCATCGGCTCTGGGCGATACTTGGGAGATGAACTCCGCCGCGGCCGGTCCCCCCATCGCCACCATCAACCCCACTACTGGTGAGGTTCTCGAGACATTCGCTCCGTTGACCCCTGCGGAGGTCGAGGCCCGACTCGTTACCGCCACCACGTGTGCCGCCACGTGGGCCACGTCGACGTTCACCGAGCGGTCCCGCCTGCTCGTGACGGCAGCCGAACTGCTCGAAGGCGAGGTCCCGGTCATCGCCGAGATGATCACCACGGAGATGGGAAAGCCCTTCGCCCAGGCCAAGGGTGAGGTGGTGAAGTGCGCCAACGGATTCCGGTGGTTCGCTGATCATGCCGAGGCTCTGCTAACCGACAGCGAGATTCCGGTCGAAGCATCGCTGGGCCTGGTGACCTACCAGCCTCTCGGCGTCATCTTGGCCATCATGCCGTGGAACTTCCCGCTGTGGCAGGTGGCCCGCTTCGTGGCTCCAGCGATCATGGTGGGCAATGTCGGCCTACTCAAGCATGCGCCGAGTGTGCCTCGCACGGCCCTCTTTCTCGAGCACCTGTTCCGTCGGGCGGGAGGCCCAGAGGGGATCCTGCAGACCCTCTTGATCGGCACCGATCAGGTACCCGGCATCATCGAGGACAGCCGGGTGGCCGGTGTCACCTTGACCGGCAGCACGGGGGCTGGTCGGGCCGTGGCTGCCCAGGCAGGCGCTGTGGGCAAGAAGGCAGTGCTCGAGCTCGGAGGCAGCGACCCCTTCATCGTGCTGCCTTCGGCGGACATGGAGCGTGCGGTGGCTGTCGGCGTGCAAGCCCGGATCCAGAACGGTGGGCAGTCCTGCATTGCCGCGAAGCGGTTCATCGTCCACGCCGAGGTGGCTGAAGAGTTCACCGAACGGTTCGTGGCCGCCATGGATGCCCTCAGCGTGGGTGATCCCTTCGACCCGGCCAGCGAGGTCGGTCCGTTGATCAATGCCGCGGCCGTCGACGTCATTGAGGCCCAGGTCGAAAACGCCCGGGCCAAGGACGCGACGATCCTGTGCGGAGGTGCGCGCGTCGAAGGCCCCGGTGGCCCCGAGGCTCCCGGAGCGTTCTATCGGCCAACGGTCATCACCGGCATCACCCCGGAGATGCGGGTGGCCACAGAAGAAGTCTTCGGTCCCGTCGCACTGCTCTACGTGGCGGCCGATGCCAACGAGGCCCTGGCCGTGGCCAACGACACCGAGTACGGACTGGGCTCGAGCGTGTGGACGAACGATCCAGACGAGCAGCAGTTGTTCGCCGTGGGCCTGCAGGCCGGCCAGGTGTTCATCAACGGCATGACGGCCTCGATGCCGCAGCTGCCATTCGGGGGGATCAAGGCCTCGGGCATCGGGCGTGAGTTGGGTGCGTTCGGCCTGCACGAGTTCTGCAACGTCAAGTCGGTATGGATCGCGTGATCGACGGTCAGGCCCACCTGACCGGACGCCATCGGGATCGATGAGCTTGTTGTCCACGAGTGCAGATGGACCCCGGCCGCGCTCATCGTCAGGGATTTCCGCCCGTGCATACCTCGATTGGGCCGCCACCGCCCCGCTCCGTCCTGAGGTGGGAGCCGCCATGGCGGCCCAGATGGCGAGGCCACCGGGAAACCCGACCGGCGCCCATGCGGAGGCTCGTGGGGCTCGCCGAGTTCTCGATGACGCTCGTGACCTGGTGGCGAGCCTGACTGGAGTGTCTCCTGGCGAGGTGGTCTTCACTTCGGGAGGTACCGAAGCCGACGGCTTGGCCATCCACGGGGCATTTGATGCCCAGGTTGCTCAGGGTGGCCCATCTGGGGCCGTGGTGTGCTCAGCCATCGAACACCATGCCGTGCTCGAGGCCTGCCGGTCTCTGGCCTCGCGCAGTGGTGCCGAACTGCGCCTGGTTGGGGTCACGCCGGAGGGCGTGGTCGACCTCGAGGCGCTCGCTGCCGCATGCACGGTCGACGTCGCCGTCGTCTCGGTGATGGCCGTCAACAATGAGGTCGGCGTCATCCAACCCATCGATCGGGTGGCTGCCACCGTGCGCAACCGGGCACCTCGGGCCGTCTTGCATACGGATGCCGTGCAGGCTGCACCGTGGCTGGATCTGGCCCCGTTGGCCGAGCAGTGCGATCTTGTGACCCTGAGTGCCCACAAGATGGGTGGACCCGTTGGTGCTGGGGTACTGCTGGTCCGAGATGGCATTCGGATCCAAGCTCGCCTCGACGGCGGCGGCCAAGAGCGGGGGCGCAGAAGCGGTACGCCCAACGTGGTTGGAGCCGTGGGCATGGCGGCGGCACTTGAGGCGACGGTGAGGGATCGAACACACACCACCGCCCGGGTGATGGAACTGCGCCATCGGCTCGAGGCCGGCCTTGCGGCCGGGGTTCCAGGGATCGCCGTCTCGGGTGGAGGAGCACTTCGGGTTCCAGGTATATGCCATCTGCGCATCCCTGGGGTGGAGTCCGAGGCCCTGGTCGTCGTCCTCGACCAGATGGGCGTGGCCTCATCCGCCGGGGCATCGTGTTCGAGTGGGGCCACCGAGCCCAGTCACGTGCTCGAGGCCATGGGTCTCGGGCGGACCGAGGCCCGCACAGGCCTGCGACTCTCCCTGGGTGTCACCACGTCGGACGAAGATGTCGACCGTGCCCTGGCAGTCGTTCCTGGCGCTGTCGCGCAACTGCGAGACTGACGAGGTGCGCGTTCTGGTGGCCATGTCTGGCGGAGTCGATTCATCGGTGGCCGCGGCGCTCTGCGTCGAGGCGTGGGGCACCGAGGATGTCGTCGGGGCCACCCTGAAGCTCTGGGGCGGCGCCTCGGATTCAGGGTGTTGTTCGGTCGCCGACGTCGACGACGCCCGTCGAGTGGCTGACCAATTGGGCATCGTCCATCACGTCTTCAACTTCGCCGACGACTTCGAACGTCATGTTGTCGAGCCCTATGTGGCTGGGCACGCCGAAGGACGGACTCCCAACCCCTGCATCGAATGCAACCGCCACCTCAAGTTCGACCGGTTGCTGGAGCGGGCCCGTGCACTCGGTTTCGACGCTGTGGCCACCGGCCACCACGCCCGGTGCGAGCGTGACGATGACGGGTCCTGGCGCCTGCGCCGGGGTGCGGACACCAAGAAAGATCAGTCCTACGTCCTGGCCATGCTCGGCCAAGAGCAGTTGGCCCAGACCCTGCTGCCGCTCGGCGGAATGATCAAGGACGATGTCCGTGCGGAGGCCGCCCGCCTTGGACTGCGCACCGCAGCCAAGCCCGACAGCCAAGACGTCTGCTTCATCCGGTCTGACACGGGGCGGGCTGGATTCCTGGGCGACCGGATCACCCTGCACCCGGGCCGGATGGTCGATGCCGACACCGGGGCCGATCTCGGCCCAGTCGAAGCCGTCGAGTTGGTCACCATCGGCCAGCGCCGTGGCATGGGTCACAGCACTGACGGACGCCGCCGGTTCGTGACCGCCGTGGACCTGCCCTCTCGAAGAGTCACGGTGGGTCCGCCTGAGGCGGCCTACGCGCCGGGGCTCACGTTGAGCACCATCGCTTGGGTGGCTGGACCTCCGCCGGTCGGTCCGACGGGAGCGTTTCCCGCCCTGGCCCAGTGCAGCGCCCATGGCCCAGCGCTACCGGCCGTGGTGCAGGTCGGTGACGAGCACCTCGACGTCACCTTCGCCACTCCTCAAAGACGTGTGGCCCCCGGCCAGACCGTTGCCCTCTACGACCCGGACCATCCCGATGATGTGGTCGGTTCGGGAGTGGTGACATGAGCGGTATGCCCGCCACCGGACCGACCCGCGGGGACGATCCTGTGGCCCGGGTCGACGCGCTGCGGGCGGAGATCGCCCACCACAACCTCCGCTACCACCAGCTCGATGCCCCCGAGATCAGCGATGCGGACTACGACGTGTTGGTCCGCGAGCTGCGGGCACTCGAAGCCGACCACCCGGACCTCGTGGTGCCCGACAGTCCGACCAGCCACGTGGGTGCAGCTCCATCGTCGCTGTTCGCATCGGTCACCCATCGAGTGCCCATGATGAGTTTGGACAACGCCTTCAGTGCTGAGGAACTTGGCGCCTGGGCTGACCGGCTGGCCAAGGTCGTGCCCGCAGATACGCGGTTCGAGTGCGAGCTGAAGATCGATGGCCTGGCCATCTCGCTCACGTATCGAAACGGCACCTTTGTTCAGGCTGCCACCCGGGGCGATGGAACTACCGGCGAAGACGTGACGGCCAATGTGGCCACGATCGCCGCGATCCCCAAGGAGCTCGACTCCGGCATCGGCGTGGTTCCTGAGGTCCTCGAGGTCCGAGGCGAGGTCTATATGCCCCTGGCGGCATTTGACGATCTCAACCGACGCCAGGACGAACTCGGGGAGAAGCGATTCGTCAACCCGCGCAACTCGGCAGCAGGCTCGTTGCGCCAGAAGGATTCGGCGATCACCGCCACCCGGGCACTTTCGTTCTGGGCGTATCAGGTGGGCGAAGTGTTGCCCGACCCGAACGATGACCCCGCCGGACCTTTGGTCGGTCTGGCATCAGGTCAGGCGGCCACCTTGGACTGGCTGGGTCGGTCCGGGTTGCCGGTCAACCCTGAAGTCCGTCTGGTGAAAGGCCTGCCTGGCGTCCTGGCGTTCTGTGAAGAGTGGCAGGCCCGACGTCATGAGCTCGACTACGAGATCGACGGCGTGGTCGTCAAAGTCGACGACTTGGCCCTGCAGCGCACACTGGGCGCGACCTCGCGCGCACCCCGCTGGGCCATCGCATACAAGTTCCCGCCCGAAGAACGCTCGACCACCCTTGTCGATATCGAGGTGTCGATCGGGCGGACCGGTAAGGCCACCCCCTTTGCCGTCCTCGAGCCCGTCTTCGTGGGAGGTTCGACGGTGGGCCTGGCCACCCTGCACAACGAAGACCAGGTGCGCATCAAAGATGTCCGCCCTGGAGACGTGGTCATCGTCCGCAAGGCCGGCGACGTCATTCCCGAGGTGGTCGGCCCGGTTGTCTCTGAAGGCAGCGAGCGTGGTTCGGCCTGGACGTTTCCGACTGCTTGTCCGGTGTGTGACGGCCCACTGGTCCGACTCGACGGCGAGAGCGACACCTTCTGCACGAACCTTGACTGCGCAGGACAGCGCGTCCAGCGCATCGCCCACTTCGCTTCACGGTCGGCCATGGACATCGAGGGCCTGGGCGAGCAGCGGGTGCAGCTCTTGGTCGACCAGGGTCTCGTGACCGACGTATCCGATCTCTACGCCTTCACCCCGTTGACGTTCACTGGCCTCGAGGGGTTCGCTGAGATCTCCACGACCAATCTCTTGGCTGCCATCGATGCCTCGAGGGGCCAGCCGCTGAGCCGGGTCCTGGTGGGCCTCGGCATTCGCCATCTCGGCCAGGTCGGATCGCAGTCGTTGGCTCGGGCCTGTGGCGATATCGACACCATCTTGAGCGCCGATGAAGCCACGTTGGCGGCCATCGACGGCGTGGGTCCGGTCATAGCGTCCAGCGTCGTCGCATGGTTCGCCTCGCCGGTCAACAGGGCAGTGGTCGAACGGATGCGGGGAGCTGACTTGACCCTGACGGAGCCGATGCAGCCAGATCCCCGAGAGGGTGGGCTCACGCAAACACTGCAAGGAAAGTCGGTAGTCGTCACCGGCACCCTTCCCGGCCGGACTCGAGACGAAGCCGAAGGTGCCGTCGTGGCTCGTGGCGGCAAATCACCCGGGTCGGTCTCCGCCAAGACCTTCGCTGTCGTGGTGGGTGAAGCACCAGGCGCGTCCAAAGTCACCAAGGCCGAGACTCTAGGCATCCCCGTCGTTGCCGCCGAGGGCTTCGACCAACTTCTGGAAACCGGCGAGATTCCGAACTAGGCGCACCCAAGGGGGCTGGCCATTCCTCCGAACGGGACCGGCGCTGCAAGGCGCTCGGTGCCCCAATGCCACCAGCGATCAGGTGTGGCGACCGCACTGGGTGGCGATGGCACCCTTCGTGCACCCAGGCAGACATTGGCTCCCAGGCGTGTGTCCCCACGCTCCGTGATGGCCTTCGACAGCCCACCCGTGTTGCAACCCGGCGTACTTGATCCGAGTCCTTCCGTTCGTTACTGTGCCGTTACCGGTTCGAGGAGCTGAAGGGCAGGGAAGCACCGGTACCGAGGTTCGGGGGGCAGAGGGGCTCCAGTGACGTCGCATCGACGTCTGGGGGCTGGAAGTTCTCCGAAAGGTATCCGAGCAGAACTGTAACGGTGGGGTTGGGCAGAAAATGTCCCGACCATCGCCGGTCCGGGGGATCTTCAGGTCGGTGGAGTGCACTACGTCGGGGGCAACCGTCACTCGACCAAGCACCCGTGGCGACACGGGGGAACCAAGGAGTAACTACATGATCCGCAAGATGCTCGTGGCCGGTGCGGCCGCAGTCCTGCCGGTAACTGGTCTGGCCGGGGCAGCCATCGTGGCGACCTCAGGTGTGGCCGGTGCTGGTGCGCCAACAGTTGCTGCCATCACCTGCAAGGTGGGTGGCACCGTGGAGTTCGGTGGCGGTGGAATCAAGTCCACCGGCAACGTCAACTCCGACGCAAAGTCCACGTCCATTGTGACGCTGAACGCCGTCGCTGGGTCGGATGCCGGTTGCCAAAACACCGCGACGGTCTCGAATATCGTTCAGAAGACCACGAAGTGCAACGCCCCTGTCACACTGGGCACCGCCCTCTTCTCGGGTGTTCCTCTGACCCCGGCGCAGACCACCCTGCCCAACTGTGGTGCCACCTCAAAGCTCAAGGAGAACAACTCGGCTTGGGGATTCCTCGGAGGCGTCCAGGTTGCTGGGGTCACCACTTCAGCGACTGATGGCATCGCCGTCGCCCTGAAGAAGGGCATTGCCTACACTGACAACGGCGTGGCACTGACCCTTCTGGTGAACCAGGCCGCCGGCACCGGTGTGACCGCGGTCACCCCGGGCGGTGCCTGTGGTACGGGCATCGGCTTCGAGGTCAACGGTACGGTCAAGAAGGCCACCACCCACACGTGGAAGCTGGACATGTGCATCTCGGGTGACTCCGGGACCGGCACGACCAACAACTTCCTCGGCGACCTCGCCACTGAGGTGTTCTCAACCGGCGGTCTCGGTACCTTCGCTGGCGCTCCCTTCACCGATGGCATCAACATCGCCACGGGGACCGTCGACTCGGCAAGCAGCACGCTGGTCATCGGCTAGCACGCTGTCGCCCTTGGGTGGCACATATGAATCGACAGAAGGGCGGGGCTTCGGCCCCGCCCTTCTTCGCGTGGTGCGGCCCGCCGAGCCGATGCTCAGGGGTCGATGCCACCCATCATGCGACGCTCGGCCGCGTGCCGGCTGATCTGCCTCTGGCCTTGTCCTCGGCGTCACCAGCACCGGCCGCCGAGTACCTCGACCATTCCTGGAAGCCGATGAGATCCCGAACAAGTCGCACCCGCGGAGGGTGGCGATGACTCCCGACGGTCACGATGATCGACCTGATCGATGCACGCCCTACCGACTGCGATCGGGTGTGATGGCCGAGCGACGTGCCGATGTCCTCATGCTTCTACCATCGTGGTCGGGGTGCCTCCCAGGCGTGTGTCCCCACGCTCCGTGATGACCTTCGACAGCCCACTCTTGTTGCAACCCGGCGTACTTGATCCGAGTAATTCGTTTCGTTACTGTGCCGTTACCGGTTCGAGGAGCTGAAGGGCAGGGAAGCACCGGTACCGAGGTTCGGGGGGCAGAGGGGCTCCAGTGACGTCGCATCGACGTCTGGGGGCTGGAAGTTCTCCGAAAGGTATCCGAGCAGA
>CAIQOJ010000014.1 GCA_903873395.1 uncultured Acidimicrobiaceae bacterium
AGTCGAGTGGGCCGAGGAATCCTCGGTGTAGCTGACCGAGCCGATGTTGCCCGATGCGGCCAACTGATCGGTGAAGGTCGACGAACCGGACGTTGAGGTCGAACCTGTGGTCGGTGCAGTCTGGGTGATGGTGACAGCCGTGACGGTCAGGGTGTAGGTCCAGGTACCGGTGTTGCCCAGCGAGTCGGTCGTGGTTCCGGTGACCGTGTAGTCCCCGGCTGGGAGGGAACCCGAGGTTGAGAGTGCACCGGTCGAGGAGACGACCACATCAGTCGAGTGAGCTGAGCTGTCCTCGGTGTAGGTGACGGCGCCGACTCCGTCGGTAGTGGCCAACTGATCCGTGAAGGTCGAGGAACTGGACGTCGAGGTCGAACCTGTCGTTGGGGAGTCCTGGGTGATGGTGACAGCGGTGACGGTCAGGGTGTAAGTCCAGGTCCCGGTGGCACTGGCGGCATCGGTCGCCGATCCATTGATCGTGTAACTGCCGGCAGCCAATGCTGCGGTTGTTGCCACGTTGCCCGAACTGTCAACTGTGAGATCCGGTGAGTCACTTGCGGTGACTGAGTAACTCACCGGTGGAGTGCTCCCTGACATCGACAATGTGTCGGTAAACGTTGACGATCCGGCCGTCGAGGTCGTACCCGTAGTGGGTGCGTCCTGCGTCAGGTCGGCAGGAGGTGGCGGGGGCACCTCTGTGACTGTGAGATCAAAGGTCCATGTGCCGGTCCCACTTCCATCATCAGTCACGGTGCCTGATACGGAGTAGGTAGCCGGTGTAAGCGTGCCTGTGGTCGACAGCAATCCGCCATCTGTGACCTGGATGCTTCCTGTGTCTCCGCCCGTCTCAAGGAAGTGCGGTGATCCTGTTGCTCCATCGACGGCCAACTGGGCCGACCAGGCGGAAGACACGTCAGTGACTGTCGTATCCGAAGTAGGTGCAGCCTGGGTGATGGTCGGTGGGGCAGCCTGAGCGACACCGACGTTGGTTGCCATCACTCCGAATCCGATGAGAAGCGCACCGGCCAGTGCAGCCAATCGGCTCGTGGCCGTCTTGGCCCTCCGACCCGATCCCGTAGTGACGTTCTTCATGGACAGCCTCCTGGCGGTCGACATTTTCATTGCGAATCCTCTACTTCTGCCCATCTGGCCAGGCACGGCCGAACTGCGACGCAGGGCGCCAGCCCTCTTCTTCGGCCGGTTACCCGACCATCTTGATCATCCACGGCAAGAAGTAGGGCTGGCCCTATGTTGATGAAACGTTCGTTCCCCCGAGTCAAGGCGAGTTGACAAGCCTGCGACAGGGCCAAAGGTCACCAGTGGACATGACGGACATCTGACTGCCGTCTAGCGCCTGTCACCACGTCATGTCTCTGGCCAGGGCATCCCAGTCGAGTCGGGCGATCGCCTCGACCGCTGATGGAGCGATGGGAAGCGCCCAGGCTTCTTGGAACCAAACAACCGTCAGTTCCGAGAACTCACCTTCTACCCGAGCAACCCTTTGACTTATGAAGCGAGCCCGGACGCCAATCTTCGGCAGTGGCTCAGCCGTACCAGAGGTTTCTGGGAACCCAGACCCGGATCGCTCGCCTGCGATGCCGACAAGCGCCACGGGACGATGCCGTCCACCAGCCCCTTCAACAGCAGCTGCCACCAGTTGCTGATTGAGTTGGACCGTCGGTTCTTGGTTGAACAGGCCTTCGTAGACGAGCCACTGGTCGATTTCCATCAACTCGAGCCCATGACCATCGACGTGGCGAATGACGCTGCGTGATTCCACGGAAGGCCAGGCTACGGAGGGGGTGTGACGCGCCTCGTGCTCAACGTGCACTCCACGTTGGTGGCAAAGGGTTGATACGACTACGAAGAACTCGCTATTCCTTCAGGATCAATAGTGGAGACACAACCGGCACCTAGGCTTGAGTTGGTGGGTGGACCCGCAACTCGTCGGGTGTGCCGCCCGCATTTGATCCATCACCTGGCCTGATTCTTTTCCGAGGCGGCCTGATTCGGTGGCCCGCAATCGATGTGCCAAGTCCCCGTAGCTCCAATCACCCCGTAGTCCCAATCACCCCGTAGTCCCAATCACAAGGAACCTTTTCTTGCCTATCCACGACATCATCGGCGACGTCCACGGCCAGTTCGCCAAGTTGGTCGCCCTTCTCGATGCACTCGGCTACCGCTTGGTGGACGGTGCGTATCGACACCCAGATCCCGAGCGGACAGCAATCTTCGTAGGTGACCTCATCGACCGCGGGCCTGGACAGGTCGAGACCGTGGAACTGGTACGCGCCATGGTTGAAGCCGGCAGCGCTCGGATGGTGATGGGAAACCACGAGTTCAACGCCTTGGGCTGGGCCACGCCGATGGATGATGGCTCGGGGGCATGGGCCCGTCCCCATAACGAGGCCAAGCGCAGTCAGCACGAGGCGTATCTGGCACAGGTGGTCGAGGGATCTCCCCTTCACCACGAACATCTCGATTGGTTCCGAACACTTCCGCTGTGGATCGACGAGCCAGGGCTGCCTCGAGTCGTCCACGCCTGCTGGAACGAGCCCGCCATGACGAGTATCCGTGAGGTGCTCGGAGACCAGCCGATGAGCGCCGAGTTCATCCGTGAGGCCAGTCGCACAGGGTCAAACCTCTACGAGGCAGTCGAGGTGGTGCTGAAGGGACCCGAGGTGGACCTGCCGTCAGGAGTCGAGTTCCGCCTCGAGAATGAGGACCGCACCCGTGCTCGGATTGCGTGGTGGAACCTTGAGGAGCCGATCCTTTCCAAGATCGCCCTGATTCCCCATGGGCAGGATGCCGGCACACTTCCCGACACTGAACTGCCACATGCGGTCGATTACCGCTACGAGTCGGACCAGCCGGTCTACTTCGGTCACTACTGGATGCGAGGTGCGCCAGGACCTGTGGCCGACGGCATGATCTGCGTGGACTACAGCGCCGGCAAGGATGGCTCCCTGGTCGCCTGCACTGTGGATTCGGCTACGCCCGGCACCTGGGAGTTCACCGAGATTCCCCATGCATGAGGAGGCATGCTGCGCGCATCTTGACGCCAAGATGCCTCGGGGCCATCCACCGCAGGACGTGCATGATGCGACCCTCCATCACCACGTGACGAAACCGGCGAGTATGGCGTCGGAGTCAGTCGGCGGCAACGGGAGCGAACACCGCTCCTTCAAAGGCGAGGGCCCCTGCCACCAGCGCTTCGAGGCCTGACGCATCAAGCACGTCGAAGAGCCCGGCCATGCGATCCTCGGTCTCTTCTTCCACCTCTGCCCGCATGGCCAGTGCCTCGTCTGTCTCGGGGACCCGGTCGTCATCGCCGAACCCATGGAGCCGGTAATAATCGTCTCCTCGGTCGAACTGGCAAGCGGCAGCAAAACTCAGTTCAGACTCGGCCACCGCTTCGGTGTGGACCCCGCCACGCACCTCGCGAAGGATCACGGCCCGCCAGTAGGCCTGAGCCAGCAGGTCCTCGGGCACGGGTAGCGCTCGATAGCCATCGACGAGCGGCCAACGGCCTGTCGGGAGACCGTCGATGACAGTCTGGGCGGCCTCGTTGAATCCACCGAGTACGACGGGGTCGATCCCTCCGAACGTGGCCTGCGCATAGTCGGCTGCTGATGCCACATGGGCAGCCAGGATGTCTCCGGTGGCTTGCGCCCGTCCGGATTCGACGACGCCGGAAATCATCCCAGGCTTGAAGAAGGCAAATACCCGGTCGACCTCATCGGCGGACACGTCACCGAGCACCCCGCCGCGTCCACATGCATACAGACTGACCACATCGATGCCGCACCCCGTGGCACGGGCCACGGCTTGGGGGGAGAAGTAAAACCCGGCACCGACCCCGCCAAGCGGTCCGGCAGTGGCACGTGCAGCTTCGTGAGCATCCATGGTCGAACCCTAGCCAGCCGAGAAGGCAGACCGCAGGGGTAGCGTTACCAGCATGGCCACTTTGGTGCACGACCTCGACCTGCCACAACTAGACATCGCCGGCTCGGAGCGGACCGAAGCTCTGGCCGCTGTGGCCGATGCCCGCAACCATCATTGGTTGGCTCAAACCCCACTCGGCTACGCCTGCTCGGCGCGTGTCGATGCGGTGGCCATCCTGCGAGACAAGCGGTTCCATAGTGCTCTCTCATTGATCCCCCAGATGAACGGGGTTGAACCCGATCCCGACGAAGAACCTCGTCAGCCGTCGATCCTGGGTATGGAAGGTGAGGACCATGCCCGTCTGCGTCGTCTTGTGGCGCCTGCCTTCACCCCGGCGGCCGCCGATCGGTTCCGGCCGTTCATGCGTGAGGTGGTCGGCGACTTGGTGGACAAGGTCGTGGGTTCTGGGCGAAGCGAAGTGGTCGCTGACCTCTGCGAGCCCTATCCGATCCCCATCATCTGCGAACTTTTCGGGGCACCCAAGGAGGACTGGCTGCAGTTCTCCGCATGGGCCACCGACATCTTCCGGATCTTCAACCAGAACCTGGCCGAAGACCAGCCCCTGATCCGCAAGGCTGGGGACGAACTAAGCGCCTATGTCGAAGAGCTCATCGCCCAGCGACGGCGCAACCCAGGTGACGATCTCCTGAGCGAGCTCATCGCCGTGGAGGAGGCGGGTGACCGCCTGTCGACGCCCGAACTGGTCATGATGGCCGTGGCTGTTCTCATGGCCGGCACGGACACCACCCGCAACCAGTTGGGCTGTTCTCTCGCCCTTTTCTCTGAGCACCCAGACCAGTGGGCGCGGCTGGCCAAACAGCCTGAGCTAGCGCCCCGAGCGGTCGAAGAGACCATGCGCTATCTCGGTGCGGTGCGGGGAACAATCCGGGTTGCCAGCGAGGACATCACCTATCGCGATGTCCTCTTCCCGCAGGGCACACTGGTATCGGTCTCGCTGGCCGGGGCCAACCGAGATACCGATGCCTACGAGGCTCCCGAGGTGTTCGACATCTCCCGTGAGCGCACCACCCAACAGATGACCTTTGGTTCGGGCATTCACCATTGCATGGGAGCGGCCCTGGCTCGAGCCGAACTTCAAGAGGCGCTCACCCTCCTGTCGGTGCGCATGCCCGACCTCGCCCCCGACGGACCGGTGGAATGGAAGCCCACCACCTTTGGCATCTGGGGGCCCGCTGTCCTGCCCTTGCGCTTCACCCCTGCTCCTGCCTGAGCACCGCTCACCCAACTGCGGCAACACCGACGGCCAAAAGACCCCCTGTGGTACGTTGCAGCGACTTGTGATTGCTACTTGGTATTGCAACTAGGTCGGCGGACCTGGGTGGGTGAACCTGGCAGAAGGAGCGGCGGTGCTTTCCTTGGCGCGCGATGTGACGGTGGGAGATCCGGTGGCGGTCGGTCCGGTCCAGATGTTCCCGCTGTTCAGTCCGACGCAGTCATCTCTGTCGTATCTGACCTGTGCAGCGGCAACCGGAAGCGGCCTCCTCGAGTGTGACGAACTCAATCCTCCCGATCTAAGCACCGTGATCGCCACCAACCTGGCCGTGGCGCCCGTGCTCATTCCAAACGGCACCCTTGTCTTCGGTGGTGCACAGTCACGGGTCGTCTCCTCTGGCATCCTCTGTCCTCCTCGAGCCGTGGTCATGGTGTCGGTGGCCGGGGTCGACCCCGAGCGCTGGGGACCGTTCGGGCCCTTGTCCCCGACCGACCGCAGCGCTCCAGGTTCGGTGCGGGCAGTACTTGCCGACACCGTCCGTGCCGGCGGGCCCGATCCACACCTCAGTCAGGCTGACCAAGACGCGGCGTGGCTCGCGTGCGCATCGATCCTGGAGTCGACTTCCTCCCAAGGGGGCGACCTGTGCGACTCCATCGAGGAACGAGCGTCGCTCCTGATGCCCCACCTGGAACACCTGGTAGCGCAGGACGGGCAGACCGGTCTCGTCTGTGTCATCGGTGATCAGGTGGCGGGCATGGACATCTTCGATCGGCCCGCAGCTCTGGCCCGCCATCTACCGGGCATCCTGATCGGCCACGCCTTGGATTCTTCTGGGAGAGCTAGCTCCATTGACGAGATGGAAGCAAGCTACGTCGCCACCGAATCCGTCTACCAATTCCTGGAACTCGTCGACGGCGCGTCGACATCGCTCCTTCCCGGTGGCGGGATGGCAGACGGTTTCCGGCTCGATGGTGCGGTGGTCGGGGCGGGGCTCCGCTACGACGACGAGGTCGTGCATCTAGCGGCGTTCACCTCGCCGGTGCCCAGGGGGCGCTGAGGGCTCAGTTGCCCGCAGCCTCGACGGCCTGCTCCACGATGGCCAGGATGTCTGCGCCCCACCGGTCGAGGCGGATCGGGCCCATTCCCTTGCACGCCGACAACTCGGTCAACGTGGCTGGGGCACGCTCGGCCACAGCACCTAGTTCGCGGTCGTTGAGGATCACGTAGGCGGGTACCCCTTCTCTTCGAGCCACTTCCGACCGCCACAAGCGCAGCGCTGCCTCGACAGGCCCCGCCTCACCTGTGACCGGGGTTGTCCGCTGCGCCGAGCGGTCGCTTCGACGCTGCGAGGCGACCGTTGCCTTGGGTGCACGGCGGAGCGGTGGCGTGCCGTCATGGTCGAGTTCGCCGAGGAACGGAGATGGTGCAGCAACGTCGCCGATCACCACAGCTTGGGTGTCGGCGCGAGTGAGGGCGACGTGGAAGATCCGACGCTCGCCTTCGATGTCGTCGCTCAGCCGATGAGGGAGCACGCCGTCAGAGACGCCGACGACGAGCACATGCCCCCACTCTTTCCCCTTGATTCGGTGCACGGTCGATAGTTCGACCAGCGGGCCCGACGCCTGAGGACGGCTGACCACTTCTCGTAGCCAATGGGCGAACGTCGCAGCATCGGGATGGAAGGCGGCAAGCGATTGCAGGGCAGCCAGATCGTCCGCATGGGTCGACCGGTCAGCACCAGCACGGGATCCATCGAGGGCTGACAAGGTGGCGTCGAGACCGATCCCGGTCCGCACGGCCTCGAGTGCATCGGACGTCGACCGAGTCACCGCCCGGGCCACCAACTCGAGATCATCGGCATAGGTCACGAGCTTGGCACTGTCGCGTCCGGTGAGGCGTCCAGCCAGACGCCGGATATCGGCCACCGACGTGGTGGACCGCTTGGTCACCATGTCCACCACCATGGGGGCAATCCCTCGAGACGGCCGTCGGATGGTGTCACGTATGTCTTCGCGTCGTATCGAGCCAGGATCCGCACCGATGCGCAGGTAGGCAAAGGCCGTGCGGATGCCGGTGCGGCCCAAGGCTTGGATCCCGAGCGGAGTGGTGCACGGGACTGCGGACTCTTGGCACGCCACCTGCATGGGCAGCAGCGCGGCATTGACGCGGGCCAGTACGGCAATGTCGGATGCTGGGACGCCATCGGACAGCCACTGACGGATGATGTCGATGGCGTACTCAGCCATGGCGTCGCCGGGCACGGTGCGCACGACAAGTGCCCCACCGCCTGTCAACGGTCCGGTCGTGGCGGGCACCAGATCTCGGGCCCCCTCAGGGGACCGGATGACCTTGGCCACTCGATCAGCATTACGGGTGAGGAGGTGGCGAGCAGCACCGACCACAGCAGGGGGGCACCGATAGTTGACTTCGAGGGGGTGGTCGGTCGCTCCCGGGAAGTAGGCGGCGAAGTCGACCAGGAACTCGGGGGTGGCCCCGGCATAGCCGTAGATGACCTGGTCGTCATCGCCTACACCGAAGCAGTCGAATCCAGGCGCGCAGAGAAGCCGGACCAGCAAGAGGTGGGCCGGAGTGAGGTCCTGGAACTCGTCGACCAGCAGTCGGCGGCAACGGGCCTGGGCGGTAGCCCTGGCTTCCGGGTTCGCCAGGAGAATCTCGATGGCTCGGTAGATCTGTTCGTCGAAGTCGACCTGGTTGCGTTCACGCAGCGCGGCTCGATACTCATCGAACCCGTCAGCTAGGCCGACAGCGTCGGGCCAGGCCTCTTCGGCTGCGGCTGGATCTACCAGGCCAAGACGGACGGTCGACAGTGCCGACAGATAGGGAGCCGTGGTGTCCGCGTTGGCCTGTCGTCGGACGGTGAAGATCTCCTGCACGAGGTCTCGGGCGCCCATCTCCTCGAGTACCCGCGGTGGCCCGTCAGGACTGAACGACGCGCAGATCCACAGCGCGACGCTGTTGAGGGTTCGCAGGTGCGGTCCGCTGGACCCGACAACATCGGTGAGACGTTGGCGCATCTCATCGGCGGCCCGGGTGTTGTAGGCCAACGCAGTGATGGTGCCCGGAAGGTTGCCGCGACGGACCAACAAGCGCACGCGTTCGGTGAGCACCCGGGTCTTGCCTGAGCCAGCGGGTGCAATCACCCGCGCCGGCCCCGATGCATGGTCGACGGCCGCCAACTGATCTGGGGCCAGTGGTGCATCAGGGTGAAGGTCCCGAGTTACCACGAGGTGGCCCTCCTCGGCTGACCACCGGTGCACAATGCCTGCACCTCCCTCGATCAAGGGAGGATCTGGCGGGCCGCCATCGATCCACAGGCGGTCGCCATCGATGGTCATGACGTCTCCGTCGCCATCAACACCGAGGGCCAACTCGGTCACACCCTGGGCCGCCAGCAGCCGAGCCGCCTTGCGGCCGTGCCACCAGACAAGGGTCTCGTTGCGGGCGTCGTAGTTGTTGGCCCAGACCAGGAACTGGAGTCGTTCGCGCCACAACGTGAACGACGGGCTCAGGGAGTGCAGCGCACCGGTCCATGTCTCGGGTTGGCGAAGTTCCTCTGGATCACACGCAAGTTCGACGACGATCGGCTGGCGAGCCGACCACGCGTCATGGAGTTGGCTGACTGCTCGTTCGGGGGAGATCAGGTCCGCAGGTCCAATGATCAGCCGAGGCACGTCTTCCCATCCCATGCCTTCCCATCCCATGCCTTCCCAACCCATGTCTTCCCAACCCACTGGGGCGGGTGCATCGGGTGCCACCACCACGCCTCGCCCCAACTGACGGGGCACGACTCCTCGGGAACTGCGCGGTTCGGCATGGGCGCTCACAGGCGGGAATTCCGGCATCGAGCCACCGTAGCCATCGGGTGCATCGCCGGAATCAGGAGGACGAAGTCCTCTAGAGCGGGGACCTTTGGCTCTAGGTGTTGCACTCCGACTTCCTTAGCCTCGCCATCCAGGAGGTCGATCGTCATGCACGCATTCGGCGCAGTACTGGTGACCCTGGTCGCCAGCATCATCAACCTGAACACACCGGACCACTACATCCACTGGTGGATCATCCAGATCTCGGTGGCCAACGTCATCGTCATCGTCTTGATGGTCCTGGTGTTCTTGGCCGCCATCTTCATTCCCTTCAAGGCACACAAATCACAGGAAGGCGGCGAGCGATGACCGTCACCGACGAAACACCGGTCGAGCCGATGCGCCCAGTCCCGACACCGACCGCTTCGGCAGATCGGCCCGAAGATGCCGCCCAGTGGACAGCCAAACTGCGCCATACCGCCGTTGAGGCACTGCCACCCCAACAACTGATGCCGGACCGTCAGCCGGCCTATGTGGCCTCGTGGATCTACGTCTTCGGAGTCGTCACGATTGCCGCACTCGTGGTGGTCATCGCCACGGGCCTGGTCCTGGCCATCATGGGGCCCAACTGGTGGCACTCCTCGACAACTGGGTTGTTCGTCAACTCCCTGCATCTGTGGAGCGTCGAGGTCTTCTTCTTCGCCATGATCATCCACCTCTGGGGCAAGTTCTTCATGGCTGCTTGGCGTGGCCGTCGTCGGACCACCTGGATCACCGGGGTCATCAGCTTCCTCGTCTCTGTCGGTGCAGCGTTCACCGGCTATCTGTCCCAGCAGAACTTCGACTCCCAGTGGATCTCCACCCAAGCCAAGGACGGCATCAACTCCACCGGAGCGGGTGCCATTTTCAACGTGACGAACTTCGGCCAGATGCTGATGTGGCACATCACCCTCTTGCCCCTGTGCGTGCTTGCGCTCGTCGGCGTCCACGTCCTGATGGTCCGACTGCGTGGTGTGGTTCCTCCGTTCGCCCCTGAGGGGAGAGCGGACGATGCAGAACCTGTGGGAATCGGCAACGAGCAGACGGGAGTTGAGGCATGAGCGCTACGACCGTCGACAATGCGGGTCGGCCGTTCAAGGCCGACCGAGACGTCGCCGAGTGGAAGGGCGCCTACACGCCCTATGACCTGGTCAAAGAGTTCCTGATCGCCCTGGTGGTGGTCACACTCCTGATCATCGGACTCGCCGTGCTGTTCGGTTCACCCGATGACACGCCGGTGACCGTCAAGTCATGGTCGACCACCTCGGCATTCACCAACCCCGACACCGGAGCGAACTCGCCCGGACAGGTCGACTTCGCCCAGACCGCCATCACTGAACTCGACGGGACCAGCGGCACGGCCACCTACGGACCTCCGTATAACACCACCACTGATCCAGGGCCCAAGCTCGGACCGCTCGGACTCCAGCACTGGGCCGGCGTCCACCATCCCATCAACACCAGTGAGGACTTCGTCCTCGGGCCCCTGTCGACCCTGACGGGAAATCCGCAGATCCAGTCAGCGGTCACCGAGTACCGCAACGCCAGTCCGGACCAGCAGGCCAACTGGAACTCGGCTTACGAGGATGCTGTGGCCAAAGCCACGTTGGTCGACGGCAAACTCGTCGTACCCAGCGGTGACTACGGTCCAGTGGGGACCATCATCTCTGGCCTGACCTCCATGGCCACCAGCGGTGCGCTCGACGGATCGCTGCTCAGTTCACGCCAGTTCTACGGGACCGACTACACCAAGCCACTGCTGTTCATCGCCGACGGCGCCTATCTCAACTCGCTCGCCCAGGCCCAACATCTGGGCGGCGACCAGTGGGGGATGATGAACGAGACAGGGAGCTACCCGGGTCAAGCCTGGCTGTGGCTCTACACACTCTGGTATCAGGTTCCAGCTATCGGGAACTCCTCGAATGCCGACGTCTACGTGTTCGCCATCATGATCGGACTGACCATCCTGTTGGCCCTGGTCCCCATGATCCCCGGTCTGCGTTCCATCCCCAGGTGGAGCCGGGTGTATCGGATCATCTGGCGGAACTACTACCGAGAAGCCGAGCGAGTCGGAGGGAGTGGCGCAGGTACGACCTGACCACCCCATCGCTCGTCAAGACCGCGTACCCGGCCGATCACCCGGCCGGGTACGACGCGTCCAGACCCTGTGCCGCTCCACGTGGCACACTCTGTCCATCGCACCAACGAACTCTGGAGGTCCCCTGTTGTCCCTCGTTCCCCGGAGTGCCTCCAAGATCGGCGCTGGCGTCGCTCTAGGAGCACTTACCCTGCTTGGCGCTGCTTGTTCGTCGGACTCGTCATCGTCATCGAACACGACTGCAGCCCCGGCTGTCACGGCAACCACCGCTCCGCTGCCCACCGAGGTCATCCCAACCCAGCAGGCGGACCCGACCGTCGTCGCCGAGGTGCCTGCATCGGTCAAGTCGAGCAGCAACTTCGTGGTGGCCACCGATGCCTCCTACCCTCCGATGGAGATGTACGCGTCGAACGGGACGACCATCGTCGGGGTCGACATCGATCTCTCCAACGCGCTCGCCCAAACGATGGGGCTGACGCCCAAGATCGAGAACGCCACCTTCGACACCATCATCCCTGGCCTGCAGTCCGGTAAGTACGGCATGGGTGCTAGTTCCTTCACCGATACCAAGGCCCGCCAGAAGGTTGTGGACTTCGTCGACTACTTCACCGCGGGCGAGGCCTTCTACGTCAAGACCGGTAGCAACGTGACCCTCTCCGGACTGGTGTCACTGTGCGGGCACTCGGTAGCTGTAGAGGCTGGCACCACCGAGGAGACGGACGCCAAGGCTCAGGCGGCCTCGTGTAAGAAGAAGAACACCGGCGATGTGACCGTGCTCGTGTTCAACAACCAGAACCAGGCCAACTTGGCCGTGTCCAGCGGTCGAGCTGACGCCGGGTTCGTGGACTCTCAGGTGGCTGGCTACATCGTGTCGACCTCGAATGGCATGTTCGCCCTCTCGGGATCGGCGTTCAACCTCGCTCCCTATGGCCTCGCCCTTCCCAAGGGCAACGGCATGACGGTTCCCGTGCAAGCGGCGCTGAACACCATCATCAAGAACGGGGTCTACAACCAGATCCTGACGAAGTGGGGCGTGCAGGCCGGGGCCCTGACCACGGCCACCATCAACGGCGCCACCAGCTGACGCCCGTCCCCGGAACCCGGGAAGCACCATGAGCAGCGATACCGCCGCCACTCCTCCGGCATCGTCCGGGGGCGTGGCGGATGGTCGCTCCTCCATGACCGTGGTGCCCGTCCGCCACCCGTGGCGCTGGATGGCCAGCGTCGGCATCCTGGTCCTGGCGGCCATGCTGTTCAACACACTTGTCTTCTCGCACCTCACCCGAGGAGGAACCCGCGAGGGCAGGTTCCAATGGGGCGTCGTCAATCAGTATCTGTTTGACGCCCCGATCATGCGGGGTGTGCTGGTCACTCTCGAACTCACCGTGATCGCCATGGCGGTGGGGGTGTCGCTCGGCATCTTGCTCGCCATCATGCGGCTGTCGGCCAATCGCCTCCTGTCCGGAGCAGCCTGGCTCTACATCTGGTTCTTCCGGGGAACCCCGGTGCTGGTTCAACTCACCTTCTGGTATGTCGGCATCAGCTACCTCTATCCCCATCTGACCCTCGGCGTCCCCTTCGGCACAGCTCTGTGGACCTTCAACTCGACAACGCTGATCACAGCGTTCGTCGCCGGGGCACTCGGTCTCAGCCTCAACGAAGGCGCCTACATGTCGGAGATCGTCCGGGCCGGCATCATCGCGGTCGACGAAGGCCAGTCGGAGGCGGCTGCTTCATTGGGGATGTCCCGAAGTCAGACCCTTCGACGCATCGTGCTCCCCCAGGCCATGCGCGTGATCATCCCGCCCACCGGCAACGAGACCATCTCGATGCTGAAGACGACGTCGTTGGTGTCAGCCATTGCCGTCACGGATCTCTTTCAGGCCACCCAGAACGTCTCCAACGCCAACTACCAGGTGGTGCCGCTCTTGCTGGTGGCCAGCCTCTGGTATCTCTTCTTCACCTCCCTACTGACCATCGGTCAGTACTACGTGGAGCGCTACTACGCCCGTGGAGCCAGTCGCCAGCTTCCGCCCACGCCGTTCCAGCGGCTCACCTCTGCCCTCCGTCGGGAGCGTCCCGCCGCGCCAGTGGCGCCTCTTACCGAGATTCCCTGGGTGGCTCCTCATGACTGAGCACGCCCGCCCACAGACACCGATGGTGGAGGCACGAGGCGTCCGCAAGTCCTTCGGCCGCCTCGAGGTGCTCAAAGGCATCGACCTGACCGTCGGCCGGGGCGAGGTCTTGTGTCTCATCGGCCCGTCCGGTTCAGGTAAGAGCACATTCCTGCGATGCATCAACCACCTGGAAAAGATCGACGGAGGGACCTTGGCTGTCGACGGTGAGCTCGTGGGCTACCGCCAATCTGGATATCGGTTGCATGAGCTGCGCGACCGTGAGGTCTGTGCTTCGCGTGCCCTGATCGGCATGGTCTTCCAGCGATTCAATCTCTTCCCTCATCTGTCTGTGCTCGACAATGTCATGGCCGGTCCCCTCTGGGTGAAGAGGGCCCCGACTGGCCCGACCAAGACCAGGGCCGCCGAACTCCTCGAACGAGTTGGCCTGGCCGACAAACTGGCCAGCTATCCCAATCAGCTCTCCGGTGGCCAGCAGCAGCGCGTGGCCATCGCCCGGGCTCTGGCGATGGATCCCAAGCTCATGCTCTTCGACGAGCCGACCTCCGCTCTCGATCCTGAGTTGGTCGGCGACGTGCTCGATGTGATGAAGGACCTCGCCGCATCAGGTATGACCATGATCGTCGTGACCCATGAGATGGGCTTTGCCAAGGAGGTGGCCGACACCGTGGTGTTCATGGACAACGGGCACGTCGTCGAGTCCGGTGCGCCCGGCCAGGTGCTGGTCGAGCCGGCCCACGAGCGGACTCGGTCGTTCCTGGCCAAGGTCCTCTGATAGCGCCACCACGACATCAACCCCAATCCGAGCCGACGTAGTCGAACCCGGTACTCGGGTCAGCCAGCGGCGGACGATCTGAGCTGAGCCAGCAGTGCTCCGAGGTCGGTGGCCTCGATCCGGCCGGCGGCCTTGACCGAAGCTCGGCCCAACGAAGACCCGAACGGCAGGGCGTCGACCAAGCCGCTGCCAGCCCATCGCCGGACGAGACGACCTTCGGTCGAGACTGGCAGCATCCCCGGGTCGATCACCTTGCCCCGGCTGACCAGCGCAGCGGTGGTGAGGCGACGAAGTTCCGCAGACGTGACGTCCAGGCCTTCAGCCCGCAGCCTCCGCACCAGGAACGAGGCCGTAGTCGTCCAGTCAGCAAACCCGTGGACCAGTGCGGCAACCTGTCCGACCACCGCATCGACGGCCAGTGCGGGCACCAGGGTCGACTCGAACGTGGCAGCCGTAGCAGCCAGCAAGGCGATCTGGAGGCCTCCGACTGCAGCCGAGATGTACTTGGTCTGGCGCGCTGACAACTCGGCCACGTCGTCGCGCTCCAGGACGGGGAGAGGATGGTCGAGCACATAGGTCGACGCCCACGTCAGCAGTTCATCGGGTGCACCGGCCATCCGAGCCTTGACCCGCCGCAGACGTCCCGGGCCCGGCGAAAGTGCTTCGTCGACGACACCACCCAACGTTGCCTCAAGCTGGCGGGAGGCATCTCCGGGGAGCCCGGCGGGGGCCAGAAGGGACCGGAAGGCCGAGGTCGCAGCCCCGCGCATCCGTCCGAGACGCGACGCCTCGCGTCCGGCTACATCTCGAGCATCCATCGCGGCTCCGGCCTGCTCGGGACCAGACTTCCCAAGATCAGCAGGGTCGTGCTCGTCGCTGTGATTTCCCCCGACCATGTCACGAGTCTGGTGATCACACGTGTCGAAGGCAAGCCACCTAGTCCACGCGCCCCAGATGGCGTGAGAGTGCCGACCGGACTCCCCGGTTCTAGTCTTGGCCCATGGCTCTGGACATAGGTCAGCGCACCTTCGAGGACCAGGTACGTCGAGCCAAGGTCGACGGTCGTCCTCTCCCCCGTGTGGCCATCATCGGGGCCGGCTTCTCCGGACTGGCCGCCGCCATCCAACTGGCCCGATCTGGGGTTCGCAGCTTCACCATCATCGAGCAATCAGACGGCGTAGGGGGGACCTGGCGGGACAACACCTACCCGGGTGCGGCATGTGACGTGCCTTCCCACCTCTATTCGCTCTCGTTTGCTCCGAAGACGGACTGGTCGCGTCGCTTTGCCGAACAGCCCGAGATCCTCGCCTATGCCGAGGAGTTGGTCGACCGCTTCCACTTGGGCCCGCACCTTCGGCTGTCCACCTCGGTCGACCAACTCTCCTTCGACGAGGCTTCGGAGACCTGGCGGCTCGCCGTGACCGGCTCAGAAGGACCAGAAACCATCACGGCCGATACCGTCTTCATCGGATGCGGGCAGTTGAACCGTCCCTACCTTCCCGACATCGACGGACGCGACACGTTCTCCGGGCCGGCGTTCCACTCGGCTCGATGGGACCACAGCACCGACCTGGCCGGCAAACGAGTGGGCGTCGTCGGCAGCGGTGCCAGTGCAATCCAGTTCGTGCCAGAGGTCGCCGCCCAGGCGGCCTCGACCACGATCTTCCAACGCAGCCCGAACTACGTGGGTCCCAAGAAGGACCACCCTTACCGGGCCACCACCAGGACCGTCCTGAACAACGTCCGGCCAATCCAGCGCGCCTATCGGGCCTGGATCTACGTATCGCTCGAATCTCGATGGCTGTGGCTGAAAAAGGACAGCCTGGCCGGTCGCAAACTCCGGGAGATGTTCACCAAGGGGATTCGGGACGGCGTGGTTTCCGACCGTCTGCCCGATGCCGCCGTGGTGCCCGATTACCCCATCGGCTGCAAGCGAATTCTCATCTCCAACGACTGGTATCCCACGCTGCTCCGACCTGACGTCGCCGTGGTGGACGAGGCCATCATCGGAATCGAGCCTGACGCCGTGATCACCGCCGACGGCGCCCGCCACGATGTCGATGTCCTCATCTACGGAACGGGCTTCGAGACCACAAATTTCCTGTCCCACCTACCGGTCACCGGTGTCGGCGGTGCCAGCTTGGCTGATGCCTGGGCCGATGGGGCCCACGCCTACTTAGGGCTCACCGTTGCCGGGTTCCCCAACTGCTACCTCCTCTATGGGCCCAACACCAACCTCGGACACAACTCCATCTTGTTCATGATCGAGCGCCAACTGAATCTGGCCCTCCAAGCCGTGGCCCTCCAGGTGGCTGCCGGGAGCGTGGGGACCACGGTTGCCGTAGGGGAAGGTGCCTATCGACGTGATGACGAGCGGACCCAACACCTGGTCCAAAACACGGCGTGGGCTGGATCGTGCACGTCGTGGTACAAGTCAGCGTCAGGCCGCATCACCAACAACTGGCCGACGTGGACGATCCGCTACTGGTGGGAGACCTTGCGCATCCGACCGACCGATTTCGATGTGGTTGCGGCTTCCCCCGAACACACTGCAGCCTGACCCGTCCACCACGCCTGACGTTGGCGCCGCCTCATTCGTCAGGGATACGCCCCATCCGCCCAGCCTGGAAGTCTTCAAATGCCTGGGCCACCTCGGCTCGTGTGTTCATCACGAAGGGTCCGTAGGCGAAGACTGGCTCACGGATCGGCTGGCCGCCGAGTAGCAAGATGTCGAGGTCGCTGGAGGGACCTTCGGGACGTGAGGCAGCGGTCACGGTGATCGAACCGCCATCACCGAAGACGGCGAGTTCGCCCGTCTGGACCGGATGGCCCTCGGTGCCCACGGTGCCCTGGCCAGCCAACACGTAGGCCAAGGCATTGCACGTGGGATCCCAGGGAATGGTCATCGAGGCGCCGGCGGCCAACGTGGCGTGCACCATGGTGATGGGTGACCGGGTGGAGCCCGGCCCCACATGCTCGGCCACGCGACCAGCGATGATGCGAAGCAGTGCCCCGCCGTCAGGGGTGCTGACCAAGGTGATGCTGTCCCGGCCGATGTCTTGGTAGGCCGGCTCGATCATCTTGTCGACCCGCGGAAGGTTCACCCAGAGTTGGATGCCGTGGAACAGCCCGCCAGAGACCACCAGCTCTTCGGGTGGGGCCTCGATGTGGAGGATCCCGCTTCCCGCTGTCATCCACTGGGTGTCTCCGTCACTGATGAGACCGCCTCCGTCGATGGAGTCCCGGTGGGCGAACGTCCCGTCGATGATGTACGTGACCGTCTCGAAACCGCGGTGCGGGTGCCAGGACGTTCCCTTGGCTTCGCCCGGGGCGTAGTTGACCTCACCCATCTGGTCCATGTGGATGAAGGGGTCGAGGTAGCGCTGATCCACTCCGGCGAAGGCCCGACGAACAGGGAAACCTTCGCCCTCGAAACCCGACGGGGCCGTGGCCACTCCAAGGACAGGGCGGGGGGCGATGTCAGGCCCTCGTGGGTCAGCCACCTTGGGCAGGGTCAGCACGTCATCGACGGTCACCGCAGGCATGGACTTGCTCCTCACGGCGACGAGGGGGTCCTCGATCCAACCGTTCGTATGGTCCAACTCCACAAGGTCGCTGGACATTCCATCAGCTCCATCCTGAAAATCACGTTGTCGCCAGGGTCAGCCGGACCACGGCCCTCGGGGAGTACGCTTGGGACCGAAGCGCATGTCAGAGGAGACCAGGTGATCCGGCCACGAGGAAGGACCCGCGGTGGGGCCGGTTCGGCCGTGCCAGAGGTCACGTCATCGGTCGACATCGGAACCACGCTGCGCGAGGCGCGCCTGGCTCAGGGACTGGGCTTGGTAGCCGTCCACGACCAGCTCGGCCGGTCCATCACTCAGATCGAGTGCCTCGAGGCTGGTTCGGCTTCGGCCTTCGACCACCCAGGTCTGGCCGTCTCCGCGGTGCGCCGCTACGCCACTCTCCTCGGGCTTGACGGTGATGATCTGGCTTCTCAATTCGCTGCAGGTCTTCCAGCTGACGGTGACGACGTCATGGCCCTGACCGGAGTGGTGGCAGCCACGGCCGGTGCGGGTGGCGCCCCTGAGCACTTGCGGGCCTTTCACGAAACCGGCGAGATTCCTGCCGTCAGTCGGCGGACCGGTCTGCTCCCCGCCACCGATGGGGCAGGACTGTCCACCGGCCCACCTACCGGAACGTTCCCGGTCGTGCCCCGCACCGAACTCCGTCAAAGTCGCCGATCGGTGGCCAAGGCCCGCCGGAGGCTCCGTGCTCCCACGTTCCTCAAGGTGGTGACGTGGTTGGCGGGTCTGCTGGTGCTCGTCGTACTGGCCGGCTTCGTCATGCTGGCCACAAAGCCCCAGACGCTGGCCAATGCCCACATCCTGCAAGTGGTCCAGCCGGGGGGCTCGTCAACTCCCTCGAATGCTGGTGGAACGACGACAACCACGACTCGGCCGGTGCAGGCCTCTCCCGTGGTGGCCGCCGGGGGAGACGCCTCGAGCGCCACCTACACCGTGGCAACTTCCCACTTCAACGTGGTCGTGGCCACGGGCAACAACTGCTGGATCCAGGTGACGAGTTCATCGGTTCCTCAACCGCTGGCCAGCGGAGTCCAGCCCGGGGGCAAGGTGCTCACCTTCCCGGCTCAGGGGACCATGACCGTCCAGGTCGGTGCTTCGTCGGTGCTCGTAGGGATCACCATCAAGGGAAAGAACGTGTTCTCTGATGCCCCCAAAGCAGCACCCTTCACCTACACCTTCCAACCCGCAACACCCTGATCTCCCGCCACCGTCGGACGTGGTTCGGTCCCGACCACTGGCATCAGGTTTGGCTTGGCGTGGTCCTCGGTGAGGTCTGGTTGGCCACCGGGGTGAGGACTGAACCTGCTTCAAGGTAGGACCGGTCCAGTTCGGCATCGAGCCGAGCCGTCTTGCGGTCTTCAGTGCGCAGCCACTGAATGAACACCGGGATCAGCGCCAGCACCGTGAACGCCTCGGCACCGATCCACAAGATGGCCGCGCCTGCGTGGGTGCCGTCCACCGTGTACATCGGGGCGACCGACCGGGTCGAGGTCAACAGGGCCAGGGCCAAGAACGACTCGAGGGGAACACCGATCAACAGCGCGGCCATCTTGGTCCCGTGACCCATCCGCCAGTGCGGAATCGGATCGAGCCCGACGATCGGCCACCAGAAGTGGGCCGACGCCACCAGGAACGCCACATTGACCACGTCCATCAGCCACATGTGCTCCATGGCCACGCCCAAGGCAGACGTGAGGAAGAAGGCGAACATGGCGATGTAGTACATCCCCCACGTAGGCGCGGGGTGGCTCGACCACCGGAAGGCTCGAGAGTTGAGGATGCGGAGTAGCCGGACTTTGGTGCGTCGGCTCGAGGTCTGCAACGCCAGCGTCATGGGTGCCCCGAGAGCCAGCAGTGGCGGCGCGACCACCATGAGCAGGAGGTGCTGGACCACATGGGCCTCGAAGTGGGCCATCGAGAGAGCCGCTACCGGAGACTGCAGGGCCAGGTCCACGCCGATCAGGCCGCAGATGAATGCCAGTGTGCGCCGGTTGCTCCAGTTGCGCCCTTTGGCCGACAGCGCCCAGGCGGCCTGCACGTACCAAGCCCCTGCGATGACCACAGAAGCAAGCACGACCAGCGCGAAGGGCTGGAACCCCCACTGGGTGAGGGTGCCGTGGGAGGCCAGTGCGGGTGGAGACCCGACCAGCCAGGCAGTACCGGCCACAGCGGCGGAAAGAGGCACGGTGCCAGCGTAGCGAGACCCGACCTGGGAACCCACATCGGTCACGTGAGGCCGATGGTCCGGACTACCGAGTACTCCGGGTGAGCCAGAGGCCGACCGACCCCGAGGGCTAGCGTGGAGACACGCAGAAGGGGGCGGCCGTGGAGGACCGAGCACAGCCAGATGACTTCGACGTCGCGCTGGCCGCCATCGTCGGGCCGTCCAATCTTGACGTCGGGCCGTCCGTGTCTGATGACTTCAGCCACGACGAGTCTCTCGTCTCATCGCCACAACGGCCCCGTGCGGTGGTCCGCCCCGGCACCACCGCAGAGGTGGCCGCCATCGTCAGGGCCGCGGTTGCCCATGCCGTTCCGCTGACGGCACGAGGGTCGGGCACCGGACTGTCGGGTGGGGCTGTTCCTCGAACTGATGGCGTCGTCGTCTCGTTCGAACGCATGAACACCATCGTGGAGATCGATCAGGCCAACCATGTGGCCGTGGTCGAGCCTGGGGTGACCCTGGCGCAACTCGATGCCGCCCTCGCTCCGCTGGGTCTCGTCTACCCCGTGCAACCGGGCGAGGACTCGGCCAGCCTGGGAGGCAACGTCGCCACGAACGCCGGAGGCATGCAAGCCGTCAAGTACGGGGTCACCCGTCATCACGTCCTCGGCGTCGACGCCGTGCTGGGCACCGGCGAGGTCTTGTCGTGTGGCGGTCGGTTCGTGAAAGCCACCAGCGGCTACGACCTCACCCAACTGCTGATCGGTTCGGAGGGCACTCTGGCCTTGATCACCCGAGTGATCCTCCGTCTCCATCCCCGGCCGTCGCAGCGAGCGACACTTCTCGCCCCCTTCGCTTCCATCGAAGCCATCGCCGAGGCGGTGCCGCCGCTGGTAGCCAGCGGAGTAGGTCCACTTCTTGTCGAATACCTCGACGTGCTGGCCATGGACGGGATCGTGGCAGCATCCAGCCTCGACCTCGGCGTGCCTGCTGACATCAAAAGCCAGACGGCCGCCTACCTCGTCGTCGTGCTCGAAGGCCACCACGAAGATCGGGTCGAAGAGGACACGGCCCAACTGGCCGACCAACTCAGTGCCCTGGGTGCACATGATGTCTACGTGCTCCCTCCCCATGCCGGTGCTGATCTGATTGCAGCCCGCGAAGGTGCATTCTGGGTATCCAAGGCGGCCGGCGCAGACGATCTCGTCGACGTGGTGGTGCCGCGGGCGTCGATCCCTGCGTACCTGGATCACGTAGGGCGTGTGGCCGGCGAGTCGGGGACGCTCATCACCGGATGCGGACATGCTGGCGACGGCAACGTCCACCTGTCGATCTTCCAGGCTGACCCTGAGGTCCGCCACCAGGTCGTCCATGACGTGATTGCCGCCGGCGTGGCTCTGGGTGGTGCCGTCTCGGGTGAGCACGGGATCGGCACAGCCAAGATGGGAGCATTCGCGGAGCTTGAGGATCCGGCCAAGATCGCTCTGATGCGCCGGATCAAGGTCGCCTTCGACCCATCGGGCATCCTCAACCCAGGCACCATCTTCGACGCCGAGCCTGCGACCATGATGTCTCACGAACTACCGCCCCATTCCACTCGGCTCGCCCATGGCGGTCCTGACTCCGAGGAGACCCGCCCGTGAACGGCGCCCACGCACTCATCCGCACGTTGGTCGACCATGGCATCGACACGTGCTTCATGAACCCGGGCACCTCGGAGATGCACTTCGTGGCCGCCCTCGACGACGTGCCGGAGATGCGCGGCGTGCTCGCCCTCTTCGAAGGCGTGGCGACCGGAGCCGCTGATGGCTACGCACGCATGTCCGGTCGGCCTGCTGCCGTCCTCCTCCACCTAGGACCTGGCTTGGGCAACGGACTCGCCAACCTGCACAACGCTCGACGGGCGCACAGCCCCGTGCTGGCCATCGTCGGTGACCACGCCATCTCCCATCGGCGTCATGACGCACCACTGCAGTCCGACATCACCTCAGCCGCCTGCAACGTCTCCCCGTGGGTGTGGACCTCAGAGGACACCGCCACACTGGGTGCTGATGCCGTCGAAGCACTGATCGCGGCGCATGGGCCTCCCGGTGCCGTGGCCACACTCGTCCTGCCCGCCGATGTCTCCTGGGGTGAGGGCGGTGTGGTGGCTCCACTCTCTGTCGAAGGTCTGGGTACGGCGCCTTCACCCGGCTTGATGCCGGACATCGCCGTGCTCGAAGCGGCGGCCGCCGCGCTGCGATCAGGCGAGCCTGCGGCTGTGCTCATCGGCGGCCGGGTCTGCTCGGGGCCCTTGTTGGAAGCTGCGGCCGATCTGGCCGCCACATCGGGAGCGCGCCTGTTCGCCGAGACCTTCCCGGCTCGGCTCGAACGTGGGGTCGGTCGGGTCCCGGTGGATCGCCTCGCCTATCTCGCCGAATTCGCCGCCATGCAACTCGACGGGATCCGTCACCTCGTGCTCCTCGATGCCCCTTCCCCGGTGTCGTTCTTCGCCTATCCAGGCAAGGCCAGCGATCTCGTACCCGAGGGCTGCACGGTGCACACCACAGTGACGCCTCACGACGATGCCGCACAGGCCGTGGCGGCACTGGCCGAACTGGCGGGGGCACGGCCTGGTGCTGCTCCTCGTCAAACGGGAGGACGTCCCGACCTGCCCAGTGGAGCCCTGACCGCCCAGGCGGTCTGTCAGGCGGTGGGCGCGCTACTGCCCGACGGGGCCATCGTGTCTGACGAGGGAGCCACATCGACCTTGTTCGCTCCCGGCTCGACCTCCGGGGCGGGCCCCCACGACTGGCTCACCCTGACCGGTGGAGCCATCGGCCAGGGCCTGCCTGTGGCCCTCGGTGCTGCCGTGGCCGCACCCGATCGACGGGTGGTGGCCTTAGAGGCAGATGGCAGTGCGCTCTATACGTTCCAGGCCCTCTGGACCATGGCCCGAGAGGGCGTAGATGTGACCACGGTGATCTTCAACAACCGTTCCTACGCCGTGCTCAACATGGAGCTCGACCGAGTCGGTGTCGAAGGAGCCGGGCCCAGGGCCCGAGACATGCTGGACCTCTCCCGGCCCGACCTCGACTTCGTCTCGTTGGCCAGCGGATTGGGGGTTCCAGCGACCCGGGCAGATACCGCAGAGGGGTTCAACGAGGCGCTCGGGCGAGCACTGGCCACTCCAGGGCCAAGCTTGATCGAGGCCATGGTGCCACCGCTCCTGTGAGCACCTCGTCACCCCTCCGCTACGGCATCATCGGCGTGGGCATGATGGGCCTCGAACACGTGCGAAACCTCCACGCCCTTCCCGGTGTCGAGGTCGTCGCCGTCGCCGATCCCCACGGTCCGTCACTCGAGAGAGCCGCGGCCGAAGCCGCTCGTATCGGCGCTCCGACACCGACGGCCTTCACCGACGGTCGCGACCTCCTCGCCTCAGGCTTGTGTGACGCAGTCGTCGTGGCCACTCCGAACATGACGCACATCGACGTCCTTGAGGCTGTCCTGGCAACGGAGTTGCCAGTTTTGGTGGAGAAACCTCTCTGCACCACGGTCGACGACTGCAGGCGAGTCGTGGACTTAGCTCGCCAGCGCACTGCGCCTGTCTGGGTGGGCCTCGAATACCGCTACATGCCTCCCGTAGCTGCACTCATCGATGTCGTGCGATCCGGAGCGGTTGGCCAGATCAGGATGGTGGCGATCCGTGAGCATCGGTTCCCGTTCTTGGCCAAGGTGGGTGACTGGAACCGTTTCAACCGAAATACCGGGGGCACCCTCGTGGAGAAGTGCTGCCACTTCTTCGACTTGATGAACCAACTGGCCGATGCACGGCCCATCCGCGTACTGGCCTCGGGGAGCCAAGACGTCAATCATCTCGATGAGCGCTATCTCGGTGAGGTTCCCGACATCCTCGACAACGCCCTGGTCATCGTGGAGTACGACAACGGCGTGCGGGCCTCACTCGACCTCTGCATGTTCGCTGAGGCCAGCACCAACCAAGAAGAGATCGCCGTCGTGGGCGACCAAGGCAAGGTCGAGGCCTTTCTTCCCAGTGGGATCCTGCGCACCGGCCGTCGCCGTGAGGGTGCGCGTGGCGTGACCGAGGCAGTGATCGAAGATCCCCGGGTCGGCCACCACGGCTACCACCACGGTTCGAGCTACTTGGAGCACCTTGCCTTCGTGGAGATGATCCGCACGGGCGGGCGACCCGGCGTCACGGTGGAGGACGGACTGGCCAGCGTGGCCCTCGGGGTTGCCGCCCAGCGGTCGATCGCCGAAGGGCGGTCGATCACGATGGCTGAGGTGCTGGGCGTCTGATCAGATCGAAAGAGGTGCGTGCTCGAGCAGCGGCAGCACCAGCTGAGCGAACCTCCGACACTCGTCGAGGTGGGGGTAGCCCGACAGGATGAACGCATCCATGCCGAGGGCCCGGTAGCGCTCGAGTTTGGTCGCCACTTGGGAAGGATCTCCTACGATCGCTGCTCCACATCCTGATCGGGCCCTCCCGATGCCGGTCCACAACACCGATTCGAGATAGCCATCGGCATCGGCCAGGTCTCGAAGTTCGGCCTGGCGGGCCACCCCGGTTGAGGTGGCGTCGAGGGACCGACTGCGGATGGCCTTACCCTCGTCCGGATCGAGTGCCGAGACCAGATGGCGAGCTGCATCCCGTGCCTGGCCTTCGGTCTCGCGCACCACGACATGGACCCGATAGCCAAATCGCAACGTCCGACCATGGGAGGCGGCTCGGGCACGGAGGTCGGCCACCACTGCAGCCACACGCTCTTCGGTGTCGGGCCACATCAGGTAGACGTCAGCCACTCGCGCAGCCATCTCTCGTGCATGCTCGGAGAGTCCACCGACATAGATGGGAGGACAGCCACCTGACACCGTCGCCACCCGTGGCGGATCCAGATGCAGGTCGTAGAAGTCGCCGGATCGATCTGTTGATCGACCATCGAGAAGATCACGAATGATCTCGACAGTCTCGATGGTCCTCTGATACCGGGGACCTGGATCCAACGACTCACCGGGAAGGTCGCTCGAGATGACGTTGATGGTCAAGCGACCACCGAGGAGATGGTCGAGAGTTGCCAACTGGCGAGCAAGTTGCGGTGGCCACACCTCGCCGGCTCGCACGGCGACGAGCAGGCGGATCTGTTTGGTCGTGCGAGCCACCGCAGCGGCGAAGGCCACCGTGTCGATGCCCAGCGCATAACCAGAGGGCAAGAGCACGTTGTCAAAACCCAGGCGATCTGCCTCGCTCACGATGGCCTCGCAGTGCTCGACCGAACTCACAAGTCGCTGGTCGGGGACACCGAGAACCTCATAGTCGTCATCGCACAGTGCGCCAAACCAGCTGATCTCGGGGGGGACAGCCTGCGGTGCAGTCACGAGGTCGATCCTATGGGGTGCGGAGAGGCGCAGCCTGGGTGCACCTCGGTGCGGACACGCCGAATTCCAGAGGCGCCGTAGTACCGTGTCCACCGTGGTTCACCCCGTGACTCCGAGGCACCGCTGATGGATGCTCGAGACCGAGCGCGCCATCTGTTCTTGAAGCTGCCGACCGGCATCCAACGTCGAGCGCTCAAGCAGACCGGACGACACCAGCCGTGGGAAGACGGCCAAGCACCTCAAGCTCCTCCGTGCCCAGAGGGCATGACGGTCGGACCACCGGACTTCGTCGGCGTCGGCGTTCCTAAGTCAGGTACGTCATGGTGGTTCGCCCTCCTCCTGGCCCACCCTGACATGCACGGGCCGTTGAAGAAGGAGTTGCTTTTCTTCAACCGGGTCTTCTTCGAGAAGTACCGGGACCGCACGTGGACCGAAGAAGATCTCGCGCCCTACCACCAGTGGTTTCCGAGACCCGCTGGATCAATCACCGGAGAGTGGACTCCGTCCTACATCTTCTGGCACCGCCTGCCTCCTCTCTTAAGGATGACGGCCCCGAAGGCCAAGGTTCTCATCCTCCTGCGAGATCCCATCGAGCGCTACCAGTCCGACATCTCCCGGCACATGAACAAGGACCGACTCAGTTACGTCCGCTATCGCAGCCTGGCCAGAGGGTTCTACTCTGCCGACCTCCAGCCTTGGGAAGCCGAGTACGACCCGTCCGAGATGTTGGTCATGCAGTATGAGGCGTGTGTGGCCGACCCAGCCAGCCACGTGGCTGCCACCTACCGGTTCCTCGGACTCGACGACACCTTCGTGCCACCCCAACTCCAAGCCGGAGTCAACGTGACGAGGAGCAAGCTCGACATCGAGCCGGGCTTCGCCCATCTGCTGACTGAGCTCTACGAGCCCGACGTCGTTCGCCTTGTGGCACGGTATCCGCAGATCGACCTGAACCTCTGGCCTAACTTCACCTACCTGGCCGGCGACTGAGCGCCCACGTCGGTCACGTGTGAAGTGATCCGACCAGCGCATTCACCTCCTGAGCGGAGGGCCTCACGGCTGCACGTCAGGGCGGAGATGATGCACTGAACGTTGTCGGAGGACCACAGGTCTGTTGGCCTGCGAACGAGGGTTGGTGGTGGGGCTAGCAAGAATCGAACTTGCGACCTCAGCATTATCAGTGCTGCGCTCTAACCAACTGAGCTATAGCCCCCTAGGACGAAGGGACACGCTACACCACTGCCGAACCGGCGTTCCTACCGGCCCGGCTCCAGTGCAGGCTCAAGTTCCCTCGTCCTCAGCGGCAACCGGGGCAACTGCAGCAACGGCGTCGCCTTCGTCGAGGTTCATGACTCGAACGCCGGTGGCGTCGCGGCCCTGGCTCGCGATCTCTCGCACGGCGGTGCGGATGAGCACCCCGGAGGTGGAGACCAACAGCAGTTCATCATCGAGCCCGGCCATGAATGCCGCCACCACACGCCCTCGGCTGGCCGTGAGCTTGATGCCGCGTACTCCCTGGCCGCCGCGCCCTTGTTGGTTAAACCGTTCCACCTTGGTGCGCTTGCCATGACCGGTGTCGGTCACGATCAGGATGTCGGCCTCGTCGCGGGCGACGTCACACGAGACGACCTCGTCCTCGGACTTGAGCCGGATACCCCGCACGCCGGCGGCATCACGTCCCACCGTTCGGACTTCACCTTCGTTGAACCGGATGGTCATGCCCGAGATCGTCACAAGGAACAGATCGTCCTCGCCGTGGGTCTCCACTACCCGGACCAACTCGTCCCCGTCACGGAGGTTGATGGCAATGAATCCTTCGCGCCGTGACTTGTCGTACTCGCTGAACGCGGTCTTCTTCACAAGACCCCGCTTGGTGGCAAAAACCAGGTAGCTGTCCTCAGGGAAGTCACGCGTGCCGATGATGGCCTGGATGCTCTCGCCCGGTGCCAGTGGCAGCAGGTTGACGACGGCCGTGCCTCTCGCCGTGCGCTCCTTCATCGGAATCTCAAGAGCGCGGAGGCGGTAGACCTTGCCTCGGTTGGAGAAGAGCAACAGGTAGGCGTGGGAAGAGGTGTGCACCACATCAGCGATGAGGTCTTCCTCTTTCAACTTCGCGCCCTGAACTCCTCGACCACCACGACCTTGAGTGCGGAACGAGTCCGCAGCAACGGCCTTGATATACCCGGCCCGGGTCATGGTGACGACCAGTTCCTCGTCGTCCACCAGGTCGGTCACATTCATGTCGCCCGGGTCATGAGTGATCTGGGTGCGCCGCTCGTTGGCGAACTTCTCGCGGATCTCACCCATCTCGGTGGCGATGACGCCGCGAAGTTTGGCCGGGTCGTTGAGGATCGACTCCAACTCGGCGATCTCCTCGAGCAACTTGGCCAGTTCCTCTTCGAGGTTCGAACGACCGAGGCGGGTGAGGCGAGCCAGGGTCATGTCGAGGATGTGGTTGGCCTGCTCCTCGGAGAAGTCGAACGGCGTTGACCGCAGGGCCTCGAGCGCAGCTGGCCGGTCATCAGATGCCCGGATCGTGGCGATGACCTCGTCGAGCATGTCGATGGCCCGGAGCAGGCCTTCGACGACGTGAGCCCGGGCTCGGGCCTTGGCCAGCAGGAACTCGGACCGCCTGGTGACGACCTCGACCTGGTGGGCCAGGTAGTGGGTCAGCATCTGCGCCAGGTTCAAGGTTCGAGGTACACCGTCGACCAGAGACACTGCGTTCACGCTGAACGTCGTCTGCATGGGCGTCTGCTTGAACAAGTTGTTCAAGACCACGTTGGCGTTGGCATCCCGCTTGATGCGGATGACCAGACGGGTCTTGCCACCGGCGGAGTCGTCTTGAGCCTCAGCAATACCGTCCAGATCGCCTGAGCGAACCAGGTCTTCGATCTTCTTGGCTACCGTCGCCACCGACGTCTGGTAGGGCATCTCGGTGACCACGATGCGGGTCGCACCGTCACGACCGTCTTCGATCTCGGCGACCGCACGCATCTTGATCGAGCCCCGACCGGTGCGAAGGGCGTCTTGCAGGCCTTGACGGCCCAAGATCAATGCGCCGGTGGGGAAGTCCGGTCCCTTGACGAACTGCATCAGATCATCAGGAGTGGACTCGGGATGCTCGAGGAGATGAATGGCGGCGTCAATGACCTCGCCCAGGTTGTGGGGTGGGATGTTGGTGGCCATGCCCACGGCGATGCCTTGAGAACCATTGACCAACAAGTTCGGGAACCGGGCGGGCAGAACCGTCGGTTCTTCGGAGGTGGCGTCGTAGTTGCCGGTGAAATCGACCGTCTCCTGGTCGATTCCCTCCATGAGTTGCAAGGCGAGAGGGTGGAGCCGGCACTCGGTGTAACGCATGGCCGCCGGTCCCTCATCGGGTCCCGTGCCACCGAAGTTTCCGTGGCCGTCGATGAGAGGGTGCCGCATGGAGAAGTCCTGGACCATGCGGGCCAGAGCCTCATAGATGGCCGAGTCACCGTGGGGGTGATACGAGCCCATGACATCGCCGACGACCTTGGCGCACTTGGTGTGCGGCCGATCGGGCAGGAGCCTTTGGTCGTACATCGAGTACAGGATCCTGCGGTGGACCGGCTTGAGACCGTCGCGCACGTCGGGTAGCGCTCGGCTGACGATGACCGACATGGAGTACTCCAGGAAGGAGCGTTCCATCTCCTCTTGGATCTCGATCGGCTCGATATACCCGGTGGTCTCGTCGTCGCTGCCGGATCCGTCCGAACCCTGGGCCTCACGTCGTGGCATGCACTGTCCCCGTCTGCGTCGTCAGTCGTATCAGCGAGCAACCCGGTCGCCCGGGTGCCCGTCGGTCAGATGTCCAGGAAACGGACGTCCTTGGCGTTGGTCTGGATGAAGTTGCGACGTAACTCCACGTCCTCCCCCATCAACACCGACGTCACCTCGTCAGCAATGGCTGCCTGTTCAACGGCAACCTGGAGCAACGAGCGTTGGCCTGGATCCATGGTGGTGTCGCGGAGCTCGGCGAAGTCCATCTCGCCGAGGCCCTTCAGCCGCTGGAACTCTGCCTTGTGGTTGGGATGATCGACCAGGAACGCCGCCTTGGCCGAGTCGTCCTTGAGGTAGATCTTCTCTTTGCCCACCAGCGTGGAGTACAGCGGCGGTTGGGCAACGTAGACGAACCCGCCTTCCACCAACGGCTTCATCTGCCGGAAGAAGAATGTGAGCAGCAGGGTCCGGATGTGCGAGCCGTCGACATCAGCGTCGGCCAGGATGATCACCTTGTGGTAGCGGATCTTGGCTACATCAAAGTCCTCAGCCAGTCCCGCGCCAATGGCCGAGATGAGGGCTTGGATCTCGGTGTTCTTCAGCATCTTGTCGATGCGAGCACGCTCGACGTTCAGGATCTTTCCTCGGATAGGAAGGATGGCCTGGGTCCTGGGGTTGCGGGCATCCTTAGCCGAACCACCGGCCGAGTTGCCCTCCACGATGAAGAGTTCGCTCTCTCGGGGCTCTTTCGAGGAGCAGTCGACCAACTTGCCGGGCAGGCCGGCTCCATCGAGCGCCGACTTGCGCCGAGTGAGGTCACGGGCCGATCGGGCGGCCAGACGAGCTCGGGCGGCGAGCATGCCCTTCTGCAGGATCTGGTTGGCTTCACGTGGGTTCTCTTCAAACCACTCGGCAAGCTTTTCATTCGTGGCACGCTCCACCATCGACCTCACGGGCACGTTGCCCAGCTTGCCCTTGGTCTGACCTTCGAACTGGGGGTCTTGGAGCCGGACCGAAATGATGGCGGTCAAACCTTCGCGGATGTCTTCACCCTGGAGATTGTCGTCCTTCTCCTTGAGTGTCCCTTTGGCCCTGGCGTACTTGTTGACGACATTGGTGAGGGACTTCTTGAACCCCTCCTCGTGCATACCGCCGTCGATCGTGGAGATGCCGTTGGCGAAGGAGTGGATGCTGTCGTAGAAGCCGGTGTTCCACTGCAGCGCAACCTCCACCTCCATCGTCTCTTCCTTCTGCTCGAACGAACAGACCTTGCGGAAGAGCGCCTCTTTTGAGGCGTTCAGGTGGCGGGCGTAATCAACGATGCCGTCTTTGTATTTGAACGTCTGAGAAGCCTTGCCGTCTTCTCGCTCGTCGTCGAATCGGATCTCGAGACCCTTGTTGAGGAAGGCCATCACCTGGAGGCGCTCGACCACTGTCTGGGCCCGGAACTCGATCTCTTCGAAGATGGCGGGGTCGGGCCAGAATGCCACGGTGGTTCCCGTGCGGCCTCGAGGTGCGCTGCCGGTAACGGTGAGTTTGCCGGTCGGCTTTCCACCGTCGATGAACTCCATGGCGTGATGGTCGCCATCGCGATCAATCTCCAGGACCAGTCGTGTCGACAGGGCGTTCACCACCGAACTCCCTACGCCGTGGAGACCACCAGAGACCTTGTATCCGCCACCTTCACCGAACTTCCCGCCGGCGTGCAGGACGGTGTAGACGACTTCCGCCGCCGACTTGTCTTTGTATTTCGGGTGGATACCCGTGGGAATCCCTCGGCCGTTGTCGATGACTCGAACGCCGCCATCCGCGAGAAGGGTGACTTGGATGAGGTCGCAGTGACCTGCCATCGCCTCGTCGACGGCATTGTCGACGATCTCCCACACGAGGTGATGGAGTCCGGTCGGGCCGGTCGAGCCGATGTACATCCCCGGTCGTTTACGGACCGGGTCGAGTCCTTCGAGGACGGTGATGTCGCCAGCGTCGTACGAGGAGTTTGCTCCTCCGTCCACCTGATCCTTCTTCTGCGCCACAGGCGCGCCCTTTCCACATCTTCAGCGAGTGGGAGCCGATTCGCCAGTGACGCTGAACATGCGCTCAGCGCACCTCCGAACCGTCAGGCATCCCCCGGATCCAATGCACCACTCTACCGCCCCGTTGCGACACGACGGCCCATACCGGCTTGATTCTCCCTACTTGGCCCTCATCGTCGTTGGGGACCTCCTAGCGCTGAATCCGGACCTCTAGGGACGCTGGGCGCTCAGTGTTGGTCTCGGCGGCCACTCGATCCAAGACGGTGTCGGCCAGTCGGCGAACCTGGGTGGCCCAGGCCGGGTGATCACAGGCCACCACCAAGGCTTCGGGGGTGAGACGCAGCGGGCGGACATGTTCAGCCATGGCAGGTCCGACGATGTCTTCCCAGTTGGCAAAGATCCGCGAGGAGGCCTGCACGCCCTCCATGCCGAAGCGCCGGGAGAGAGCCTCTAGCGAGCCGTCGAGTGGTCGCGGCCCTGACGGTCGTTCGGGCTCGAAGGGGCTCATGCGATCGAGGCCGGGGTGATCTGGCCTCCCGCGACCACCTCGTATACCCGTGCTGCTTGTACTTCGGGTGGCGGTGGGAGCGCTGTCGTGAGCAGGGCTTGGCCGGGAGGCAGGCCGGCCAGCAGTGCACTCGCGCGGTGAGGGTCGAGTTCCGAGAACACGTCGTCGAGAAGGAGTACTGGAGCGGTGCCCACCGTGGTCGTGGCCAACTCGTGGGCTGCGAGTTGCAGGGCGAGGGCCAGTGATCGCTGCTCACCTTGAGATGCGTGGGTGCGGGCGGGCATACCCGACAAGGTCAGGTCCAACTCATCGCGATGGGGACCGACCGTTGTCACCCCCCGGGCGAGGTCTTGGGTTCGTGCGCCGAGGAGTGCTTCGCCCAATGCTCCATCCCAGGAACGGACGTAGGTCATTCCCACATCGGTGATGACCCCGGCCAAGCGCTCGTAGTGAGTGGTGACCAGGGGGAGGAGTCGTTGGACCAACTCCTCACGGGCCACGACAAGTTGCGTGCCCTGTTCGTCGAGCCGGGCGTCCCACACCTCCAAGGTGACAGCCGCATCAGCGGACAGGGTGCGCCCTGCGGAGCGCAGTAGAGCGGCTCGCTGGCGAAGGATCTTCTCTACGTCTTCGGCACAGCGAAACGAACGCGGTTCAACCACCGACAGCTGTTCGTCAAGGAAGTGCCGGCGCTCGGACGGTCCACTTCGGACGACACCGATGTCTTCTGGGGAGAACACGGTGACACGCAACGCGTCGTGGAGGTCGATGCGTCGCCTGACGCGTTGACGGTTCACCAGAGTGCGGGAGGGACCACTCGTGTTGATCTCCGCCTCGATGCTCACCAGTCGTCCTTCAACTTCGGTTTCAGCTCGAAGGATGGCCTGAGTAGACCCCTGACGGATCAACGCTTCTTTGGGAGATCCTCGAAACGACTGCAATCTGGCCAGATAGGCGACGGCCTCCAGGATGCTGGTCTTACCTACACCGTTGTTGCCGGTGACGACTGTTGTTCCTTCTGGATCCAGTTCGAGATGAGCGGATCCGATGATGCGGAAGTCGGTAATAGCCAGCGAGCCGAGGTGCACGAGGAGGCGGCCTACAGACCGGTCAGGGTACGCGAACGGGCATCAAGAGGTAGCGGAACTCGGTGTCCTCGGCAGCTCGCACGGTTGCCGGTTTGGATGAGTCGACAGTCTCGAGGAGCACCACGTCTCCCGTCACGGCGTCCACTCCCTCGATCAGATAGGTCGGATTGAACGCGATGGTCAGATCCTCACCTTCGAAGTCGGCATCGACTGTCTCGCTGGCGTCTCCCACTTCTTGGGAGACGACGGTCAGATCTACGCCACCAGGGCGCATGGACAGACGCACGGGCGTCATGTTGTCCTTGACCAACAACCGGACTCGCCGCAGGGCGTCAAGAAGGGAGTCCTTCCCGACATGCAAACGGTTGGGGTACTCCGCAGGGATCAGCTGGCGATAGTCCGGATAGGTGCCGTCAAGCAATGTGGTCGACACCTTGACCTCGCCGACCGTGAATGTGATGTTGCGTTCGCTGATCGACAGACCGACCATCGGGCCCTCACCATCATCTCCTTCACCACTACGACCCGTTGTGCTGAGACCGGAGATCCGAAGGAGTTCCATGAGGGCTCGTGAGGGCACAAGGATCTGGGATGCACCGGAGAGCGCATCGCTACCAACGAGATCTCGCAAGGCGAGGCGGTAGGAGTCGGTGGCAACCATCCGAACGCCGGTGCCCTCTGGGGCGATCAAGACACCGGTCAGCAGCGGGCGGGCGTCGTCGTTGGAGGCTGCTCGCACCACTTGGCGCAATGCTCCTGACAGCGCTGCAGCCGAGAGGAATGTTGCTGGTGGAGCAGGTTCAGGAATATTGGGAAAGTCGTCGAGGGAGAACGTTCGCAAGCTGAACCTTGATCGAGCTGCTCCGATCTCGATCTTGTCGCCTTCAGCCTCGATGGTGACAGCGCCGGGCTCAAGGTTGCGGACGATGTCAGCCAGGAGCTTGGCCGGTGCAACACAAGCGCCGTCGTCAAGACCGATGGCTTCCGTGGAGACGTGAACCGTGAGATCCAAATCGGTACCGATCACCGACAGGGTGTTCCCTGTGGATTCCAAGCGGAGTCCGCTCAGTGCTACTGCTCCTGTTCGACCCACTGCGCGCCCGGCGACGGCCAGGGCTTCGACCAGTGAGTCTCGCTCGCATCGAAACTTCACGGATGCGTCCTTTCTGTGTGGACAGCTTCTTCATTAATTAATTGAATTTGGTAGTGATGGTAATAAGCCCTGTGGATTGTGGATGAACGGGCATTCTCCCAGTTCAGGGGCCTCATATCCGTCCACGCGCTTTCCACCGAAGGCCGGAGTTGCCCGTAGGCCGGGGCGGTCGCCGGGTGAAGGCTATGGACAACCCTGCATCGGTGCACAGATGTAACTTTCCTGTACACGAGGTTCTCCACAGGTTGATGACAAGCTGAGTATGAGAAGGATCCTCTCATGAGCCGCTCTTAATGCGCACGATGAGGTCGGTCACCTGGTTGTAGATCTGGCGACGCTCCTTCATGAGGCCCTCGATCTTGGTCACTGCGTGGATCACTGTGGCGTGATCCCGTCCTCCGAACTCACGGCCGATGGCCGGGTAACTGAAGTCGGTGAGTTCACGGAAGACGTACATGGAGATCTGCCGAGCGGTCACAAGGGGACGGCGTCGATTGGGACCGGTGAGCTCGTCGATGCTGAATCCGAAGGTCTCCGAAGTTGCATCCAAGATGACCTGGGGTGTGACCCTTCGAGGCTGGCCTGCTGCGACGATGTCGGAGAGTACGTCTTCGGCCAACTCGAGGCTCAGAGGCTGCCGGTTCAGGCTGGCGAACGCTGTGACGCGGATGAGCGCACCTTCAAGCTCGCGAATGTTGTCCTTGACGTTGGATGCGATGAATTCGAGCACGTCATCAGGAACGTCGACCTGCTGACGCTCCGCTTTGGTCTGCAGGATGGCGAGACGAGTCTCGAGCTCCGGCGGCTGGACCTCGGTGATGAGACCAGAGAGGAAGCGGCTTCGCAGGCGATCTTCCAAGGTGGCGATCGACTTGGGCGGCCGGTCTGACGTGAGCACGATCTGCTTCGAGGCGCCGTACAGCGAGTTGAAGGTATGGAAGAACTCTTCTTGGAGCGACTCCTTGCGCTCCATGAACTGAACGTCGTCGATCAAGAGGACGTCACACTCGCGATAGCGGCGCTTGAACTCTGCCGTTGCTGCATTGCGGATGGCATCGACGAACTCGTTCATGTAGGTCTCGGTTGTCACATAACGGACATGTCGGCCCGGAAAATGCTCGTTGACGTAGTTCCCGATGGCATGGAGGAGGTGGGTCTTGCCCAAACCAGCCTCGCCGTAGATGAACAGGGGGTTGTAGGACCGGGCAGGCGTCTCGGCGACAGACTGAGCTGCTGCATGGGCGAAGCGGTTCGAGGAGGCGATCACGAAGGTGTCGAAGGTGTAGCGGGGATCGAGTTGAGGTTGCGGTGTTCCTGAGCGACCGAACGACGACGACGTCTTGGCGCTCGCCACCTTCGAACTTGCAGTCTCGGCGGGAGCAGGAGAGGTCGGTTCGGCCTCGTACTCAACGGCTTCGACAGCCACAACTTCGAGCCGCACCACGACCTCGCGACCCAAGCTCGTGACCACGGTGTCTTGGATGAGGCCCAAGAACCTGGCATCGACCCGATCGCGGATGAGTGTGTTGGGTACGGCAAGCACGAGAGCATCGTCCGTGAAGCTCACTGGATAGATGTCGGCCAAATAGGCGTGCCAGCTAGCCTCGGATACCTGTTCTTTTAAGGCGTCCGCGCAGGTTGTCCACATCGCGTTGGTCTTGTCCACGTGGGTCTCCGCCCTCGTCGTGCGCAATTCGTCCACACGGTTATCCACATCTGTGGACAGCCGATGGTCAATGAGCCAACCGAAGAGGATTCCCGGTGACTCAGCTCGTTTTTTCTTCAGTTCCGTCGACCCCCGTTCCGAGGGCCAAGAACTGCCAGCTGGCTACAGTTGGGCCAGAGCGGGAACGGTACACGCTCGGCGAGGAGCGTGCTCAGGAGATCCGAGTAGAGCGCAGAGCGCGTTCGCGCCTAGCATGGTGCCGACTGCCCGGTCCCTGATGACCGAATCCCTGTCGAGCCGGGCTTCCGGCGTTCGTTGTCCAGGGCTGTGCAGGAGACGTCGAGAAGGAAGTGGATGTATGAAGCGCACCTATCAACCCAACGTTCGCAAGCGGGCGAAGACCCACGGGTTCCGCAAGCGAATGTCGACAAAGGCCGGCCGAGCAGTGATTCGGGCGCGTCGGGCCAAGGGACGCCAACGCCTGTCGGTGTGACCAGTGACCGCCTTCGGCGGTCGCCGATGGCCCCGATTCAGTCGCACCAGACCTACGCCGACCTGCGCTCACGTGCAGTGAGGGGTAGATCGGGGCCCATCTCGGTGGGATTCGTGCCACAGCCGACCTGGTTGCGATCTGAAGTTGCCTATGCGGTGGGTCGGAAGGTCGGTGGGGCGGTTGTCCGCAACAGGCTGCGCCGCAGGATGCGGGCGGTCCTCGCCGATAAGGCCGAACACCTTCCGGTTGGTGCGTACCTGGTGCGATGTGGACCGGAAAGCCCATCGTTGACATTCGAGCAACTGAAGGAAGCCATGACCCAAGCACTGGAGAAGGCCACCGCCACCCGGCGGACGACGCCGAACCCAGCCCAATGATGGACGTTTCCACCTCGGAGGCAACTCCTGTTGCCCCGCAGAGTTCATTGCCGGTCCCCAGAGCCCCCTCGGCAACGACGAAACTCCTGCTCGGGGCCGTCCACCTCTATCAGTCCGCTCGTGCAGGTCGGCCCACAGGATGTCGCTACCTGCCCAGTTGCTCGGAGTATGCGTGTCAGGCTCTTGAGGAGCATGGACCGGTCAGAGGTTCGGGCCTGACCATCCGCCGCCTGACCCGCTGCACCCCTTGGGGCGGCCACGGATTCGACCCAGTTCCTGATCGGAGAGCCCAGTGAGTTCCCTGACCCATGCCATCGGCAGCCTCGCCCAGCCGCTGCTGAAGTTCGTCGCCGGCATCCTGGCGTTCTTCTACTCCATCATCCCGAGCTACCCGGTAGCCGTGACCTTGCTCACCATCGTGATCATGGCCGCGGTCACGCCGCTCACGGTGAAGAGCACGAAGAACATGGCCGCCATGCAGGCCCTTGGCCCGGAGATGAAGAAGCTCCAGGCGAAATATAAAGGTGCCGAAAACCGGGCGCAGTTGAACGAAGAAATGATGCGGCTCTATAAGGAGCACAAGGTAAACCCCGCATCGGGATGTCTGCCCATGCTGTTGCAGATGCCCGCATTCTTCATTCTCTACAGCGTTGTGCGTGGAATCACGAATATGGTTGCCAAAGGCTCCGCGCTTCCCTACACGTATACCGCTGCGGGTTTCCAACCCTCGAACCCGAGCAAGTGCGATCTCGCCCAGTGCGCCGACCCCCGGTACATCTCCACGACGTCGAAGATGTACCAGGATATTGTTGCCTCCCACGGGAAGCTCGTGTCCGGCGGCATCGACTTCGCCGACAAGCTTCTGAGCCACCATTCGGCCATGTGGATGTACATTCCCTACGCCATCCTTGTAGCTGGCGCCGTGGGACTTCAGTATGTGCAGATGGCCCGATTGAATGCCCGGAACCCACAGGCATCACAAGCAAATCCCCAAGCGGCCATGTTGCAAAAATACATGCCGCTTATTTTCGGTTTCATTTATCTTAATGTGGCCGCTATTCTTAATGTGTATTTTGTCGTTTCAAGCGCAATCAGGATCCTCACGCAGGAGGTCCTGTTCAGGAAGGGCATGGTTGGTGGCCCACCCGCTAGTGCGGGGACGATCGACGCCAACGCCAAGAGCAGTAGCGCGACCAAGGCAACGGGCGTGACGAAGACTCCAGCCAAGGAGAGGGCTCTGCCCAAACCTGGGGCTGCAGAGGACAACAACGGACCCGAGGACGAGAACGGTGCAAAGAAGCACCCTCGTGCGAAGGGCAAGCGAGAGAGAAAGGCGCGCTGATCAGTGGAGTGGGTCGAAGCAAGCGGTAAGTCATTAGATGAGGCGAAGGAGACAGCACTAGATCTCCTTGGTGTGGCAGAAGACGATGCAGAAATCATTGTCTTGGCTGAACCCAAGGCCGGCCTGTTCGGTCGACTTCGAGGTGAGGCTCGAGTGCAGGCCAGGGTTCGGCCAGTAACCCCGCCTCCCAAGCGAGGACGGCGCCAACGTCCGGATCGAAAGCGTGAAGGTGGGGACCGCAACCGCCAGCCAAAGCAGTCAGGATCGGGCGGGAACCCAGGCGGCACCAGTGAAGACGTTGATGAAACAATCAGTGCCGACCAATCAGACGAGGGCGGAGCTGAGGAAGCTTCCGGTTCGACTTCACCTCGACCTGGTGGGGGAAACCGTCGTAACCGTTCCCGAGGGGGACAGGGTGGCGGAAAGCCACAGGGCCAGCAGAGTAAGCAAGGTTCCGGTCGAGGGTCCGGGGCGAACAAGGAGAGCGAGGACAGCATGGAAGAGTCGTTGACGCTTGAGCAGCAGGGGGAGGCAGCCCAGCAGTTCTTGAGCGGCCTCGTTCGTGAGTTCGGTCTGGAAGCTACGGTGACCTGGTCGCAGGTCGACGACGACACGATTCTGGTAGCCGCAAACGGTGACGACCTCGGCCTCCTCGTTGGTCCCCGTGGTGCCACCCTTGCCGCCGTGCAAGATCTCACTCGGACATTCGTCCAGCGACAGTCCGAAAACCGGACCGACCGAATCCTTGTGGATGTTGCTGGTTACCGAGAGAAGCGGGCGGCTGCACTCCAGCGCTTCGCTTTGGGATTGGCAGAAGAGGTGAAGAGTTCGGGCGAGGAGCGCGCTCTCGAGCCGATGTCACCGGCTGATCGTAAGGTGATCCATGACGCCATCAACGATATCGATGGTGTGGAGACTCGATCAGCGGGAGTGGAACCATCAAGGCATGTGGTAATCGCCCCGGCGTGAACTTCGGGTGATGTACTCCGCTTCGGCGTGTGCGATGGCACCGGGCTCCGCTCGGTGCCATCGTCGCGTCAGAGCACAGATGATCGTCATGGCAATGATGCGGGCATCTCGGTGGTTGCGAGAGGTTGTTGGTTGGGATGATCCAGGCCTGAAAACATCGCAGTGCTATGAGTGGACAGAGAGTTCGGTTGCAATCAGAAGGGATTGTCGGTGAAGGAACTGACGTCAGAGGTGATCGTCGATCTGCGTGGTCGTTTGGACACGGAGCTGCATCCAATCCTTTCTCGGTCGTTCGAGATGGGATTCCTAGGTGGCATGCCGATCGAGGAGCAGGTCGATCACGCCTTAGGTTTCGTTGGCCTGGTGGAAGCCGAACTAGGTCGGGCCCCTCAGTCTGTTATTGATCTGGGAACTGGCGGAGGCGTTCCTGGCTTGGTGCTCGCCTGTTGTTGGCCCGATGCGCATGTGGTCTTGATGGACGGGAGTGAGAAGAGAATCACCTTTCTCTCCGAGGCCATCGAGCAGGTAGCAGGAGCAGAACACGCCCAGGTCGAACTTGGTCGAGCAGAGGAACTGGGTCACCGCTCAGACCTTCGAGAGTTGTTCGAGGTCGTGACATCGAGGTCCTTCGGTTCACCAGCTGTCACCGCCGAATGTGGGTCGTCGTTCGCCATGCTTGGAGGAATCATGGTGATTTCGGAACCACCGGATTCAGCAGAAGCTCAGCGGTGGCCGGCTGACGGACTGGTGATGGTCGGACTGGAACCGGCCGGGCAGTTCAGAGCAGCTGATCGCTTTGGCTACCAGGTGATCCGAAAGAACGTTCCTCTCGATGATCGGTATCCCCGCCGCGTAGGGGTGCCAGCGAAAAGACCGCTCTTCTGATTGACCAAGGTAGGCAACATGACCCACCCGTCCCACATACAACGCCTCTCACCCAGTAGTTCGCTGGCCCCGAGGAGATCCAGGTACTCCCCTCTTCGTCGACGGTCATCGGCTGTCGGTTGGTCAGCCCGGCGGGGAGATTCAGTGATCTGAATGTTTCACGTGGAACATTCAGGCTTGGGGAAAGTTCAAGCCCGTATGCCCTTCCTGACGGAGTTCCACTGAGATCAACGGCCCGAAGACCAGGCGGACCTGAATGCCTCAGCGGAGCAAGACCTGCGCATTGTCCACACGGACCACTCTTGGCGGAGATCTGTCTGCGCCGGCCACTGCGAAGGAACGCAAGTGCCGACAGCGCTCGACCGCCGAGTTAATGATGCCCCGTCGGTCCTAGTCGGAGCCGATGAATGCCTTGGCCAGTGAGGCTGGGGCCTTGCGTAACCATGCCTCAGTCAGCAGTTCTGGGATCAGATCGGCAGGGGCTACAGCGATCTCGACCGCAACGCAGGATAGGCGTTTGCCCCAATAGACGGGCTGACACGCGTCTGGGTGAGAGGCTGTCGTGGCGAGAATCTGGTGCTCGTCAACCATGATGCGGACACACTGCATATCGGGAACTGTGGCGAAGATCTTTCCGCGCACCCGGAACGAGCCCAAATGATGGTGAGGCTGCTCAGTGCTC
>CAIQOJ010000015.1 GCA_903873395.1 uncultured Acidimicrobiaceae bacterium
CAGATCACCGTCACTACCGACCCCAATCTGCACTCGATCGTTGTCGGCTGGTACAAGTCGACGATGATCAACCGCTACCTCGCCGGAACGGGACCGGCCGAGGTTGCCGTGACACCTGCGCCCGGCGTGGGTACTTCCCTTCCGTCGATCACGGTCACCGAGGTGCCCATGCCACCGACGCACATGCCCCTCTGCAACTCACTGGCGAAGGCCTCCGATGCGATGGGACCCACCAACCAGCCAACCGCCTGAACGCAATCAGTGCTGTTGCTGCTCGGCCGACGTCTTCTAATCCGTGCGACTACCGAATGGACTCACTCGGTCAGGACGCTTTCGTCTGCACTCGGCGCGGAGGTAGGGCGAGACCACCAACCGAGGCGACCCTTCAGTTTGAGTACCGGACGCTCAAGACCGAAATAGCTGATCGACGCGGCGACCACGGTGATCCCCATCACCGCCAGCACCAACTCCCAGTAGGGGCACGCCCCTGCCACCCATCCGGTCCACGAAAGGACCTGATCAATCAGATTCAGGTGCCAGAGGTAGATGCCGTAGGAGATGACGCCGAGGCTGGCTACCGGCCAGCATCCGAGGAATCTTCGTACGAGACCCTTGCCCTCAGGACCGAATACGGCAGGCAGAAGGAGAAGGAAGGCGAAAATGGCGTAGAGGGTCTGCAGGACGATCGCCTTCACCGGGGTCGCGACGAAGAGAGGTGTGGTGGGGATTCCGAGATGACTGGTCGCCCAGTAGGCGCATGCGGCTCCCGCCCAGGCCACCCAGGGCATCCATCGACGGGCCAACCAACTCGGTTCCGCGCCATGTTCGGACCACCAGGCGCTGAGCACGGCGAGCAACATGCCTGCGGCAAAGAGATCGAGGCGCGCCGGCAGCCAATTGACCATCAACCGCGAGAACGGGGCGTGGGTGAGGCAGTTCGGGTAGCAGGTGCCAACTGTCTGACCATTGACGATCTTCGTGAAAGGGATGTACAGCGACCACCACCGGAACAGAAAACTCACGATGACGAGCACGCTGAGTCCGACCACTTCGCGGACCAGCTGGCGTTCGTGTGCACGCCGCCTGAAGCCGACGGCGGCGGCGTAGATAGGCAGGAACAGGTAGAAGCTCATCTCTGTACATACTGACCAGGCCTGTGGGATGCCGAAGAAGACCGCTGTGGGGAAGTAGATCTGCAAGAACCCGTAGTGAATGACCACCTGCTGCCAGCCTGGGCCCATCTGCACCAAGTGAAAGACGTAGGTGAGCAGCGTGAGTGCCAACCAGTAGGCGGGCACGATTCGCAGCAGACGTCGCTCCCAGAACCTTCGGCTGTTCGGCGAAGGTCGCCCTGCCAAATGGGAGATGGCAAACGGTCGGTACAGGAGAAACCCCGAGATCAGAAAGAAGACCGAGACCCCGATCTCTAGGCGACTCGTGTAGATCCCAAAAGTTGAACGTGCCGTGAACCCCGAACTGAACCCCGTGTGCAGTACGAGGATCGACACGGCGGCAATGGCCCGCAGGCCATCGAATCCCCCGAAATGCCGCGGCTTCACCAAGCTTGGACTGGCCCCCTCGGAAGGGCCCCTCACCTGAGCCATTCCTCTCATAACCCGGCCCGGTGCAACTCTCGAGCCAACATGTCACCACGGTCATGCCCGGTGTCACGGTCAGGCTCGAGGTAGTTCCCTTCGGCCCACTCGTTCCAGGACTTGATCATGATTGCCTGATCACCCTCGGGGAGGCTGCGGGCCGCCGTGAGTGCATCGCGCACATGGACGCTGAAGCGCTCAGGGGTCGAACCGGTAGCCAACACTCCACCGCGGCCGGATCGGGGGGTGTTGTCCCAGTTCGGGTAAACGCAGGGGATCAATGGTCCGTCGACGTTGGTGGGCAGTGGAGGAAGGCGGTCGAGATAGGGGTAACGCTTGGGTCCTTTGAAGTAGCCCGCCCGCCATATCCGGTCACGAATTTTCGAGCCGAGATCCGCTCCGAACGGGAACTGGTACCAGACGCCGGCATCAAAGCCGTCTTGGCGATGGCTTCCATACGGAGTCTCCCCGAGACCGGCGATCAGATACAGCCCGTCGAGCCCTGACTTCCGGGCCATCTGCTGCCAGCGTTCGACCCAAGCGGCGGGATCGGGCAGTTCGGACGGTTTGTAGACAAAGAGGACCGGTCGGTTATGCATGCGCAGATACCGCTCGTCCCGGAAGGCGGGAAGCAGATGTGCGAAGTGGGCGGCGTCGTCCTCGGCTCCTGGGTAGGTCTGCTCCATCAGGATGCGATCGGGAGCGCCGTGCCAAATGCCTGACCACGTCTGGTTGGCCCAAGCCAGGCAGAACGGGAGATCGGGTTGACCTGAGCTGAGCACGTCGTGGAACGGACGCTCCAAGAGCCGACGCCCGGCAAACCAGTAGTGCCAGTAACAAAACGCCGTCACTCCGTAGCGCCGGGCCAATGCGGCCTGCGCTTCTCGGGCCTCGGGTACGCGCAGATCGTAGAAACCGAGATCGGCGGGAAGGTGGGGCTGATGGTGGCCCCTGAAGAGAGATTGGGCCTTGGTGACGTTCGTCCACTCGGTGAACCCTTTGCCCCACCATTCGTCGTTCTCGGCGACAGGGTGGAACTGAGGCAGGTAGTGGGCGATCACCTCCATGGTGCGAGCACGCTAACCGAGCGTCCGGGTCGAACCGCGTTGGCTGCACCGGGGAACCGACTCCCCACGCGTCACCATCGAGCCGGCGCTGGTGGCGGGACCAATTCGTCGACGAGCTCCCGGATCCGCACTTCGGCAACACCGTCCTCATAGCGATCGAGGAACCTGGCCTCGGCGGCATCGACGATGCGTGCTCGCAGGTCGGGATCGTCCTGATAGCGAGCAACTGCTCGGGCCATCTCGTCGGGCGTATCGGCAACGAGAAGGTGTACTCCGTCAGCCACGTCGAGGCCCTCGGCGCCGATGGTCGTCGAGACCACCGGAACACGGTGGGCCATGGCCTCGAGGATCTTGAGTCGGGTGCCACTGCCCCTGAGTAATGGCACGATCACAACATCAGCTTGCGCCAACTGGTCTTCCATGCTCGACACGAAACCGGTCACCGTGATCGCTGGCGGGGCGGCCAGCGCCTCGACCTCAGGAGTGGATCGTCCCGCCAGGCAGATACGCGCTCCTGGGACACGTGTGGCAAGGCGAGGAGCCACCTCTCGGACCAGCCACTGTGCCCCTTCGGCATTCGGTGGGTAGTCGAACGTTGCTGGGAACACGATCGTGGGAGGCCGTCCAGGAGCCGAACTCCCCACCGACTGTGCCGGGCGGGTGAACGTGTTTGGCACCACGACCGCCTTGGGGGATCCGAGCCGAACAGCATCGATCTCCGAACTCACGACCACGCGTTCCGCCAACCTGACCGCATTCTTTTGGAGATGGCGCCACGTGCCGGCCTCGAAGCGAGTCTTTACCTGTTCTCTCCATCGGGCGGACAAGGCACCCGCCCGCTCCCCGCCAGCCGAGCGATCAAGCGCAGCCTGTTGGAGCACTTTCACGTCCTCGAGGTCAATGAGGTCGATGATGGTCGGGCCGAAGTGGGGGCGGCCCAACCACTCCCAGGTCGCGGCAGTGGAGATCCACACCACGTCATATGGAGGCTGGTGAAATGCCCGGCACTCATCTCGAGGACGTCCGTCACGAGACCGAAGGGCCACGTGCCATGGAAGACGGTTCACGAGGTGACCCTTCACGGCCGAATGCACTACCGAACCAGGTGCAGGATAGGGGGTGAGGCCCAACCGTTTGATGCGGACGTGATCAGGCACGACCGGCGTGTCCGCCGTCGTGTCGTAGAGCGAAAAAAGGTCCACCTCGCCCAGCCGAGCGAGGATGTCGACATTGCGGGCTACGCGCAGCATGCCCCCTCGGGTGGCTGGCCACGGAAAGAAGTCAGCAATGGCCAGGATTCTCACTGCGCCACCACCCTTCCGGCCTGCATTGCGTGCATTGCTCCTCCCTCGCCGTGGCCTGGCGATGCAGGCGAACCTACCATCGCGGTCTGCTCTGTCGGTAGAGGTCCGAAGCGCCGCCATGGCCGTCGCACCACATCCGCTACTCCTTGACCACCAAGGTGAATCTCCCGGCGCTGCGACCCTACAAATTGCACGAAATTCTTCTGAGAAATCACCTGTGAACCGTTGCGTCACGGCCACCTTCACGGCCTACGATCAACACATGCCAGACCACGAAGCTTCCACCGCGGAGCCAGACGGCCGTCGCAAGAAGAACACGCCGAAGGCACTGGCCTTCTACCTTCCCCAGTTCCACCCGATTCCCGAGAACGATGAGTGGTGGGGCAAAGGGTTCACCGAGTGGACCAACGTCACCAAGGCCAAGCCTCTCTTTCCTGGGCACTACCAGCCCCACGTCCCCTCCGAACTCGGCTACTACGACCTGCGGCTACCCGAAGTGCGAGCTGCTCAGGCCGAACTGGCCAAGGAGCACGGGATCTCTGGATTCGTCTACTACCACTACTGGTTCAACGGTCAACGTCTGCTCGAGCGACCGTTTGAAGAAGTTCTCTCGTCCGGCGAGCCCGACCTCCCCTTCGCGCTCTGCTGGGCCAACGAGGAGTGGACACGCAACTGGGATGCCCAGACCGGCACGGTCCTCATGCCTCAGGAGTTCAGCGAAGAGGACGATCGTGCCCACATCGCCTATCTCATTGAGGCGTTCAAGGACGACCGCTACATCAAGGTTGACGGCCGTCCGATGTTCCTCGTCTACCGGACCCAACAGTTGCCCGACCCCGAACGAACCTTCGCCATCTGGCGAGAAGAAGTCAAGAAGGCCGGATTCCCAGATATCTACCTCTGCTACGTGGAGTCATGGGGACCGCCTCCAGGAGGGCCCCAGGCATTCGGGATGGATGCCAGCGTCGGCTTCATGCCGGTCACCGGTGACCAGGTGTTCACGCCGGTCGATGGCACCCGAGGCCAGCGGATCATCGACTACCCGTCTTCCATCGAAAAGCAGATGCGCCGTCCCCAACCCCGTGGCTACCGCCGCTTCCCGTCGGTGATGGTCAGTTGGGACAATACGGCTCGACGTCCGTATGGGGCGACGATGTTCAAAGACGCCACGCCCGACCGGTATCAGCAGTGGCTGGACTGGACGGTCCAGACGGTGGCCGACGTCCGTGAAGAGGAGAACTACGTCTTCATCGTGGCGTGGAACGAGTGGGCCGAAGGGAACCATCTCGAACCCGACCAGCGCTATGGCCGAGCTTGGCTTGAAGCCACCAAGGCTGTCCTGGTCGACGGCCCTCCCGGGGGTGGCGCAACGCCCGACCCAACGACTGGAGACGGTCACGATCAGGTGACTGAGCGGGCATACGACTACATCTACGACTACATGCACGAGAGTGCAGTGGCCAATGCTGCTGGCCTCGTGCGTGACCTGGTGGTCGATCGATCGACCACGGTGGTCGACCTCGGCGCTGGTTCGGGAATCGTTAGTCACGCCCTACGTGACGTCGGGGTCGGCTATCACGGCCTCGAGATCCATCCGACCGCCGTCGAGCACATGCTGGCTCGGGGTATCAGTGCCACCCAGTGCGACCTGTCCGACCTCGACGCAGTCATCGGCGCCCTCGACGGGGTAGAGAACGTCGGGGCCATGATGCTCCTCGACGTCCTCGAACACCTCCTGCAGCCCCAGGAACTCTTGTCTGCTCTTTCGACATGGGCCCTCGAGCACGGGCGTCCCACCTTGGTCGTCTCCGTGCCCAATGTGTCGCACTTCGACGTCGCCCTCCGCCTGCTGTGTGGCCGGTGGATCCCGACGCCCACCGGCCTGCTCGACTCCACCCACATCCGCTTCTTCACCGAGGAGACGCTGAGCAACCTGATCCGGCGCACCGGTTGGGAGATCGTGGCCCGGGAGGACTACTGCGTGCTTCGTGGCGATCAGTACGACACCGAACTCAATGATGCGCTCCCCACCGAGATGGTGGGGGCGCTGCGCACCCTCTCTCAGGCTGAGAATCCGAACGCCGCTGTCCAGCAGTACGTGTGGGCTCTGCGCCCCGTACCGGTCGAGCAGCGACCGACCACCTACCTCGAGGCCGTGGGACTTTCCGAAGACGAGATGGCCACGGGGCCCCGCAGCGACATGCGGGCTGTCGCCGACTACCTCGCATCTGCGGGCATCTTGGCCAGCGAGGCGGCCCGACGGGCCATAGCCTCGGGTTACGGCCACCACGGCGGCGGGGCATTCACGGCCATGAGCATGGATGAACGGGTCGCCTACCTCAAGCAGTTGGCCGTCCGCCAGGCCTACAAGACTCCTCGACGCGGCCGACTGTTCCGACGCATCTACCGGATAGTTCGCTGAGCCGACCATGAGTGGTTCTCGACCCCTCGGTCATGCCGACAGACCCTGGGTAGTGGTGGTCGGGGCACATCGGAGCGGAACATCTGCCATCACGGGCGCCTTGGTCGCCTTGGGCCTCCAAGGGGTCGATCCTGGCGATCGCATGGAATGGGAAGCATCCAACCCCCATCACTGGGAGAGTCTGGCTGCAGCCCTCTTCGACGACGAACTCCTGTCCGAAGGTGGTGGCACCTGGGATGCTCCTCCGCCGGCTGGATGGGCGCCCGAGGTCGACCGCCACCGAGACCAGGTGGACTCAATCATGGCCGCTGCCTATCCGGAGGCGACGCCGCCGGTATGGAAGGACCCGCGGGCGAGCCTGCTGCTTCCTTTCTGGCGCGAGGTCCTGCCCGAACCCCTCACAGCGGTACTGGTCTGGCGAGACCCTCGCTCTGTGGCGGAGTCCTTGCACCGGCGTGACGGCATGCCGATCGACTACGGCGTGGCTCTCTGGGAGCGCTACGTCCGCAGCGCCATTGCCGGCCTCAGTGGCGTAGATACCTATGTGCTCGAGTACTCCTCGACCGTTGCCGATCCCGCCGGGTCTCTCCGTGGCATTGCCAGCTGGCTGGGAGGCCTTGAGCGGTTCGCCCCGTGGGCTGGTGCGTGGGATGTGACCGCTGCGGCAGCGTCGATCGATCCCCAACTCCGCCACCATGAACCCGAACCTTCAGGGAGTGACGAGACTGCCGGCTTGTCCACAGAGACTCGGGAGTTGGTCAGTTGGCTTCGGCACCACGCCGGAGGGCATTCCCCCTTGGAAGCCGATCTTCCCCCGTCCGATACGTCGATGATCGAAGCCATGCTGGCCGGTGGTCGTGCATTCGGCTCGGCGCGCACCGAAGGACGAAAGGCTCACGCTGAAGCGGCACGCCTGGACGCCGAGGTGGCACGCCTGGACGCCGAGGTGGCACGCCTGGACGCCGATGTGGAGCGGATCACTGCTCACGAGCGTGATCTGGAACGCCAACTGCGTGAGGGTTACCAAACCGAGATCGAACGCCTGATTGCCGAGATCGACGTAGTGCGCCGCCAAGAGAGGTTGGCGACGGCCGAACTTGAGCGCATGCAAGCATCGCTCAGTTGGAAGATGACCGCCCCACTACGGGCAGCAGAACGGCGACCAAAGAGATGAGCAGGCCTGCAGGTTGAAACGACGCCGCTCTCGGCACGCCCTGGCGATCAGACTGTCGGCTACCTACTGGGCGGCGTCGCCGCTGGCGTCGCTGCTGGCGTTGGAGCGAGTGATCGTATAGGCGAAGTAGCCAGCGCCACCGAAGCACAGCACAGCAATGAAGGCGGCGAAATAGCCCCGCTTGTAGGCATGACCCCTTTTGCCTGGGTTGCTGGCCGGCATCCACGACGGCAGATGGCCGATCGACGTTGTCAGATACTCGATGGCAAACACGGCGGCGATGATCCCGACCACGGCAAGCACGATGACCCAAATCCACTTGTTCATTCCTGCGACCATACTCCCGAGCAACCCGTGTAGCCAGGGTCTAAGCGATTCCTGCTCCCCCATGGCAACCCGCACCACGAGTTGTGGCTCAATATCGAACGTATTGGTGCCGATGCCTGTTCAAACGCCCAGCTGCAGCCCTAGGATCAACACAGGAAGTGATGATCCACTGGGGTTGGGCACTGTCCGTTAGGGGGTCTGCAGACCGATGACCAAGACAAAAAAGCGCATCGGCATCCTGGTGGTTGCCTACAACGCAGCGACCACGTTGGCCAAGACGCTTGATCGTATTCCGGCCGAGATCCGGGGTGACATAGAAGAGGTCATCGTCAGCGATGACCACAGCCAGGACTCGACCTACCTGGTCGGACTCGGCTACCAACAGACCTCTGACCTGCCCATCACTCTGGTGCGCCAACCTCAGAACCTCGGCTACGGCGGAAACCAGAAGGCCGGCTACAACCTGGCCATCGAGCACGGGCTCGACATCGTGATCATGCTGCACGGTGATGGTCAATATGCGCCCGAGTCGATGCCCGAACTGATCGGCCCGCTGATGAGCGGCGAGGCCGATGCCGTCTTCGGCTCGCGCATCATGATCAAGGGTGCGGCCCGCAAGGGTGGCATGCCCCTCTATAAGTTCGTGGGCAACCGGATCTTGACCACATTCGAAAATGCTGCCCTCGGCACCGAGCTCACCGAGTTCCACTCGGGTTATCGGGCCTACTCGGTCGAAGCACTCAAGCGAATCCCCTTCGAGCGAAACTCGGACGGCTTCAACTTCGACACCCAGATCATTATTCAGCTCCACGATGCCGGCATGCGCATTGCCGAGGTGCCCATCCCCACCTACTACGGCGATGAGATCTGTTACGTCGACGGCATGGGCTACGCCGCTGACGTGACCAAGGACGTCATGGCCTACCGGCTGCAGAAGGCCGGATTCGGCGACGGCAGCCGCATCTCCTTGACCGAAGAGTACGAGCTCAAGCCCTCCGAGGACTCCTCGCATGGCCGGATCTCCAGCATGCTGGGGGCTCGTCCCCCGCTCAAGATCCTTGATCTCGGCTGTTCCAGCGGCCTCTTGGCTGAACGTCTCGAAAGCATGGGCCACCACGTGACCGGCGTGGACATGTTCGAGTTCCCCGAGCAGGCCGAGCGCATGAGCGCCTTCTACAAAGCTGATCTCACTCAAGGGATCCCGCCTGAAGTGGGCACCGGGTTCGACCTGATCCTGATGGCCGACGTCCTCGAACACCTAGGCAAGCCGGGACGACTCCTCGAGCAGTGCAAAGATCTCTTGACCGACGAAGGTTCGGTCATGCTGTGTGTGCCCAACATCGGGCACTGGTATCCAAGGGCCAGAGCCACACTCGGCATGTTCGACTACGACCAGCGGGGCATCCTGGACGCCACCCACCTTCGCTTCTTCACCCGCAAGTCGATCGGCAAGCTCGTCCAGCGGAGCGGCTACACCGTGCGACGCATGGAGCCGGTGGGCCTCCCCCTTGATGCCCTGGGCATGGAGGGAACCAAAGCCAATACCGTGCGCCTGATCGACCACTTCCTGGTGACGATGTGGCCGACCATGTTCGGGTACCAGACCATCGTCGAGGCAACCCCCAACCGCTACTGACTCAGGGCTCGTAACGCCCCTTGGCCTTCATGGCTCACGTGTCGACGACTGACCTACGCGGCCAGGCCCTCATCCATTGCGCAACGACGCGGAGTTCGACCTCAGTCGGCGGTGTGAGACGCCAATGCTGCACAGCAGTGTTCAACCGCCAGAGCCGACCAGGCGCCCAGGTGCGTTCCCTGGCTGATGTGGAGTCGCTCGAAGAGGCCCTCGATCTGCTGTCGGATCCGAGTGTCGTTGTCGAACTTCACGCGTCGCGACTTGCCACTGCATGAGGCGGATTCCTCGAGATGCCCTAGGAAGAGGCGATGGCCCGTTGGGTCGATGCCAGAGATCCCATCACCTCGCTGACCATGGCTCAACTGGCGGTAGGCCCGCATGCCACCGATGTCCCAATTGAGTGTGGGCGTCGACGGGACCGGCTCCAGCGTGCTGAAGCCGTGCTCGAGCCACTGCCCTTCGACGCCGAAGCTGCCCGCGCCTACGGTCCGGCTATCGCCGGCGCCGGGATCGCGGGCACGAGCAGTCGACCTTCTCATTGCAGCGACCGCGGCATTCGAACGCCTTGGGCTCTACACCCGAAACGGCGCGGACGTTGGGTCTCTCGAGGGCGTAGTAGCGGTCTTCGTCGTGTGACGTAGCCGGCGTTACCCGGGTGATCGCATCCGACACCGGTTGACCTCCCCCCAATCGCATGGGGGAGTCGAGTGGACCGTTGGGTCAGCTAGCCGACTGGTGCAACGCAGTGATGACCAGGTCGACGGCGTCGGCCACCGAGGTGGTCGGCGCAATGGCCAGGTCGGGCGATTCAGGCACTTCATAGGGGTCGTCTACCCCGGAGAAGCCAGTAAGTGAGCCGGCGGCCGACTTGGCGTAGAGGCCCTTGGGGTCCCGCACCGCACACTCTGCGGCCGGGGTGGCCATGAAGATCTCCAAGAACGGAAGACCTGCCTCAGCGTGGATGCGCCGAGCGAGGTCACGTGATTCGGCGTAGGGACTGATCACAGCGACGATGGCCACCTGGCCAGCATCGGCGAACAGACGCGCCACCTCGGCCACCCTTCGGCAGTTCTCCAAGCGCTCGTCGCGACTGAACCCAAGATCGGCGTTGATACCGGTCCGCAGGTTGTCGCCATCGAGTCGATAGGCCGCCCGGCCCATGGCAACGAGGCGTTCTTCGGTGGCCGTGGCCACCGTCGACTTGCCCGATCCAGACAGGCCCGTAAACCACAGCGTGGCGCCGACGCCACCGGCTAGGGCAGCTCGGTCGGCCCGAGAGACAGTGCCCTCGTGCCACGTGATGTCCGAGGCAGGCACAGGACTCAGTCGGGGCCGAGCAGCATGCCGGCACCAGCAGTCACGTTGGAGCCCTCGTCAGCCAGAATGAACGATCCCGTCAGACGATTGCGGCGATAGGAGTCGTAGAAGAGCGGCTGGGTCACCCGAAGGCTGAGGCGACCGACGTCGTTGAGCCCGAGTTCGGTGGCAGCCTCGTCGCGATGCAGGGTGTTCACGTCGAGGCGGTAGTTGATCTCGCGCACCACGGCTCGCACCCAACGGGTGGTGTGCTTCAGGTGGCAGAAATCCCCCACCTTCAGTGGCTTCTCGGTCATCCAACACACCATGGCATCGAGGTCCTGGCCGACCGTGGGCTGGTTGTTGGGTCGACAGATCATGTCGCCGCGGGAGATGTCGATGTTGTCGGCCAACCGCATGGTGACCGACATCGGGGCATAGGCCTCGTCGATGGGTCCTTCAAAGGTATCGATGGCTTCAACCGTGGTGGTCAAGCCCGATGGGAGGACCATGACCTCGTCGCCCGGCCGGAACACCCCGCCGTCGATACGTCCGGCATACCCGCGGTAGTCGTGATACTCGTTTGCCTTGGGCCGGATGACGTACTGGACCGGGAACCGGGAATCGATCAGGTTGCGGTCAGAGGCGATGAAGACCGACTCGAGATGGTGCAGCAGCGACGCACCTTCGTACCAGCCCATATTGGCCGACCGGGTCACCACGTTGTCGCCCTGGAGGGCCGAGACCGGGATGAAGGTCATGTCGGAGATATCAAGTCGACTGGCGAATGCCGTGAACTCGGCACGGATCGACTCGAATACCGCCTGGTCGTAGTCGACCAGGTCCATCTTGTTGATGCAGACCACCAGGTGCGGCACACGCAACAGGCTGGCCAGGAAGGCATGTCGACGGGTCTGCTCGACCACGCCCTTGCGAGCATCCACCAGCACCATCGTGAGGTCCGCAGTCGAGTTCCCGGTGACCATGTTGCGGGTGTACTGCACGTGTCCAGGGGTGTCGGCGATGATGAATTTGCGGGCTGGCGTAGCGAAGTAGCGATAGGCCACATCGATGGTGATGCCCTGCTCTCGCTCAGCGCGAAGGCCATCGGTCAGCAGTGCGAGGTCGGTGTACTCGTCACCGCGCTGGGTGGAGACTCGCTCGACGGCTTCGAGTTGGTCCTCAAAAATGGCTTTCGAGTCGTAGAGCAGACGCCCGATCAGGGTGCTCTTGCCGTCGTCGACGGATCCTGCAGTTGCGAAACGGAGCAGCTCCATCAGAAGTAGCCCTCCTTCTTGCGGTCCTCCATGGCGGCCTCCGAGACCTTGTCGTCCGCTCGGGTGGCTCCCCGTTCGGTCAGCCGAGATGCGGCTACTTCGAGGATGATTTCGTCCACCGTCACCGCCGACGACTCGACGGCCCCCGTGCAGGTCATGTCGCCCACCGTGCGGTACCGCACCACCGCTTCGAAGACCTCTTCGTCGCCACGCGGATTCACAAACGGACCCGTGGCGAGGAGCATGCCGTCCCGTCGGAAGACCTCACGAGTGTGGGAGTAGTAGATCGACGGGAGTTCGAGACCCTCGTTGCCGATGTACTGCCAGACGTCGAGCTCGGTCCAGTCCGAGATCGGGAACACCCGGATGTGCTCACCAGGCCGGTGGCGGCCGTTGTAGAGCGACCACAACTCGGGGCGCTGGTTCTTGGGGTCCCACTGGCCGAACTCGTCTCGGAAGGAGTAGACGCGCTCTTTGGCTCGCGCCTTCTCCTCGTCACGCCGGGCGCCACCGAAGACGGCGTCGTACTTTCCCTCGGTCAGTGCGTCGAGCAAGGTACGGGTCTGGAGCCGATTGCGAGAAGGATCGAGTCCTGCCTCCTCGACCGATCGGCCGGCATCGATGGACTCCTGCACCGAGGCCACGATCAATGAGGCATCCATGTCCGCCACCATCCGGTCCCGGAAGTCGATGACCTCGGGGAAGTTGTGGCCGGTGTCGACGTGCATGACCGGGAACGGGATCTTCGCCGGGAAGAAGGCCTTCTGTGCCAGCCGCAGCATGATGACGGAGTCCTTGCCGCCCGAGAACAGCAACACCGGCCGTTCGAATTCGGCCGCCACCTCTCGGATGATGTGGATCGACTGAGCCTCAATAGCTGCGAGTTGGCTCAGCTGATACTGGCCTGTAGCAACGGCTCCAGAGGTCTGTTCCATGAGGATTCAACCTAGTGGACGGTAGGCACCTAACGGAAGGGCCTCCCCGGGCTCCGGTCGGGGGGTTTGTACACTTGCACCCGGTCTGCACACGGCAGCAACTGATGAGCACGGAAGAGGCACCATGGGGGCCAACGATGCAGGGGGCCACAACGGTGCAGCCACCTCCGGTCCTCAAGTGATCGTGCGTACGGCCACCCCGTCAGACGCCGGGCCTGCCGCCCATCTGCATGCCACGCGCATCTCCCAAGGGTTCCTCTCGTCACTCGGCGAGGGTTTCCTGGTCCGCCTCTATCGGCGGATCTCTGTCGCACCTGCGTCCTTTCTTTTGGTCGCCGTGGACCCCGGCACTCCCACCGGCAGCCACGGCGCTGGGTATGAGGCTGGCTCGGGTGACGTCGCTGGGTTCATCGCCGGTTCGTCCGACGTCGGGGGTCTCTACCGCTCGTTCCTGCTCCATGACGGCTTCATGGCCGGCCTTTCTGCGGCACCCCGCCTGGTGCGCAACTGGCGTCGAGTGCTCGAGACGCTGCGCCACGGTGGAGATGACGGCGTGGGTGTCGGGCGTGGGCCCGAGCTATTGGCCGTGGCCGTCGATCCTGGAGCAGGTGGACGTGGCATCGGCACTGCCCTGGTGGACTCCTTCCTGACAGAGGTGGCGTCTGCAGGAGGCACCGCTGCCCACGTGGTCGTGGGGGCCGACAACGACCGGGCGATCGCCCTCTATCGCAAGGCCGGATTCACCGAGGGTTCCACGTTCGAGCTCCACGCCGGCACCACATCGTTGCTGATGCAGTGGGACGCCCCGAGTGGACCAGCAGCCCAGGACGAGGTCGGCGACCGATGACGCTCGTGCCGCTGGCCATCCTGGCCTTCGTGGTCACCTTGGTGCTCACGCCCTTGGCCATCGTGGTGGCTACCCGCACCGGCATCATGGACCGACCCGGTGACCTGAAAGAGCACGCCACCCCCGTCCCCTACCTAGGTGGCGTTGCTGTGCTGGCTGGCCTCCTGGTTGGCGTCTTGGCCGGTAGGCCCTCGCTGGCCATTCCCCTCGTCGCCGCATGTGCCCTAGGCGTAGCCGACGACCGCTTCGACCTTCCGCCCAAGATGAGGGTGCTCGGCGAAGTCCTCATCGGTGTGGCCGTGGTGGTCACCTGTCCGGTCCACCTGCCCGGTGTGCTGGCCGGCATCGCCTTGGTGGCTGTCACACTCCTGTTGATCAACGGAGTCAACCTCATGGATGGCCTCGACATGCTGGCTGGGGGCACCGTGATGGTGGCCGGAGTCGGGTTCGCCGCCGTGCTGGTGGGCAGTGGTCGCCAAACGGGCATCGCCTTGGCGGCCGCCTTGATCGGCTTCCTGGTCTTCAACCGGCCGCCAGCCCGCATCTACCTGGGGGACGGCGGTGCCTACATGCTGGGCACCGCCCTCGCCGTGCTCCTCGGCGCCGCATGGGCACCTGGTCGCCCCACCTGGGTGGGAATCGCTGCCTTCGCCCTCGTGGCCCTGCCTGCCGCCGAGGTTGCCTTCGCCGTCATTCGTCGCCTGCGAGGACGAGCCTCCTTGGCTCAGGGCGACCGTCGTCACCCTTACGACCTCTTGGTGGCCAGCGGCTGGCCGCGACCGTCGGCCTCGGCTGCCTATATCGCCGCGGAGGGAATCGCTGCCATTGGTGCCGTCGTAGCCGTGCGATTCACCTCGGTGCCCCTGGCCATCATCTTCGACGTGATCGTCGCCCTAGCCCTCATCGTGGCTGCTGGCCGCATCGGGGCGCTCTCACCCGACACCCCGACACCACCCGGTAGTCCGGAACAGGAGGTCTCCCCGTGAGCCGCATCTACCTCTCGCCCCCCGAGGTCGGGCCCGACGAACGACGCATGCTCCTCGAGGCATTCGACTCGAACTGGATCGCCCCGCTCGGCCCAGATGTGGACGCCTTCGAGGCTGAGTTGGCGGCACGTGTGGGAATGCCGCACGCCGTCGCCCTGTCGAGCGGCACGGCAGCCCTCCATCTCGCCCTGGTGCTTTCCGGCGTCCAGGCCGGCGACGAGGTGCTCATCCCCTCGTTCACCTTCGTAGCCACAGCCAATGCAGCGACCTATGTCGGAGCCGTTCCCGTCTTCGTGGACTGCTCCCCCGAGACCTGGAACATCGATCCCGTGCTCGTGGCCGATGAACTCGACCGCAGGGCGGCGACGGACTCGCTTCCGGCGGCTGTCATCACCGTCGATCTATATGGGCAATCGTGCGACTATGAACCTCTCTTGGCTGCGTGCGAGCGCCATCAGGTGCCGCTCATCGAAGACGCCGCCGAAGCACTGGGCACGACCTACCACGGGCAGGCCTGTGGCTCGTTCGGCTCCATGGCTGCGTTCTCGTTCAACGGCAACAAGATCATCACCACGAGTGGCGGCGGGATGCTGGTCACACCCACAGGGGACGAAGCCGCCCGAGCCCGGTACCTGGCCACTCAGGCCCGCGAACCTTTCCCTCATTACGAGCACACGACCATCGGCTACAACTACCGGCTCTCCAACCTGCTGGCCGCACTGGGCCGGGCTCAACTGGCCGGACTGGACAGTCGGATCACCCGACGGCGAAGGATTCAAGAGCGCTACCGCGACGCGCTTGGCGGCATCGAGGGGATCGAGTTCATGCCCATTGCTCCCTATGGCGAGCCCAACTGGTGGCTCACGTGCCTCACCGTCGATCCGGACGCCTTCGGATGCGACCGCGAAGATATCCGTTTGGCCTTGGAGGCAGCCGACATCGAAGCCCGCCCCACCTGGAAGCCGCTTCACCTCCAGCCCGTCTTCGCCGGCAACAAGGTGGTCGGTGGATCGGTGTGCGCTGAGATCTTTGACCGAGGGATCTGCCTACCTACGGGGTCGGCGCTCTCCGAATCCGACCAGGATCGTGTGATCGATCTGATCCTCGCCTGTCGACGCCCCTGAGCGAGACGACCTCGTGAACTCCATCACACAAGGACGGCACCATGATTACGGCGCCATGACGACGGCGCCATGACAGGGCAGGTCGCCGCCTAGGAGGTTTGGCGTTCCTGCAAGGACTCGATCGGGAACTGGGTGCCGAGACGGCCCCGTGCTCCATCGGCCAGCCCCCGCATCATGGCCTGCACCCTCTGGCCTCGACCCTCGGGCTCACGCAAGATGGCCCGGCCGAAGAGCTTGACGATGTTGCGTGGGTAGTACCCGACCTTCTTCTTCACGTAGAGGTGGACGTAGAGCATGTTGCGCGCTTCGTAGTAGTACTTCCAGACCGGCACGGCCCCGTTTTGGCGAATGGCATCGTGGCGCACGATGGCATCGGCAACGATCCGCATCGGGTAACCGGCCTGAGGGATGCGCCACTGCAGGTACTCAGTGTCTTCGGCCCACCAGAACAACTCGGCCATGGGCACGCCCACCTGTTCGATGATCTCTCGGGCTACGAGGAAACCGCACCACGAGGGCCAAGCCCCGAACGAACCATCTGGCTGGTAGCTGACCGGGAAGACATAGGCCGATGCAGGCTCCTTGGCTGCCACCACCCAGAGGCGCTCCAGGCATTCCGGGTCGGGTCGCATGTCGTCATCGATCACCCAGGCATGCCGGTAGGGAGAGTCGACAAATTGCTCCAGAGCAATGGCGTAGCCACCGGCGGGCCCTCCGTTGTGATCCGAGCGGACCAGGGTGACCGGTGGGATGCCCTCGGGCAGGTCGGCCATCGTGACAGGAACACGAGAAGCGTTATCGACGATCAAGATGGCCTGCGGCGGGGCGGACTGTGCGGCGATCGACAGAAGGCAACGCTCCAGCGAGGCTGGGGCATTGTGGGTGAGCACCACGGCCATGATCGAGGGGTCGGGATCCCCAGGGCGAACCCGCTCGATCGCCTCGTTCATCGTTTCCCCATCATCGTTGCCCCATGGTCCCTGCCCAGCCATTCCTGCCTCAGCACCTGCGCCCGGTCGCCCGTGACTCGATCAGGGCCGGTGGGCGAGAACGAACCATCCGGTCTCCTCGCGGGCAGCATCGACCACGAGTCCGGTCTCATCGAACCAGCGCTGGAGTTCGCTCCACACATAGCGATGCTCGACAGGAGCGCTCAGGCGGTCGAAGGTGTCGAGCACCAGTCCCCGGAATGGCATGTTCCGGTAGGTGTCCATGGGGAGACCAGACAACGTACCGATGCGATGGCGCTCCCCCCACTGGCCGGGCAGAACAACGGTGACCCACAAGAAGGCGGCAATCGGCGTGCACAGCGCCTTGAGGAGCGGGTGGGACAGCTTGGTGGTCAAGCGTCGGAGGCCGGCGGCACAACTCAGGGCCACCGATCGCACGCTCATCTTCTCGGGTCGGCTGTAGAGGTAGAGAAGGATCTGACCCTTGGGAGCAAGGTAGGTGAGCAGGTTGCGAAAGCCGGCGAACGGGTCATCGAGGTGATGCAGCACACCCAGGCTGGAAATGAAGTCGAAGCTCTCGGGCGCAAAGGGGGCAGCCCGCAGATCAGAGCGGACCACCATCACCCCGGGGAACTCGGCCAGATTGCGTGCGGCCGCTTCGGCGGCTGACGATCCGTCGAGGGCCACCTCGGCGGCCAAGTGGGGGGCCAAGAAACGGGTGTAGCGGCCCTTGCCGCACCCTGCATCGAGTCCGATCTTTCCCTTCAGGGACGCCAGGTCGACGTCTCGAAAGTAGACCTTGGAGAATCCTTCATCTTCGCCACGCACCTCGTCGAACGCGTTCCACTCGTAGCCGAAGCTGGCGAAGGTTCGCTCGGTGGTGCCTGACGTCGTGACAGCCTTGGAAAAGTCGAGGACGCCGTTACGCCAGAGATACCGATGTCCCTCGGCGCAGGCCACACCACTCTCGTCGTCCAGCGCCACCACCGAACTGTCGCAGGTGGGACACCGCATGCGGATGATGACTTCGTCCACCAGCTGAGGTGCTGGGGCGCTATCAGAGGGGTTAGCGACCATCGTCGAACTCTAGTGCCACAGGCGGCACGAAACGCACCAGTTTGGGTGCATCTGAGGCCCGTCGGGTGCCATTCGAGATCGGTGGTCAACAGCGAAGGCGACGACCACGGTTCAGCGATTCGGGATCGAGACTGGAGATTGAGAAATGAGAAATGAGAAATGAGGATTGAGGAATGAGGATTGGGCTCGCGCCGTGGGAACAGTCGTTCACTCCGATGGGACTGTCGTCCGCCACAGACCGAGGTCCAGGTCGGGCACCAGTGCGACCAGCCGTTCGACCTCACCGGCGTAGAGCTCACGTAGTCGGGCCAAAGCACCGTCGTCACATCTGTCAGGCGCAGGCTGGACAGCCCCTGGGCGGCGCACTCGTCTCCGAGACGCAGTGGTCCTGGGCTCGGCAACCCTGAGTTCTGCCAGCGATGGAACCGGGGCGGTGAGCGAGGGACGGCTGGCAGGATCAAGCCCGACATGGGTGTCGGTCCTCGCCAACTGCTGGCCTGGTTCGGCCATACAACGCTCCGCCTGGAGGACCAGGATCTGATCGTCGGGTACGCATCGGCGCAGATGCTCGAGGTGCACCGAAGCGAACCCACGGTCAACAGCATCGATCAACCAGGTGCCCGGATGCGACGCCCGCAGGTCATCGGTGCGCGTGAGGTCGGCTCCAAGGCAATCGATGGGATCGCCGACTAGGACAACAACGCGAGCTTCGGGCGCAGTGCGGGCCAGGAGCGTCGGCACCCAGGGATAGGCCAGACCGTCCGGGGACCAATGGATGGCTAACTGCCCCGAGCGCCTCGGAAACCACCGAGCGAACGAAGCTGACTCCTCAGGTCCAAACCTGTCAGTGGCGAATCGAGCCAGGAGGTGGGCTTTGGTGTCGAGGTCACCCACGCCAGCCACCCCAGGGTGGTCAGCGACCAGTTCAGTCCAACGTCGGGCTCCGGTGACCATGCTTCCGAGCACCACAACGTCAGGAGGTCCCGCCTCCTCACCGAACTGCAGGCCGGGTGGCTCAGGCCGGAATCCCAGGTCGCCGGGGACCTCGAGGCCCAGACGATCTCGGAAGTCAGCCCGAAGATCGTTCGGGAGCCGTGTCATCAGCGACGCAGGGGCCAGCCCTATCAGTCGACCAGCCCACCCGGTCACGATGCCCCCGCCTCGAACTCTCCCTGATCGTCGCCAGCCACGTCGGCAAACCGCGGCCAGAGGCTCAGGTCGAACGACGGCGCCAGGCGCACAAGGTCGGCGACGTCGTCGCGATAGAGGGCAACCAGTCGGGCTTCGGCATCCCCGTCGAGATCCACCTTTCCTCCCCCGCTGACATTCACCTCACGACGCAACTCGTTGGGCTCGAACGGGTCTAGGCCGAGGAAGTCGAAGGTGGCAGCCAACTGGCCGGCGGGATCGTCGCGACACTGCTCATATTGCAGGACGAGGATCTGATCTGGCGGGAAGAAGTTGAGGAGCTGGCGGATGCCACGAGCGGCAAAGCCCTGCCGAACGGCATCAGCGACGGTCACCGACGTCGGCGGGGCTCCCATACGCCGACGAAACGTCAGACCAGACCGAAAACGATCAATCGGCTCGCGCACCAACACCAATATCTTGGCATCAGGGGCGGCAGCAGCCAGTAGCGGGGCAACCCACGGATAGGGCAAGTAGTCCGGGGTCCACTCCCCTGCCAACGTGCCCGGTCGACGAGGGAACCAGCCGTGATAGCGGGCCACGTCATCGGGCCCGAACGGAGCGATGCCGTAGCGGGTGAGGAAGTGCCGCTCCTTGGGGATCCCTGGCCGGTCATAGACGTCAGGGTGCTCGACGAGTAGGTCGAACCACCAGCTCGTCCCGGCCTTCTGGATTCCCACACCCACGAAATCGGGAGGTCCGACCACCTCTCCTGGCATCAGGGTCGGCGGCTGCTGATCGAAGCCGCCTTCCCATGGCGCGTAGTCCCCGCGGGCGTGGAGGAGTGCGGAGCGAACCGTAGGCGGGAGGCGTCTGAAGGGCGCGCCGACCACCCGAGAGAGAGGCATGTCGGTCAGGTTCTCACACCACTCCACACTGGACAACGACCCTGCCAGGGGCACCTTTGGTGCAGGCCGGATGCAAGGCATCTCCCCACGGGGTACCCGAGAGGGAACCGTTGGTAGCGTTTCCTTCGTGGACACCGTCCCCACCAGAGATGACCGCCACCGTCGGCAGGGCGCACTACCCTGCCACCCCATGGTCCAGCCCGCAGTTGTGCACTTCGACGTTCGGCCACTGAGTGCCCGCTCCGTGCACTTCGACGTTCGGCCACTGAGTGCCCGCACTGTGGCCGCACACTACGAGGTTGCTCGATGAGTGCCGAGACCGACCGCCCCGAGACCAAGCAAGCCATCGTCATTGCTGGACTCCCTCGCTCGGGAACCACATGGACCATGCGGGCATTGGGCACCAGTCCAGGCGTCACTCGACTGAACGAGCCGGACAACGAAGACAAATTTCCTGCTGCCATCCATGCCAAGCACCACCTTGGCCGCTACCCCAGCCTCGTGCCCGGCCAGCAGGCCCGTTCCTACCGCAACCTCTGGCTGTGGATCCTGGACGGCGCGCGCGAAGGTCGGCGGGAGCAGTGGGCACGCAAGATTCTCGGCCCTGGTGCCACCAACAGGATCTTCGAGGGCGATCTCGACCTGACGACCCGCCTGGCCGCAACCTTGGCACGCGACCCCAAGCCCAAGGGCAACCCGGCGCGTGTGGTGGCGAAATCCATCCATGCGCAACTGTCCATCGAGTGGATCGCCGCCGAGTTCCCGATCACACCGCTGATCCTCCTGCGCCACCCAGCCAACGTCTTGGCTAGTTGGATGGACGTCCGCCTGAAGGACGGCCGAAACTCCACGTTGGAATCACGGCCAGAAGTCCAAGCTCGCTACACCGAGCGTTGGGACGTACCGCCACCAAGCGATGATCCAGTGGAGAAGATGTGCTGGCGCATCGGCCTGCTCATCGCTGCCCTCGAAGAAGCACTCGCACACAACCCGACATGGCACATGCGGACCCACGAGCAGTTGTGCACCGACTCCGTGGCGACCTTCCGTACTCTTTTCGATGACTTGGGTCTCGAGTGGTCCGATGCCACCGAGAAGTTCCTCGTGGACAATGACACTCCAGGCGAAGGGTTTGAAACCCAGCGAGTGGCTGCCGATCTCTCCGAGTCGTGGAAGCGGCGTCTCGACGATGCCCAGTTGGCCACGCTCCGCCGGGTTTTGGGATGGTTCCCCATCACCACATGGAGCGACGCCGACTTCGAACGCACCGGTAGTTAGATCTTCCCAGAGTCCGCTCTCGACCTCATCCGTCGACGCCCGTCGGAATTGTCCCGCCCAGCGTTTCCCAGGTGGCGACAGGCCTAGGACGAGGGGGGTGTCCGCTCGAACTCTCCTGTGGTGCGCACGTAGGTCGGGTTCTGGCCGAGTCGCCCACGGATTCCATCCCACAGTCCATGCATGATGGCGGAGCGCTCGGCAGATGATCGAGCCGCCTGAAAGTGGCGGAGCGAGTAGGCAAGGTGCCAGAGCTGCCAGGAAGGCCGGCCATGCCGCCGAGCCAACTCCATCGAGTTGCGAGCGTGGTAGTAGGCCCGCCAGGCCTCGGCCGCATCATCAGGCCGGTCGTTGCGGATGGCCGCCTCTCGGCCTGCATTGGTTTGCTGTTCGGCTACCGCCCGAGCCGCTTCACCATCGACCAGCACCTCCCATCCCGCGTTGCGAACCTCGCAGAAGAAATCGAAGTCCTCTACGCCGAAGAAGAGCGCTGGATCGGGTAGGACCCCTCCATCGACCACTGACCGAGCTACCAGCGTCGCCCCCCAGCAGGCCACGTCCACCGAGGCGAACTCGGCTGCAGGTGGCACCACGTTGACCGTGTGGGCACCTCGCCCTACGAACGAGCGCCCGTAGGCCACGACTGCACCCACTGCTGGATGCATGGGGCCGATGTCATCGACTCGGGCAATGAGGCTGGCGAGTCGAGGTGTCGGTAGGTCGAACAGGCCGATGTCGTCCTCACACAGGTAGGCCCACTGGCACGCCGGGTCGTCGAACGCCGCTTCCAACCCGGCACGGAACCCGCCAGCGGGACCCGTGTTCTCGGCGAGTCGCACCATGCGCACGGAGCTCTCAAGGGCGGCATCATCGAGGCCACCTTCGCCGTTGACCACCACCACGATCTGCGTCGGATCGAGATGCTCGACGGCAAGTAGCGACCGCACCACGTCGCCGGCCAACCGAGGTCGCCGATAGGTCAAGACGACCGCCGTCACCTCGGGGGGCGGCACGCCGTCAGCAGCCGATGTCGAGTTCATGAAGCGATCACGACGGTAGGCTAGCAACGCGCCATGCGCCGGCATGTGGGCATCCGAGGATTGGCCAGCAGCGGGGGGACCGTGACCACAGCACCAGCAACGGCTCATGACACCGATCTCGCTGGCTTGATGTCGTGATCAGCGTCATCCTCCCGGTCCGCAATGGGGCAGAGTTCCTGGAAGAGCAGCTCCGAGCCCTGGCTGCACAACGAAGTAGCGAGCCCTGGGAAGTGATCATCGCCGACAATGGTTCGACTGATGGCAGCCTGGCCATCGCTCGGGACTGGAGCCTCGAACATGCCAACTTCCACGTCGTGGATGCCTCAGGACTGACTGGGGCATCAGCGGCCCGCAATGCCGGCGTGGACGTGGCAACGGGTGAACACCTGGCCTTCTGCGATGCCGATGATGTTGTGCTTTCCGGGTGGATCGATGCGTGCACCAGGGCATTGACCTCAGCTGATCTCGCCGCTGGACGCTTCGATTTCTGGAGTCTCAACAACATCGCCCCGACCGCCCCGGTGCCGGCAGCCACCCGTCAGCTGGGCTTCTTGCCGGCCGGGCTAGGCGCCAACCTGGCTATCAGGCGATCGGCATTCCTGGAGGTCGGAGGGTTCGACGAGCACTTCACGCCGGGCGAAGACATCGACCTGTGTTGGCGACTACAACTGCGAGGCTTCCGCTTCATCGACATGCCCGAAGCCGTAGTGGCCAAGCGAGCGCGGTCGAGTTTTCGCGAGGTGTTCCGTCAGTCCTACGCCTACGGACGATGCGGCCCGCTCCTCCACAAGCGTTATCGCCGTGCCGGTGCCCGCCGAGACGTCCGTGGCGCCCTCAAATCGTGGGCGTGGCTCGTCCTGTCACTGCCCCGAGTCTTCCAGCCCACCCGCCGCATCGAGTGGGCCCGAGGAGCAGGCACGCGGCTCGGTCGCATCGAGGCATCCTGGCGCCTGCGGGTGGTATTCCCCTGACCCAAAGCCAAGCCGACCAGGTGCACAACGGCTGAGGCTCACCAATCCTGGGCCGTTGAGCCCTGCACCACCGGCCCTGCACCACCGGCACTGCACGAACAGCACTGCACGACCAGCACTGCTTGGCAGGGACGAGCGAACTGGCACTGTCTGGCCGGCATCACACCGCCAAACTTTGTCTGTCGTCTGAGTCGCCCCCGCTATTCGACTCAGAGTCAGGACTGATTCAGTGGATCTGCCACTGTGCGCCGACGTAGACCGGCGACAGCGCCATGACTCCCTCGGGAGGATCCATGCGGTCGGGCCCGAATGCCTCAAAGGAGAGGAGCGGCTGCCACGGAAGGTAGGGGTCCTTGGTTCCTCGAGGATGCCCAGTGATGGCCGTCCACAGCGAATAGTGACCCTTGGGGAGAGGCAGATAGCCGAGTTTGCAGACCACTTCGAACTCGCCAGCCGGCATGGTCGTCTGGTGGTCGATCACAAACATGGGGAAGGCCGTGCCCTGGGAGATGCCCAGGTAGAACCCGGCCATCACCTCCTCGGGAGCCTTGAGCGTCAGACGTACCTCGGCCTCACATTCGGACCGAAGTTGACCTCCATCAGTGGCACGCAGTTCTGCCTTGAGCACCTCGACCGTGCCCTCCTTGGTGGTCAGGAGCGCCGAGTGTTGTTCCACTGCCGTGCGATACATCGTCACGACCTCTGCGGTCGGACCCTGGGCGCGCACCATGGAGTCCGACAGCCAAACTGCCCGGTCGCAGGAAGCTTCAACAGATGCCAGGTCGTGGGAGACGTAGAGCAGTGTCGTGCCTTCACGGACGATCTCCCCGATGCGCTGGAGGCACTTCTGCTGGAAGTTGGCGTCACCGACGGCGAGCACCTCGTCGACGAGCAGGACGTCAGGCTCGAGGAACGCGGCGATGGAGAAGCCCAGGCGCATCTGCATGCCCATCGAATAGAACTTGACCTGCCGGTCAATGGCATCGGTGAGCTCGGCGAACTCCACAATCGTGTCGAACTTCCGACGGATATCGGCTCGTCCCATGCCCAGGACCGCCCCATAGAGGAAGACGTTCTCGCGTCCACTGAGGTCGGGGTGCAGGCCGCTTGTCACGCTGAGCAGGGCCCCGATCCTTCCTTGGACCGTGCAGGATCCCGCTGATTGGAACGTGACCTGGCTCAGGATCTTGAGCAGGGTGGTCTTACCCGAGCCATTCACTCCGATGAGAGCCATGCTCTCGCCTGGCTGCACGTCGAAGTTGACGTCTTTGAGGACCCACCGGTAGCCCGACTTTCCCCGGGTCCCCACCGAGCGGCGAAGCCGGACCATCTGCTCGTAGAAGAGCGGGACCGTCTTGTCGGAGCGGAACTTTTTCCAGACGTGTTCGACCCGGATGCTTCCGTCAGGCAATGTCGGCAAAGTTCACCTCGAAACGCTTGAAGATCCGGTAGCCGAAGAACAGGTAGCCACACGCCCCGACCACTGCTGCGATCAGTGGCGCCCAACTCGGAGCCTGTCCCAGCAGCATGGTCTGTCGGATGCTGGCAATGACAGGCCCCAGTGGATTGAGCAGTCCGTACACGACTTGCAGGTTCACGGTGATCCCACCCACCCAGTGATGGGCCAGATGAGTTCCACCGAAGAGGTGGAAGTTGGTGGGGATGAACGAGAACGGCCAGATCACCGGCGTCACGAAGATACCCAGCGAGATGATGATCGGGAGCACTTGCTGCAGGTCGCGCATCTGGATGATCGTGCTGGAGACAGCCAGGGTGAGCCCGGCCGCGAACAGGACCTCGATGAGCATGAATAGGGGAACCCACACCGTGGCCAGGGCCGGGGCACGTCCAAAGATCACGAAGAGGAGGGCCAAGGGGATGAACGAGATGACCGTGTTGAGGGCATTCACGAGCATCGTCTCGAGCGGGAAGCACTCGCGTGGGAACTGCGTCTTGGCCAGCAGCGCTTTGTTGGAGAGCAGCGAGTTACCCCCATTGCCCAACGAGGAGGCGAAGAAGTTCCAGCACATGATGCCCACGAAGGCGTAGAGCGCGTAGGGAATGCCCTGAGTCGGGAACTGCTTCACCCGGGAAAAGACGGCGACGAAGATGACCAGCGTGGCGACTGGGCTGAGCACCGCCCACATCACGCCCAGCGTGGCCTGCTTGTACTGGGCCCGAAAGTCTCGTTCGGCCAGTGTGTAGATGATCTCCCGGTGGTCCCACAGTGTCCGCACCGCAGTGCGCATCTTGACCTTGTGTTGGTACAGGATCGCGGCCGGTGGCTCGTCGGGGATGAGCGAGAGGTCGGGAACCTCCAACTCGTACGGCGTTGGGAGTAGGTCAGCCATGGATGTGGTGCACTCCCCCTGAGGTCTCGCCGTGGCGATTTCGCTGTCGATTGCCTACGCATCGAGTGGATCCGCTGCGTAGGTGTGTGCTGTCTGAAGTCGCCGCTGAGAAGGCTCGAGAGCGCTCACAACGTAGAACTTCCGTCTTCCGATGTTACTTCAGCGTCTTCACGAACCGACACATCTTCATCGGTGCGACGACGGTGGTCGACGGTTGCACGTTGGGCACCGGTTCGGCCTCACGCCTGGCTGTGGCAACGCCTCAGTACGCGTCTCAGCGGGCCGTGGCACGAGCCAGCGCTTCGACCATGTCCTCGACCACGCCGTCCGTGAATCGCTCGAGAAAGAGTTGATGGGCCTGATCGGCGAGACGCACCCGAAGTTCGCCGTCAGCTAGGAGCTGGGCGCAGCACCTGGCCAGATCTTCGGGTTCCTCTGCAACGAGGAGGTGCACCCCGTCCTCGGCATCGAGACCTTCAGCGCCGAGGCCCGTGGACACCACGGGAATCTTCTGAGCGAAGGCCTCGAGCACCTTCAGTCGGGTGCCACTTCCGAAACGAATGGGGACCACGACGAGATCGGCCCGGGCCAACTCGTCATCGATATCGGGCACCTGGCCCACCAGCGTGACACCAGGTGCATCACCGAGGCGCTCCAAGCCTGGCGCAGTGGTCCCGACCAAGCGGACCTCTGCGTCGGGAACCAACTGGCGTAGGTGAGGGACCACCTCGTCGACCAGGAAACGGGCGGCCTCGGCATTTGGCGGATAGCGGAGGGTGCCCTGGAACAGGACCGTCGGGGGCCGACCTGCTTGGCTGCGGCCGACCGGGTGAGCCACGTGCCGGTAACCGTTGGGGACCACGTTCACACAAGACAGGCCCGTGGCCCGCGCCCGCTCGGCATCCAACTCACTGCATACGACGGTTGCGGCCGCTGCTGCGGAAGCTCGCCGTTGGAGTCGACGCCACCGGCGGACCTCTTCCGCCGAGAATGCACGACTGGCCAGCCCTCGCATTCGCTCCACGGGTGCATGGCGTGCAGAGCTGGCTACGGCCATTCGCGCCGTGATCTTCTCGTCCTCGAGATCCACTAGGTCGAGAATGCCGGGTGCGGCCTCGAGGCCGCCGGCCAGCAGCCAAGGTCGCATCCCGAAGTACCAGACCAGGTCATAGGACCCACGGGCGAACTCGGTCAGTTGCGTTATCACCCGTCCGCCATCCGGGCGAGGAACTTCAAAGGGGGTCCACGGCACCAGGGCGGTCCGCGCCAGGCCGACACCCGTCGGCGGCCGGTCGTCATAGGCCACATGAGCCACTCGGTCCAAGCCGACTGTCAGGTCGGGGACATCGATGTCGGACCGGGCATCAGGAAGAGCCGAGAAGAGATCGACAGGCCCGCAGCGCACCAAGCCCCGCAGAATCGAGGCCAGACGGAGACGTGATCCGCTGTTCACCGGCCACGGATACTCGCCGGCGACCACCAACGTCCTCATCGAATCCCCTTGCACGCGCCTCGCCATGCGACCCGGTGGCACCACGACGGTCTTTCGGTTCCCAGTGAGCCTCTGATGCTAGCGCCAGGCACCACGGCTGTTTGTGGAGAGACTGGTACATTCGATCGTCGCAGCCGAATCCATCGATCGACCCGAGGGGGCCACCGTGGGAGACGAGACGAACGGCACCGAGCGGGCCCAGCACGACGTGCCCGGTCCGGACCTCTGGACATCAACCGGCGCCCCGCTCGTCCTCCATGTCATCCCTACGCCGCTGGCCCGAGGGGGTCAACGCGAGGCCCGCGCCTTGGCCGACGCCCTTGATCGGCCTGGCGTGCGCACGCATCGGGTTCTGTGCATCTTCGACGGACCAGACGAAGTGCGGACCGACCTTTCCCTCCACATCGCCGACGGCGATCAGCCTGGAGTGGGATTCAACATTCGTGCCGTGCCCGCCCTGCGGTCCGCCCTCAAGCGACTGAATCCCGTGGCCGTGGTGGCCCACGGCGGCGAGCCACTCAAGTACCTGGTGCCGGCCATGATCGGACACCCACGACCACTGGCCTACTACGCCATCGGTACCTATGGTGCAGCGGCAGACCACCGCCTGCAGGTGCAGATCTGGCGCACGTTGCTCCGACGGGTCGACGCTGTAGCAGCCGAGGGCACCGAGGTCGAAGACGAGCTCGTCGACCTGCTCGGCGTCCCGTCCACCAAGGTCACGATGACGCCGAACGGGCGGGATCCCGACGTGTTCCAGCGGCGTTCGGACGGCCGTGAGGACGATCGCTGCGTCGTCACCTACGTCGGCGCATTGACCGAGGGGAAACGGCCGCTGCACTTCGTCAAGGCAATCACCGGTCTCCGGGCTCGGGGGGTCGACTGCCGGGCCATCCTGATCGGCGATGGTCCCCTGCGCGACCAGGTCGAAGGTCCAGCCAAGGCCGCCGATATCGAACTGCTCGGTTCACGCTCAGACGTAGCGGAACTCCTCGGCAGGTCGGACGTCATGGTGTTTCCCAGTCGCCCGCAGGGTGAAGGTATGCCGGGGGTCCTGATCGAGGGAGGGCTCTGCGGTCTTCCCATCGTGGCAACGGACGTCGAGGGCGTCCGCACCGTCATCGATGACGGAGTGACCGGATACATCGTTGGGGTCGATGACCTTGACGCCATGATCGATGCCCTGACCCGTTTGGTGGAAGACGACGACCTCCGTCACACCATGGGCGAAGCGGCCCGGACCCGGTGCCAGCAGGAGTTCAGCATCGAAGCCGTGGCCGCGCTTTGGCTGGAGATGCTCACTCCTCTCCTCCCGCCCGGGCTGGGTACTCCGACCGGCTGAACCACGCACCCGACACAAGCAGACCTGCGACATGGTTGGCTGCGCCGGGCATCTCCCATGTCGAACCCTCACCTCGTGGCACATCGCGGACTGGCCGTCGGATGCTGTCAGGAGAACAAGGGTGCATCCATCGGGTGGGGATCAATCCCCGCCTGAAGGAACCTCGGGATCGTCTGAGACGTGCGTGCCGGCACCGACGGCGACGGGAACGGGAGCTGATGGTGGCCCAGGAGTTGGAGACTCGCCAGCCAGGGCGGCGGCCCGCATCGACTTGACCATGGCGTCACGTCGCAACATCACCGCCTGGAACTTCTTTCGGTCCTTGCGCCGGTACTCCCACTCGAACATCGATGGCTGTCCACGGGGGCTGCGCGGAATGGCCAGGAGTACCAGGAAGAACGGCAGGAGCATGACCCGCTCGCGATAGATGAGACCGAGGTTCCCCAACGCCGCGAACGCGTAGAGGAACCCGGCGCTGTAGACGAGGCACATCATGACGTAGGGCCGCGCGAACGCAGTCCGGACGGCAACACGCAACTGACGGTACGAGCCGATGAGCAACCCAAGGAGGATCAAGTTCTCAATTGACGCCACATATTCGCCCGCCCCGCGCGCATTGAAACCCAGTGGAGTGAGGAGGACGGTGTAGGCATCAAAAGGCAGATAGAGCGGATTTGAGTGGTAGACGACACCAGAGCTACCGAAGCCGGCACCACTACCCGCGCTGTTGTTCTGCCCGACCTTCTGCAAGGTATTGGACCCCACGTGGAGATAGTGGACGGTCATATAGACCGACACGGCGACCAGGAACCCCATGAAGATGAGCCCGCCGATCCGCTTCGTTGCATTGAATCGCTCACCGGAGCCACCGGTGCGCACGATCAGGGCCACGGCAAAGCCACCGAGTAGCACCATGAGTTCGTTGGGGCGGACGAGATAGCCGGGAATCACGCCTAGAGCGAGCAAGCGGAACCCACCAGGCACACGACGGAGGACTTTGGCGATGCCGTAGGCGCAGAGGCCCAAGGACACCTGCATCATCGCCTCCTTGCTCACGTCGGCCGTCCAGAAGATGAGCGACGGGAGGAAGAAGATGAGATAGGCGTAGCGACGATGACCCGCTGCCGCCGAGGGGAAGGTGAGGGTGAACGCCTTGTAGAAGAGAATCGTTCCCAAGAACGAAAGCCAGGCGAACACCATGAAGGTGCCGATCAGATTGATACCGACGATGGCCATCACCACTCCGGCGAAGATGCTCACCGAGCCGTCGTTCACAATTCCCCGCACGTTGGCATTGGCCAGTGTGAAGTTGAAGGACCGGAAGTCCGGAGCGAGAATCGACCCCTGGATCGTGTATCGAGTCCAGTCCGAGATGCCGTGATAGAAGGACGTCACCACGAAGATCTGCAGCGGCGCCGCCAAGAGATGGATGACCAGGCTGGCAGTCAAGATCTTGACCAACCAGGGGCTGTCCTCAGACTCGGACACTCGGCGGATGATCGGCCGCGAGAGGCCGATCAGCACCAAGGCGACGATGATGAACCCGACCGGGCTCGACGGCAGCTGCCTGACGGCGATCAGCACGACTGCTCCTCGGACCGTTCAGTTCCGCTCAGGACGGATGCAACTCGGGCGCCGGCGCGGAGTCACCATGCTCAACCTCAGATGCGGCTAGCTCGACGGCGTCGAGGCCATCATCACCTTTATCGCCATGGGGTCCAGCCTCATCGACTGCCCCATCGCCCTTTTTCTTGCTGGGCTTCTTGGACGTTGTGGCAACCATCTTTGGTCCGGCCAGGGCCTTGCGAACCTCGGCAGACAACTCTTCTCCAGTGAAGGTGACGCCGAGCACGGGTGCACCCAGTCGGCGCAAGACATCGCCCATGTCCTGAGCATCCGGCACCTGCGTAGCCCCGTTCTCACAGATCACGACTACCGCATCGACGGAGTGCACAAGTGCCTCGGCATGGTGGTAGGCCAAGAACCCTGGGGTCTCGATCAAGACGACGTCGGCAACCTCTCGAGCAGCGGAAAGGACCTCACCGGCCCGATTCACCAGCTGGCCGCTGTTAGCCATGAAGTGACCGAAGGACAGAAGCGCCACGCCATCAGGTGATGCGGGAACCAATGCAGCCTCGATATCGGCCGGCGTCACGGGCCCAGTAGAGGCACCGGATGAGCCGATGTAGGAACCCGAATCCAGGTCGCTGGTGCTGATCACTATGACCTTCTCCCCAGCCTCCGCGTAGGTGGCGGCCAGGTTGGCCACGACCTTCGGCCGAGAAGGTTCGGTCGTTGTCGACGTGAAGAGCAGGACACTCCGACTGCCCTCTTCAGGAACGGCATAGGGCTCTGCCTGCTGCGCACTCACTCCGAGGAGATCGGCGAAGGGATCCGAGCCACCCACAGCAGCACCCGAGAGAGGTGCCAAGGGCTCGAAGAGAATCGACATTCGAAGCTTCCGATAGGACTCGGCGGCCGGCGATGACGGGCGATCGACAACATCGACGATGCCCGGGGCAGGTGGGTAGGTCTCGGGAATCTCTGCGATCACCGGGAACCTGAAGTGGAACTTCGCCCGA
>CAIQOJ010000016.1 GCA_903873395.1 uncultured Acidimicrobiaceae bacterium
CCGATGTCGAGTGCCAGGCCCTCGGGAAGGTCCCCGAGCACAAACGCTCCGTAGCAGTCGACTGCGGCGTCGAGGTCCACCGTGCAGCCAGCCAAAAAGGATTGGCGGCCACCCGAGCAGTAGCCGATCGAACCCACCTTGCCGTTGGAGGTCGGCAACCCGCGGAGGAAGGTGGCGGCCCCGGAGATGTCCCCGGTGAGTCGCTCGTCGCGCACGCCACCTTGGGCTCGCACAAGTGCCGCAGCATCATCGGGGCTGGCCCCCGGAGCTTCACGCGCATAGAGGTTCGGGCAGATCGCCAGGTAGCCATGGGCGGCAAAGTTCCGGGTGATCTCTTTGGTGCTGGCATCCCAACCGGGCATGTGGTGGATGACCACTACGGCACCAGTGGGGTCCGAGTCGAGCGGCTGGGCCAGATACGCCTCGATGGGGTCTCCTTCATGGCCGACGATGGTCACCGTCTCGGCCCGCAGGTCACCGATTGTCATACCACTACCTCCTCGGGGTCGATCCCGGGCTCGTCGACGGCTCGGATATCCCCATGATCAGTACCCTCACCGTCCACTGGATCGGGTGTGCCCGGCTCACGGTAGACGGAGTGGCCACCACCGAGCCACGATGCCCTCGGTGCAACCGGACCGGCCGCCACCTCTCCGCCCCCATTCTGGCCAGCATTGCTGTCCAAGTGATGTCTCCCCGCCGGGTCTGACCACGTCGGACTCCCACGACTCCGCGCTTCGACGGCCTAGCGTGTTCGCATGCATTGGACTTTCTCTGGAGCATCTCTCGGACGCCGCAGTGCGCTTCCCGGCGGGATCGTGTTGCTGGCAACCCTGGTTGCCCTGCCCGGCTGCGGAACCTCGTCTCTCCTCGGGCCCACTGCTTCATCTGCACCCACGAGCACGAAGTCTGCGTCTGTCACGACCACGACCGTTCCTCTGAACAACGAAATCGCTGTCGCCTTTCCCGTCGTCCCCTGCGATGACCCGGCCAATGGGATCACCACCCCAACGTTCTCGACCGGCTGGAAACCGACCATCTTGTTGGCCCCCATCCCCACGTCGTTGGTATCCAAGGTCGCCTTCTACTCGGACGGCGTACACACGATCCTCGGACCCAAGGGATGGACGTGCTCGGTGGTCGCTCCGGGTTCAGCGCTCAGTGCCAGCCAGGCCACGACGACGACGACCAACTACGGAGCAGCGACGACCACGACTGCCCCAGCATCGGCCGCTGTGGGCCAGAACGCCGCCATGACCACTCGTGGTGCCGTCACGTTGGCCGTCTATCCATCGACCGCTCCCGTGCCGCCAACCCAGGGTCCCCCACCCCCTGGAACTGATGGGGTCTTCGCAACCTTCTCCACTACTTCGACACAAGCCGGAATCGAGCTTGTCTGTCCCTATGTCACGCTGGCCAATTGGCAGACCCGATCGACGCAGTGCGCCAAGCCTGCAGGCGAGCAGACCAACCAGGTGACCCCTGACGTCACCACCATCACCGACCCCTTGGGCGTGATCGGTGGGCTGGCCGGCTCCGGAGGACAGTTCGCCGTGACCGGCACGGTAATCGTCCCGCAGGACACCAACGCCCTCAAATACGGGAACCAGGTCCAAGTGGCTGGCGAGTCTTGCTCGCTGTCCGATGCCTCGATCTGTCCCACGGTGCTGACGGATTTTGAGGTTCGCGAGTTCCCCGTCGCCGCGGCTCCAGGACGCTGACCCTGAAAAGCCTTGCACTCGGGTTCCCATACCTCGAGGAGTCAGGGCTGGAGCCATTCCGCCCAATAGGAAGCAGGGCACAGGCCGGCGATCCCGTCTAGATGGACTGGATGAGGTGGGCACGATTGAGTTGACCCCCCACAAACGAGAAGGCGCACCCTGGAGCGGATAGC
>CAIQOJ010000017.1 GCA_903873395.1 uncultured Acidimicrobiaceae bacterium
GCCGGCCAGCCCTGGCCCGAGGTTGATGAGGGAGTCGGCTTCACTCCTGTCCCCAGCCTCGACCTCTATCGCGACCCGGATCCTTTCCGTGTGCCTCACCTGGCCGAGTTCGCAAACTCGTATCCCACCTCGGTGGCCGCTCTCGAGTTCGCCGTCATGTGCACGGCGGGCTTTCCCGAGCCCTGGACGTTCAGCCTGCGGGCCCGCCGGATGCTGGCCGCCCGCCGCCACGAGTTCGACCTGATCCATGACAACCAGTGCCTGGGCTACGGCATCCAAGGAATGATGGACGACGGCTGGCCGGTGCTCGAGACCCTGCACCACCCCATCACCGTGGACCGCCAGCTTGCTCTCAGTCATGCCACCAATGTGTGGCAGCAGTTCAGCCAGCGCCGGTGGTTCGGCTTCCTGCGCATGCAGGTCAAGGTGGCTCGTTCGCTCCCGGCCATCATCACCGTGTCCGAGTCCTCAAAGCGCGACATCACCGCACAGATGGGCGTGCAGAACGACCGGATGACCGTGGTGCCTGTCGGTGTGGATGAGACCGTGTTCCGACCTTTCGACGACGTCACTCCTGTGCCGGGACGGATCATGGTGACCTCCTCGTCGGACGTCCCCATGAAGGGCCTGGTCCCTCTGCTCGAAGCGGTGGCCAAGTTGCGTACCGAGCGGGATGTCGAATTGGTGGTCATCGGCAATCCGCGACCTGATGGCCGGGTGGCAAAGGCCATCGAGCGCCTCGATTTGGCGCCTATCGTGCGCTGCGTCACGGGAATCAGCGACGACGAACTTGCCCGCAACTACGGCCAGGCCCAGGTTGCCGTCGTGCCGTCGCTCTACGAGGGGTTTTCGCTGCCGGCCATCGAGGCCATGGCGTGTGGTGTGCCGTTGGTGGCGACCACTGGTGGGGCTCTGCCCGAAGTCGTGGGCACCGACGGAGAGACGGGCTTGCTCGTCCCGCCCGATGACCCGGGCGCTCTCGCTCAGGCCATCGGCCGTCTGTTGGACGACGCCGACCTTCGGGCCCGCCTGGGTGCTGCCGGACGCCAACGTGTGCTGGGACGATTCACCTGGCAGGTGACGGCCAAGGGCACTGCTGACCACTACCGAGCGCTCATGGCTGATCGGGCTACCAGCGCTTCGACGACTGATGGAGGATCCGCCTCATGCTGACTGTGGACTACGACCGTCTCGGGGTTCGCCCGGGAGACCGCTTGCTCGACCTGGGTTGCGGCTTCGGCCGTCACGCCTATCAGGCGGCCCGCTTGGGGGCCCAGGTGGCTGCCTTCGACTTCGGGGCCGACGAGGTCCGCAGCGTGCAGGACACCTTTGGAGCCATGGCTGTGGCTGGCGAGCTCGATCCCGTCGAATCTCGAGTGGGATCGGTCCGGGGCGATGCTCTGGCACTGCCCTTCCCTGATGGCGCCTTCGATCGGGTCATCGCTTCGGAGATTCTCGAGCACATCCCTGACGACGAGCAGGCCATGGCCGAACTGGCCAGGGTGCTCCGCCCTGGAGGCACGATGGCCATCACCGTGCCTCGGGCCGGACCTGAGTTCGTCAACTGGTCCCTGTCCGACGAGTACCACAACGTCCCCGGTGGTCATGTCCGCATCTACCGGCGCAGCCAGCTCATCGAGCGACTCGAGGGCACCGGCATGCAGCCCACCGGCAGCCATCACGCTCATGGTCTCCATGCCCCCTACTGGTGGCTCAAGTGCCTGGTGGGGACCAAGAACGACAAGAACCCGGCCGTTGCCGCCTACCACCGACTCTTGGTGTGGGATATCGAGAAGGCCCCCACAGTGACTCGGACGGCAGAGCGCATCTTGAACCCGCTGGTGGGCAAGAGCCTGGTGGTCTACCTGGTCAAGCCCGCCGAAGCCACCTCACGTCGCACGCCGGCTGGAGTCGGCGCATGAGGATCCTTCCTGACGTCCCCGGGGTCATCACTGCCAATCAAGTTCGTGACACGGCCCGCTCGATCGTGGACCTCCAACGTCCCGACGGCATGATCCCCTGGTTCCCGGGTGGACATTGCGATCCCTGGAACCACGTGGAGGCCGCCATGGCCCTCACCGCAGTGGGTCTTGATGCCGAGGCCGACGCGGCCTATCAGTGGCTGGCCGATACGCAGCTGCCCGATGGAAGTTGGTTCAACTACTACTTGACCACTGGGGTCAAAGACCACCGACTCGACACCAACGTCTGCGCCTATCTGGCCACGGGAGCGTGGCATCGCTATGTGTCCACCGGTGATGTCGACGGGCTGGCCGACCTGTGGCCCACCCTGGCGCGGGGTATCGACTTCGTCCTGCGCTGGCAGCGCCTCGACGGCGCCATCCGCTGGTCGCTCGACCCGTCAGGCGTGCTCGAGGAGTATGCCTTGTTGACCGGGTCCTCTTCGATCTACCACAGCCTCCGTTGCGCGATCGCCTGTGCCGAGCGCCTCGGCGAGGAACGTCCCGACTGGGAGCTAGCCGCCGGCCGGTTGGCCCATGCGCTGGCCCACCAACCCGAGGCGTTCGCTCCAAAGGTCGAGTTCGCCATGGACTGGTACTACCCGGTCCTCGCCGGTGCCGTCACTGGAGAGGCGGCTCACGCCCGCATCGAGGCGGCTTGGGACACTTTCGTCCTTGATGGCCGCGGGGTGCGTTGCGTCTCTACTGGCGAGTGGGTCACGGCGGCGGAGACAGCCGAGTGCGTCTTGTCGCTCGATGCCATCGGCCGGGACGACCAGGCCATGGAACTCTTCACCTGGGTCCAAGCCCTCCGCAACGAGGACGGCTCCTACTGGACGGGCATGGTCTATCCCGAGGAGGCCACCTACCCGCCTCTCGAACGGTCCACCTACACGGCGGGAGCCATCGTGCTGGCTGCTGACGCCCTGAGCCGCTCCACGCCGGCATCGGGCATCTTCCGGGGCGAGGGACTGCCGAACCACCTCGATCTGACAGAGCCTGCCCCTGAGGCACCGGTCGAGCCGGCAGCGACCAGTCCGGGCACGGCCGGGAGCCACTAGCCGGCTTCATCCGCAGGCATCACTCGGGAGTGATGGGCCTCTGGGTTCAGTTGGACGGCTGCACCCGGCGAAGGATGCGGAGCGAACCGCAGGCGCCGTCCTCGGCGAACTCACCCGACTCGAGGGCTGCACACCAGATGTCGTAGGGCGGGCGCCCGCCATCGGCTGGGTCGGGGAAGACGTCGTGGATGGCGAGCCAGCCGCCTTCGATGACGTGCGGCGTCCAGCCTCGGAAGTCGGCCCAGGCCGGCTCATCGCCATGACCGCCGTCGATGAAGCAGAAGGCCAGCGGTGTCGTCCAGCGGGAACTGACGGTTGGGGAGTCACCCACCAGGCCCACCACGGAACTCTCGAGGTCAGCGGCGATCATGGCCCGGCGCCAATGGGGAAGGGTGTCGATCCGGCCAGTCGTGGGATCGACCAGCGAGCTGTCGTGGTGTTCCCAGCCAGCCTGGTTCTCTTCGGAACCGTGATGGTGATCGAGACTGAAGAGGACCGCACCGGTCTCCTCGGCGGCAGCACCCAGGTAGGTGGCGGACTTGCCGCACCAGGCGCCGATCTCCACGAAGGTGGCCTGCTCGAAGGCCTGGCCGGCCCGCACGGCTGCTTCCAACAGGGCAAGACCTTCATCGTCGGGCATGAATCCGGTCGTGGTCTTGGCCAGTGCGATCAGATCTTCACGACGGGTAGGCGTGCCCCGGTCGGGGTGGGAAGAGGTAGAGGTGGTCGCAGACATGCCCCACCATCCCACGGTCAGGCCCCTAGGGGCACATCCACGGTCTTCGGCAAACATCTGGGCGCACATGTCGGACCAGATCCGGACAGCCGTTCCCAAGGGCACCAGACCGTCAGTTGAGGCGCACTCATGTCGCTCAGCGGGTCGGTCACAATGTGGGCCATGGGCAATCTCCTGAGACTGATAGGTGTCTACGAAGCCGATGGTGGGTTGGTAGGAGAGTTGCGGTACGCGGTCCTCAAGTTCACTGGGCGAGGAC
>CAIQOJ010000018.1 GCA_903873395.1 uncultured Acidimicrobiaceae bacterium
GGGATCTTCTCCTTCGGCGACGCCAGTTTCTATGGCAGCGCAGGAGGCCTTCGCCTGAACGCACCCGTGGTGGGCATGGCCCCCACCCCCTCAGGACGCGGCTACTGGATGGTGGCCGCCGACGGTGGGATCTTCTCCTTCGGCAACGCGGGCTTCCACGGAAGCGCAGGCAGCCTGCATCTCAACGCACCGATCACGGGCATGGCCACCGACCAGGTGACCGGGGGCTACTGGATGGTGGCCGCCGACGGCGGGATCTTCTCCTTCGACGCACCCTTCAAGGGCGCGGCCTGAGCCGTTCAGCCCGGGAAGTCCTGCCTGAAAAGTCCTGCCTGAATAGTTGTACCTGGTAGGTCCACTCAGGACCGCCCTCGGCGCAACCGTCAGCTGGACCAGATGATCGACTGCATCTCTGAGTAGGCCTCGAGGCTGGCGTCGCCTCCGTCGCGGCCGACGCCGCTCATCTTGAAGCCACCGAACGGAGCGTCCATGTTGCGCTGGGCAGTGTTGATCCCGACATGGCCAGCCCGGAGACGCTTGGCTGCTCGGAATGCTCGAGGTGTGTCACCGGAGAAGACGTAGTCGTAGAGGCCGAACTCGGAGTCGTTGGCAATGGCGATGCCCTCGTCTTCGTCGTCGAACGGGATGGCCACCACCACGGGCCCGAAGATCTCCTCGCGGGCACAGCGCATGTCGTTGGACCCGACCACCAGGGTCGGTTCGACGTAGTAGCCCCGGGCCATGTGCTCAGGTCGGCCACCACCCACGACGACTTCGCCCTCAGTGCGCCCCGACTCGATGTAGTCGAGGATCCGACCTTGTTGGGCGCCGGAGATGACCGGGCCGACGACGGTGGAGGGCTCAGTCGGATCACCGACCGTGAGGCGACCAGCGAAGGCAGTCAAGCCGGCGACCACCTGGTCGAAGATGCTCCGATGCACGACGGCGCGGGTCGGAGCGGTGCAGATCTGGCCCGAGTGGAAGGCCCACGTCGAACCAATGGCCGTGACCACCTTGGCGATGTCGGCATCCTCGAAGACCAGGGCGGCGCCCTTGCCGCCCAACTCCATGAGCAGTCGCTTCATGGTGGGCGCCCCAGCCTCGGCGATGCGCTGGCCGACCACGGTCGAACCAGTGAAGGAGACCATGTCCACGTCGGGCGTGGTGGTGAGCACGCTGGCCGGAGCGGGACCTTGGGAGTTGATGATGTTGATGACCCCTGGTGGAAAGCCGACCTCGTCGAGGACCCGAGCCAGGGCGATCACGGCGAGCGGGTCCTGAGGAGCGGGCTTCATCACGACGGTGTTGCCCATGGCCAGTGCCGGGGCGACCTTGCCGGCCATGTTGGTCAACGGGAAGTTGTAGCTGGCGATGGCTGCAACCACGCCGACGGGCTGACGGTAGGCCAGGGCGCTGATGAGGCCACCGGGGGCTAGTGGGGTGGCCTCGGTCACCACGGGCGGCAGCATCGACTCTTGGACGTGGCGGATGTCACGGCTGTAGCGGTCAAAGCGGGCAGCGCTGATGGGTACCTGCATGCGTGATCCGACGGAAGCGGTGGCCCCGGTCTCGGCGATCACCAGAGGCACCAACTCGGCGTTGAGGGCGTGGAGAGCACCTGCCGCCTTCTTGAGCAGAGCCAGGCGCTCCTCGACCGGCGTGGCGGCCCATGCTGGGAACGCTTCCCGGGCGGCGGCCGCAGCAGCCTCAGCGTCGGCCACCGAGGCATTGGGGGCCTGGCCTACGACCTCTTCGGTCGCCGGGTTGATGATGTCGTAGGTGCCGTCGCCGGCTTCCACCCAGCTGCCGCCGATCAGCAGCTGCGTCTCGTCCTTGGTGACCTTGTCGGCCATGTCGGCCCTCCGTTTCCTCGTGATGTGTCGTCATGCTGATGCAGCAGGGTGCTGCATCAGCAGTGTGCTCGTGCAGCAGGGCGGGGTCGGGCAGATGCCCATGGGTAGGTCCTGCGGAGTAGCTCAGGCGCCCACCGTGGTGTCAACGGTCACCGTGTCACGGCCTGAACGCAGCAGTGTGCCGGGCAGGTTTCCGGTGGGCTTGCCGTCGACGACCGTTTCGACGCCGTTGACCAAGACCCGCGTGACACCGATGGAGTCGGCGATGAGTCGGGGGCTTCCTCCTGGAAGGTCCTCGACCAGGGTGGCTGGCTCTGAGGCGATGGTCTCGGGATCGAAGACGAACAGATCGGCCCGCAGGCCCTCGGCAACTCGGCCGCGGTCGTGGAGTCCGAACAGGTCTGCGGGGGCCTGGGTCATCCAGTGGATGGCCTTTTCCATGGGGACGAGCTGGCGGTTGCGAAGGCAGTCGCCCAGGAACGACGTCGGATAGTTCGACCCGCACATCCGATCCAGGTGAGCGCCGGCATCCGAGCCACCGACAAGAGCGCCCGGGTCTTCCCACACCGACACTCGGGCTTCCCACGATGCCGCGTCGCCATCGGAGGCCTTGGGCCACAGCACCGTCTTGAGATCGTCAGCGATGACCAGGTCGAGCAGCGCGTCGAACGGCTCCTTGCCCTGCTCTGCGGCGATGGAGCCGACATCGCGCCAGCTCAATCCTTCGTTCGTCGGGCTGAAGGTGTCGCCGACGATGTAGTTCGACCACTTGGCCAGACGCCGGAAGACACCGGCTCCCTCCGACCTCGCCAGTGCATCGAGTTCCGCTCGCACCGCAGGATCGCGCAGCTTTTCGATGCGCTGATCGACGGGTAGGCCCATGACGTCGCCCCACCCAGGGATGAGGAAAAGCGCGCAGTGGTTGCGGAAGCTCATGTTCATTGGCACCAAGGTGGGCATCGTGAGGGCGACGATCTTGCCCCCGGCACGCTCGGCGGCCCGGGAGGCCTCGAGCTGACGGTCCGTCTTGTCCGGGGTGCGTGAATCGACGGTCAAGAGGTTCCAGTTGAGGGGGCGACGCGCCGTGGCCGACATGGAAGCCATGAGGTCGATCTCTTCGTCGCTGAAGGTGTCGAGGCAGCCGTTGGTGATGTATTCGAGCGTGGTGCCCGGATGGTCTCGGACGACCTCGCAGAAGGCCAGCATCTCTCGACGATCGGCGAAGCGTGACGTGATGGGATTGCCGTCGCCGTCACTGTGGGTCCTGGATTGGGACGACGAGAATCCGAGGCCACCGGCCTCAATCGACTCGGCCAGGAGAGTCGTCATGGCCGCCAACTCCTCGTCGGTTGCCACCTGGTCGGCGCGTTCAGGACCCATCACCCATCGTCGAACGGCGCAGTGGCCGACAAGGAAACCCGCGTTGACCCCGAGATTTCCGTCGAGTCGATCCAGGTAGTCGCCGAAACTCGTCCAGTCCCAGGTGATGCCGTCTTCCAGAGCGACGAGGGGCATGCCTTCCACCTTGGCCATCATGCGACGGATGTAGTCGTGGTCCTCTGGCTTGATGGGCGCCAAGGTGAAGCCGCAGTTCCCGGCGATGACGGTGGTGACGCCGTGGACGTTGGATGGGGAAGCAGTGGGATCCCAGAACAGCTGGGCGTCGTAATGGGTGTGAGGATCGATGATCCCTGGGGCGACCACGAGGCCATCGGCATCGAGTTCCACCGAACCGACCTCTTCCACGGTTCCGACGGTGACGATGACACCGTCGCGGATGCCGATATCGGCGCGGAACCCGGGTGCACCGGTTCCGTCCACCACAAGGCCGTTGCGGATGACGTAGTCGAGCATGGTTCCCCTCCGTGGCACATCTGCGCCGGGCCGGCCGCTGGTGCGGCTCAGGAATCTGACAGACCGTCACATTACGGCATCACGGTGGGTCGGTGCGTGGTCGGGATCGAAGGGCAGATACCGGCTGCCCCTCGCCAAGGAGGCGGCGACGGTAGTCTGCCGGAATCCACTCCCTCTGGCTCCGAGACCATCTGCTGCCCGTCGTCGTCCTTGTGCTGGGGGCGGGCCTGTTCGTGCGCTTCGCCCACTGGCTCGGCGCACGGCGCCGGAGATGGATCGATGTGCAGATCCGCCGCCAGATCGAATCTGGCCTGGTGGCATCCGAAGCGCTCAAGCGGTCCCGGGCCATCAGCGAGGCCGTCGAGTGGACGGCCGTAGCTCTGACCTACTTCATCGTGGCCCTGCTGGCCTTCGATCAGCTCGGCATCCCACTCACCACCCTGGTGGCCCCGGCGACCGTCGTCGGCATCGGTCTGGGGTTCGGTGCCCAGCAGATGGTGGGTGACCTTCTGGCTGGCTTCTTCCTATTCGCCGAGCACCAGTTCGCCTTCGGCGATGTCATCCGCCTGTCGACACCAGGACAGACGGCGGGGATTACGGGGACGGTCGAGGAGCTCACCTTGCGGGTGACCAAGTTGCGCACGCAGCAGGGCGAGCTGGTCGTAGTCCCCAACAGTGCGCTTCGCCAGGTGACGAACCTGTCCAAGGATTGGTCCCGTGCGGTCATCGACATTCCGGTGCCTGTCACTGAAGACTTGGAGCTTGTCACGTCGTTGCTGCGGGACGTCGTGGCGGCCATGAGTACGGAACCCGAGTGGGCCGACCTGCTCCTCGGGGACCCCGTGGTCGCAGGCGTCGAGACCATCGATGTCGGCTACGTACAGCTCCGCCTCATTGCTCGGACATTGCCGGGACGCCAGTTCGAGGTGGCTAGGGAGATCCGACTGCGGTCGGCCACCGCTCTGCGCCAGGCCGGAATCGCCTCGCCGGGAGTGAGCGAAGTTCCGGTGCGGCGAGCACCATGAGTTGGAGTGGTGACGACCCGACGGCGTCGGGACCAGAGGCAGAAGCTGATACCGGAGGCTGGGCAACGGGAGCGCCGACCGGGGAGTTGGCTCCTGTTCCCCACAGTGCCTTCGTCGGGTTCATGTCCGTGGCCATCGCCCGCTGGCTGCCCATCCGCCGCTCGACGGTATTGATGGCTCTGGCCTTTGTCGGCTTTGGCGTGCTGTATTCGCTCTATCCGCCGTCGACCTCGAGTTCGGGGACCGTGACCACCAACCCGAACGGGGTGATTCCCGGCTTGGTACCGGCGACGACCACCACCACGACCCGCCCCTCGACGACCACCACGACCAAGCCAGCAGGCTCGACGAGTTCCACCACGACTCCAGCGGGATCGACCACCACCAAGCCGGCGACCACGACGACCTCAACGACGAGTTCGTCGGGAACCACCACGTCGACAACAACGACGACTACCCCCACGCCGACCACGACCACCTCACCGGTCAAGGGCTCCGGCGTCCCGTCGACCACGAGTATAAACACGACCGGGACCTGAGGCTCACGTCCACCAGGCAGGCTTCGCTCGGCCGTCGGTTGGGAACTCTGCCTCGACCACCGGGCCGGCCCGCCCCGACCAAACGATCACGTCGTGGTTGACACCAGGAGCGGATGTTGCCGGGAGTTTCCTGTGGGCATCGTGCCCGTCGACGCGGTGGTCGCCACTGGGTACGTCCGTGAAGCCGACATCCTTGTCACCACCGATCGACGTTGGCCGACCGCTGAACGCTTGGGGCTTGCCGGCCAATTGTTGACCGTCTAGTGGTCGCTTTGCCGCAGATTGGGTAGTTCTGGACCGGGTCGTTGGTCGGCAATTGGTTGCCCGGCTTCCCTGAGGTCTCCGATGGTGGTCGTGACCTGTTGGTCGAGCTCTTCTGAGGACTCGGGGAACGTCGGTGTGTCGTCGAGTTGGGAGAACGCGGCGCGCATGGCCCACTGGCGGGGCAAGAAGATGACGAACAACATGCCGGCACCGATCACGATCAATGCACAAGGCACCGAAACGAGGTCAGCGAAGGCGGAGATCAGAACTTGGCTGAGCGGTATGGCAATCATCGGGATCAGGGCATAGGCGGCAAGTACCGAGGCACGTTCTGCTTTGGGTGCTGCAACCTGGATGAGGGCGCCCAGGATCGATGAGTCGAGATTGAGGGCGAAGCCCACCGGCACGATGGTGAGGACGACGGCGGTGAGTTCCCACGAAGCGTGATGGATCCGTTGAGCATCCCAACCGAGGAAGAAGATGCCGGTGGAGATGACGATGAGACATGTTCGCTGCACCCGCACCCAGGTGTAGCGACCGTGGACGAATCTGATGGCCGTCACCACCAAGATGCCGCCGACGACGGCGGCCGCCTGCAGCAGGGAGAGCACCGAGGAGCGATGGCTGATGCCATCGGCCACTGCCGGAAGGGTCACGGCGTAGCCGGAGAGCAAGAAGACGATGAGGGTGTAGCGGAAGTCGGCCCGGATTTCCGGACGGTTCCGGCGCACCTTGAAGAACCCAGCGAACCCCGGATTCTCCTCAGCGTTGGCCAACATCTTGGCGCGAGCCTCGGCCATCGGTTCCATGAGAGGAAGGACCGAAAGCACGAGGGGCATACCGACGAGGAAGTTGACGAAGAAGACCCAACTGATGCCGAACACGGATGAAATTGGGGTTGCGATCAAGATCCCGATCACGGTGCCCACAGCGATGCACCGGGTGGACCTGCCGTTGAACTCGGCGGAACGCCCAGGTGGCGTCAAGAAGGTGCGAACCATGCCTGACGACGGTCCGCCCAGCCCCAAGACGATGCCCTCGAGGAGGAACCAGGCCAAGAGGACTGAAGCGGTCAGGTGTCCGGTGAGGCCTACAACAAAGGGAATCAGCGAGAACAGATAGAAGAGGCCCCAGGACGTGCAGTAGAGCCGGCCTCCTCCCCAGTGGTTGGCCAAGCGCGTGGCGATGGCGGGAAGGAAAAGGCCAGGAACATTGGTGAAGACCACGATCAGAGCCACCGCCGAAACCGAGTGGGTCTGGTGGTAGACGAAGAAGCTGCCGATGAGGGCGACCATGCCGTCGCCGACGCACGAGGTGAACACGCCCACGAGGAAGCGCCGTCGAAGCCGGGCCCAGGGATCATCGCTGGCGAGGGATGTCAACTGATCCACCCGGCAATTATGGCGCGGCGGCGACAAGCCGATGACCTCGGGAACCGGCCGTCCATCGCCGTCTGGCCCAGCAGTGACGGTGCAGGCGCGGCGCCCCTGTAGAGATGTGACGTTGTCGCGTCGACCCGGAGATGCGTGAAGCTCAGCCGTTCACCGATGGGACGACCTCGGCCCCGAAGCGAGCGATCTGGTCGCACAACTCGTCGAGGGAGTGCGCCGGGAAGCGGACCTGGACCTGTCCGATGCCAGCCTCGACAAACGGGGCGAGGTACTCGAGGATCTGGTCGGACGAGCCCTGAACCGTGCCTGGCGGCAGTTCATGGTCTGCGGGAGGTGTCCCGAGGTAGAGGGGATAGGAGATGGCCCCGATGTCGAGGGGGGCACCCTCTCGGTACTCGGCTCGCATCTCTCGCAAGGTGGCGAGGAGTTCGAGGTTGGGACCGACCGACTGAGGCAGCCAGCCGTCTCCCAAACGGGCAGTGCGCCGGAGCGCTGCCGTTGAAGATCCGCCCACCCAGATGGGTGGCCGGGGCGAACGGATGGGCCGGGGCTTGGCCCCCACACCGAAGGCTGGCCAGCGCGGACCGGGCAGTTCGGGAAACTCCTCGGTCATGGCCAACGCGATCCCGGCGATCGCCTCGTCGGTGGCGGGTCCACGTTCGGCGAACTCTGGGGCCATGAGGTCGAACTCTTCATTGACGTGGCCGGCACCGACGCCGCAGATGACCCGGCCCGACGAGAGGACGTCGAGGGTCGAGAACTCCTTGGCCGCCCGGAGCGGGTGGCGCAGGGCGGCCACATAGATGTGCGACAACAGATGGATCTTGGTGGTCACTCCAGCCAGCCAGCCCAGCGTGGCCACCGTGTCGTACCAGACCGTGCTCATGGCGCCAGCAAGCCGCTCAGGGATGAAGGTGTGGTCGCACACGCCGACGTAGAAGAACCCGGCCGCTTCACAGGCCAGTGCCACCTGGGCCAACTCGTCGGGACCGGCCGTGGCCTCCCAGGGCTCGGCGTAGATGGTCGACTGCGACTGCACGGGCAACTGCATGCCGAACACGGTCCGGCCTTCGGGCAGGACGTGCACCACATCGGCGGGCGGGGTGATTGCGGAGTTGGACACCGGGCTACCTCACAGGTTGGTCAGTTGGCCAGTCAGTTGGTCAGTCAGACAGTTGGTAAGTCAGGCAGTTGGTACGTCGGTAGGGACGGACCCGAACGATCGACAGGAACGGTTCAGACGACCAAGGACTGAGCCAATGCCTCGGCGAGGTCGTGGGCCGTTCCAAAGGAGGTCGACAACACCCTGGCTCGCTTGTAGGCGAGGTGGGCCGGTACTTCCCAGGTGAAACCCATGCCGCCGTGGACCTGGATGCACGACCGACCGTTGGTCACCGCAGCCTCGTCGGCCAGGAGTTTTGCCCCGGCCGCAGCAACATCAGGGTCGCCGACTTCGGGCTGGTCAACGGTGACGGCGGCGGACTGCACGGCACACCGAGCCACTTCGGCCCGCACAACCATGTCGGCGCACAGGTGTTTGATGGCTTGGAATCCTCCGATGGGGCGTCCGAACTGCACTCGGCCCTTGGCGTAGTCCACGGCGAGGTCGCACGACCACTGGGCCATTCCCACCTGGAGGGCTGCCGTCAGTACCGCACCGTCTCGGCGCCACCATGCTGCGACGTCCGGGCCAGCGATGGGCTCGCCAGTAGGTAGCGAGGCCAGCGCCCACACCGGGGTGAGGGGGTCCATGGGCCGAGGGAGGAGTCGGGCATCGAGGGTCGCCGCTGGATTGTCGATGCGCTCGATGCCGGCGTCGGAGAGAACGAGGAGGACATCGAGGTCGGCCAGGTGCTCGATCACGATGGGCAGAGCGGTTGAGGAAGCGCTGGGCCGAGGTCGTTCGACCAGGCCGACCACCGCAGTGCCCTCGGCTGCCCCTTCCACCAACCCGGCGGCCAGATGGGTAGCCACCAGAGGCCCAGGGATGAGCGACCGGCCAAGCTCTTCGAAGACCAGGGCGCCTTCGGCCAGACCGAGTCCGACTCCACCGGCCTCTTCGGCCAAGCAGAGCCCGAACACGCCGGCATCGCCCAGGGTCTGCCATCCGTCACGGTCGATGGCCCGCTCAGTCGATTCGCGGGCGCGCACGACATCGAGCGGGAACTCGCCCTCGCACAGTCGACGGATGCCATCGACCAACTCGGTCTGCGTCTCGTTGATCTCGAAATCCACGACTAGCCCTTCTGACTCTGTGGCTCTTTGGGCAGTCCCAGGATCCGTTCACCCACGATGTTCCGCTGGATCTGGCTGGTGCCCGCAGCAATGGTCAGCGAGATACCTCGGAGCCAGTCCTCCACCACGGTCTGAGCCGGAAGCACCCCGGCATCGTCCAGGCCTTCGACGTCATGGGCGGCCAGACCTGCTCGCTCGAGCAATCCCAGGCTGAACTCGCCCAGCTTGTGCCTGGTCTCGGAGTAGGCCAGCTTGAAGTAGGTGCCACCCTGCCCGGGTATTCCCGTCCGAGCAGCCTGGGAGACGTTGCGACGGGTGAGGGCCCAGAGGGCATCGAGCTCGGCCTTGATATGTCCGGCCTCACGACGAGTGCCGACGTCGTCCCATGCGCCGGTGCGCTGAGCGAGGGTCACCGAGGTGGACAGCAGTTCGAAGGCTTCGAGCAGATCGCCCACGAATGCCGTGCCGCGTTCGAAGCTGAGGGTAACCATGGTGACCCTCCAGCCGTCGTTCTCCTCGCCCACCCGGTTGGTCACGGGAACGCGGACCTCGTCCAAGAAAAGTTCGGCGAACTCGTTGGAACCAGCGATGGTGGAGAGTGGTCGGATGTCGACGCCGGGGGCGTCCATCGGAAGGATCAGCCAGGTGATGCCGCGATGGCGGCTGTCTTCGGGTCCGGTGCGGACCAAGAGCTCGCAGTGGTCGGCCACTTCGGCGTGCGACGTCCAGATCTTCTGCCCGGTGATCACGTAGTCGTCACCGTCACGTACCGCTCGCGTGCGCATCGAGGCAAGATCGCTGCCCGCATTGGGCTCGCTGAATCCCTGGCACCAGACATCTTCGCCCTGCAGGATGGCGGGCAGGAACCGAGCCTTCTGCTCCGGGGTGCCTTCGGCGATGATGGTCGGGCCAGCGTGCAGAAGGCCCACGAAGTTCACGCCGACGTAGGGCGCATGGGCCCGCTCGAGCTCCTCTTTGAAGATCAGCTCTTCGATGGCCGAGGCGCCTCTGCCTCCGCCTTCGGTCGGCCAGTCGACTCCGGCATAGCCCGCGTCGAACAGCAGGCGCTGCCAGTGGGTGTCGTAGGCGCGGCGGCCCGGCCAGTCGTTCGGGTCGGGCTTGGGCGGCAAGGTTGGCAGGGTCGCCTCGAGCCAGGTTCGAAGGTCGGCGCGAAAGGCCTGCTCGGCGTCGGAGTAGCGGAGATCCACGGTGAATGTTCCTGCTGGCGTATCAGGCGAAATCGAGGCCGAAGAGCCGGATGGCATTGCCTCGGACGACCTTGTAGCGCTGCTCGTCGGTGAGGCCGGCCATCTGCTTCTCGGCAATCTCTCGAGTGCGGGGCCACGTCGAGTCCGAGTGGGGGTAGTCCGACTCGTAGGTGATGTTGTCCTCACCGATCTCGTCGATCAGCTTCAGACCGTTCGGATCATCGAAGAAGCAGCCGAAGACGTGATCCTTGAAGTACGACGACGGCGGGTTGGGGACTTTGTCGGCCACGCCGCCCCAGCCTCGGTTCTCCTCCCACACCACGTCCATGCGGTGGAGGAGGTGGGGGATCCAGCCGATCTGACCCTCGGAGTAGGCGACCTTGAGGTTGGCGAACCGCTCGAACAGCCCCGACAGAAGGAAATCGGTCATCGAGAGTTCAGCGTTGATGTGGGTGAGCGTCGAGCCGACGGCCGGAGGGGCATCGGGTGACGTCGATGGCATCTTGGAGCTCGAACCGATGTGCATGTTCACGACCGTCGAGGTCTCGTCACACGCCCGGAAGAACGGGTCCCAGTAGTTGTCCTTGTCGTGGATCGACGGGAGTCCCAGATACGACGGAATTTCCGAGAAGCACACGGCGCGGACGCCTCGCTCGGCATTACGGCGTACCTCGACGGCAGCCAGTTCAGCGTCCCAGAGGGGCACGATGATGAGAGGTACGAGGCGGCCATCTGTACCGGCACACCACTCTTCGACCTGGAAGTCGTTATAGGCCTGGACGCACAGGAGGGCGAGTTCTTTGTCCTTCGCCTCCGTGAACGTCTGACCGCAGAACCGAGGGAAGGTCGGGAAGCACAGGGAAGCCTCGATGTGGTTCACGTCCATGTCCTCCAGCCGCTCTTTTTGGCGGTAGGAGCCCGGCCGCATGTCATCGAAGGTGACCGGGGTCATCGTGACTTCTTCGCGTGGCACGCCGACGGCCGAGTCCACTCGCAGGAGGGGCCGGATGGGGCGCTCGTAGATCCACCAGTCGGACAAGGTGGTGCCGCCACCCTCTTTGACTTCGAGCTTGCCGCCCTGGAAGACGACTTCCGGCGACTCCTTGCGTACGACGTGAGGACCCTCGTCCTTGTACTTGGCTGGAAGTCGGCTCGTCCAGACGTCAGCGGGCTCGACGACGTGGTCGTCGACGGAGATGATCTTCGGCAGTTCGGCCATGAGGGCGAGTGTACCTGCGCTTCTGACGGTGTGTCAGGTAGTGCCGAACCCGTTGCTCACGACATGGCCACGCCGCCGTTGGGCCGGAGCACCTGGCCGGTGATGAACGCCGAGGCGTCGGAGGCAAGGAACAACACCGAGGTGGCGATGTCTTCGGGATCGGCGATGTCGCGCAGTGGTGTGAACTTCTTCATCGGGCCCACGACGGCGTCGCGCATCTCTTCGTCGATGGAGCCGTCGGGCCGCACGAAGTACCGACTCGTCATACCGGTGAGCACGAATCCAGGGGCAACGGCGTTGACCCGAACCTTCTTTTTGCCGATCTCGAAGGCCAGGTTCTTTGTGATCTGCACCACCGCCGCCTTGCAGAGTGCGTAGGCGGAGATGTTTGCGCTCACGGTGTCAGCTGCCCCGGACGAGAAGTTGATGATGGAGCCGCCGGTTGCCTGAGTGGCCATGATGCGTCCAGCGGCCTGGCAACCGAAGACGGTGCCCTTGAGGTTCACCGAGATGATGCGGTCGAGGTCGTCTTCGGCCAGATCTAAGAAGGGCCCTTCGACCATCGTGGCCCCCGTGTTCACCCAGACATGCAGGCCGCCATGCTCCTCGACAACCGTTGCCGCCAACGAGTCGATCGCCAGGCGGTCGGCAATGTCGACGGTGGCCGCATGGACTGCTCCACCCGCGGCACCGATAAGAGCTGCGGTCTCCTCGGCAGCGTCTCCTGCCAGATCAGCGCAGACCACGGTGGCCCCTGCCCCGGCGAGGGCCAGGGCTGAGGCGCGGCCGATACCGCTCCCGGCTCCGACGACGACGGCGACCTTGCCGTCGACCCGAAAGCTGTCGATGAGATGGGTGGCGTCCATGGATACTGACTCCCTGCACTCGGCTGAGCACGCCTCGGGAAGTGCGACGTGCGACGTATGAGACCGCACAGTAGGCCGAACCTGCGTGAGGCGACGTGCTGCTCGATGATCGGGAAAAGTCAGTTCGGGCCGAGCACCATCCCTAATCTCAGAGATTGGGGCCGAAATGCCCTGCCTGGCCCGGTGTTCCCCCCTTACGATGCGCAGGTGCACAGAGCAAGACGCCCCAGCCACTGGTCGCCTGCTCGATGGTTGACTTCCGTCGCAGTTCTTGGCGTGGCAGCGCTCATGGCAGCGCTCACCTCGGTCGTCCCCGTTGCAACCGATCCGGTCGCTGGCGCTGCGAGTTCTTCTCCATTGGTGCCTCACATCTATCCGGGCAATGGAGTCATCGGCTTCGGGAGTGCTGGAGCACTTGGCCCGAGTCTGACTGCGCCGTTGAGTTCAGTGATGGTGGCCATGACGCCCGATCCGATGGCCACTCCCGGTGATCAGGGCTACTGGCTGGTGTCGGCTGATGGCGGGGTCTACACCCAAGGGCGAGCCCACTTCTACGGATCGACGGGAGGCCTCACCCTCCAGGGACCGATCGTGTCCATGGCGGCTACACCGGACGGCGGTGGCTACTGGTTGGCTGCTCTGGATGGCGGGGTGTTCGCCTTCGGCGATGCCAGCTTCTACGGATCGATGGGCGGCACACCTCTCAACGAGCCGATCGTGGGCATGGCCGCTGCTCCAGATGGCAAGGGTTACTGGATGGTGGCTTCCGACGGCGGCGTCTTCGCCTTCGGGAGCGCAGCGTTCTATGGCTCCATGGGTGGAACGCACCTCGTCGCGGCCATCACGGGAATGGCGCCTGCACCACGGGGTGGGGGCTACTGGATGGTGGCTGCTGACGGCGGCATCTTCTCCTTTGGCAACGCCCCGTTCCTCGGCTCGATCGGAGGAGCGAGGCTGAATGACCCGGTGGTGGGTATGGCCGCCACCCGAGATGGAAACGGCTACGTCTTCGTCTCTACCGATGGTGGCGTGTTTACCTTCGGGAATGCTCGTTTCTACGGATCGCTCGGTGGCGGCTTTCTTGCCAACCCTCGCATCATCCCGCCCATCACCGGTATCGCCCTAGCTCCAGGGGACACCGGGTATTGGCTTCTTGACCCCGACGGCTGGCACATGACGTTCGCCAATCCGCCGAGTCCGGCGCCGACCTCGGTTCGTTCGGCCATCGTGTCGATCGCCGAGTCTCAGATTGCTGCAGATACGGTGCCCGGCTACTTCTGCAACCTCTATGGGCCGTGCGAGGCATGGTGCTCGCTCTTTGCCACCTGGGTCTGGCAGCGAGCTGGCGTGCCGATACCCCAGTACCCCTTCACTGGAGATATGTACACGTGGGCCGCTCGGCACACCGGCGTCCTCGCCCCCACGCAAGCACCGTTACCCGGTGATGCCATCTTGTACGGCACCGGGCCCCGGACGACCCGCACCTCGTTGCACGTGGGCATCGTGGTCCAAGTCTGGCCGGACGGGGCGGTGGTGACGGTCGAAGGAGATGCCGGTCCAGCGCCGACGGGGTCCTTGGCCGTCATCGTCAACGGTCCTTTTCTCGTATCGCATTCGGCCAACTACAACGGGATGCCCGTCTACGGTTTCGCCCGACCCTGAGCCTGGCGGGCGATGCGCCCGACCCTGAGCCTGGCGGGCGATGCGCCCGAC
>CAIQOJ010000019.1 GCA_903873395.1 uncultured Acidimicrobiaceae bacterium
CGGCATTCCTGTGAGAAACAGTGCTCCTTCTCGGCACCGCAATCCGGATGTCTTCCTGACAGAGTTCCTTCGGTGACATCGGAAGGATGTGGGGAGCGTCCTTGATGCGATGGGGGAGTCGCGTTGTTCGCCTCTGACTCGTGCCGACGTCATTGCTCGCCGAGCTGCGGCGGGGATGTCTGAGTTTGCATCAGAAGGGTCAAGGCTTGGCTGAGCCCATAGTGTCAGCTGCACCGATGACCTCAAGACGACCGACCGGATTGCTGGCTGGTACTCCTGGAGCAATCGAACTTCCAAGAACGAGGGTGGGGACCAGGGCGAGGCCTCGGTCCGCTAGCGGGCCTGTGGCGAATCGAGGGAGGTCGCGACGTCCAGCAGATCCATGGTGTCTTACCCGGTGAAGATCCGCACGATCGTGTAGATGGCAAAGATGGCCAGCAGCACACCACCACCCTTTCGGATGACAGCAAGAGGGAGGAATCGCAGAAGTGCCCGACCGCCGAACGCACCCACGGCAGCCACGCTGGCCATCGCTGCGGTGGCTCCGATCCAGACCGACAGCGGGTCGTGATATTTGGCCGCCAGGTTGGCCGCCAGGATCTGAGTCAGGTCGCCGAACTCGCCCAAGAAGATGACCATGAAGGCAGTGCCGATCGGACGCAGGCCGCCGCGCCAGGTCCCTACCACCTCATCTTCGATCTCCTCTCCTTCTTCGACCTCCTCCTCACCTTCCTTGGTCGCCTCTTCCTCGGAGCTGACAAGGAGGTAGATCGCCCCGCCGGCGAACAGCAAGGCGGTGACCCCTTCGACCCAGGCGTGGGGGAGGAGTTGGAGGAGGCGTCCCACCACCACCGCCAAGGTCATGTGGAAGGCAAAGGCGGCCGTTGCGCCGATCCAGACGAACAGGGGCCGATAGCGGCTGCCCATGATCAGCGTGGCGATCATTGTTTTGTCGGGCAGTTCGGCCACGAACATCAAGGCGAAGACGCCAGCGATCAGACCGAGTTGCATGTGGACAGCCTAGGGAGTGGTGGGAATGTCACCGGTCATGACGCCCGGATTGGCGGCGAGGACCGCCCTCGGGACTCAGTTCAGATGTCCACGTCAGACACTCACGGCGGCGGCCAGGTTGGCAGCCACGCCCGCTCCTTCACGCTGAGCGAAGGCCACGTTGATGGCCAGGCGCTCGAGGATCTGATCGACGGTCCGTGGCCCGGCTGCCGGTGGATTGTCACGAATGAATCGGGTGACATCATCGGCGAGGAGGGGGTCAGCACACAGCAGACGCACGCCATCGAGCATTCGCGGGATCAGATGGGTGGGTAGGCGCTCACCCAAGACGTCCCAGGCATCTCGTACGTCGGCCCAAATTTCGGGTCCAGTGACCCGGTTGGCCAGCAGGCGCTGGATGACGAAAGGCGCATCCTGGGTCCGGACCTCGGTCACGCACAGGGTAAAGGTGCGCTCGGCTGCCGGCCTGTCCATGAACGAGGCCAACGCGTAGAGGTAGCGATCTTCTTCTTGGGGAGTGGCTGGTGATTGATATCGGGCCACGAAGGTGTCGTAGTCGGCGTTGGAGCCCATGCTGGCCACGATGTCCAGCACGGCACTGGCGATGTCGGGATGCAGGGGAGCCGATTCCGAAGCGGCGAATCGGCGGGCGGCCTCGGCCCGCACGTCTGCGTCGGCACCAGTCGTCCCCAGCACACGGAGGACTCCGGAGCGCAGTGTGGGGACTCGCTCGCCTTCGCCGGGCTGAGGATCCCAGCCAAGGTCGGCCAGTAATGGACTCAGCAGCGCTCGGGTGGCATCGGCCAAGAGCATCCTGTCGGCATCGGGCACGACGCGCTCGGCCATACCCACGGCACCGAGGATCACCGACCAGACACTCGGGTCCTGCTCGCCCCCGTCGCGGAGTGCTCGGGCCAGGTTGAACACATCGGCTGCAGGGGCATGGCCGGACAGGGCTGCGGCCCAGGCATCCGACACGAGGTTGTAGCGCTCGAGCGGGGCAAGGTCACCCAGACGCCCAGCCAGACGAGCCAGATGATCCGACGAATAGGCGACCCGGTAGTAGCCCGAGCCCCCGGCATTGACGACAAGATCGGCGGGATCGGCCAGTGGTTCGGAGGAGCGCGCTCCGGACAAGAGTTCCGGCGTGGTGGTTGCCACCGACAGGGTCCGGTGCAGGACGGGGATCTCCCAGTCGGATCCGATAGCCCCGCCCGGCTCTCCGGAGTAGGAGAACGGCTGCTGTGCGAGCTTGCCCTGGTCGTCCACGGTGACCAGCGGGTAGCCGCCCTGGTCGATCCACGTCGACATAATTGATCCAACGTCGCGGCCGCTGGCCCGCTCGAGGGCGGCCCACAGGTCGGCTGTCTCGGTGTTCCCGTAGGCGTGGGTCGTCAAGTAGTCGTGAATGCCGTCTCGGAACACATCGGGACCGATGAACTGCTCCAACATGCGGAGCACGCTCCCACCCTTTTGGTAGGTGAGGACGTCGAACATGGCCTCGGCCTCTTCGGGCCGACCGACGGGAAACTCGACCGGACGAGTGGAGTGCAGACCATCGACGGCCAGAGCAGCCTCGCGCTCGACGCCGAAGCTGACCCACCGTTCCCAATCGGGCCGGAAGGCATCGCAGGCCAGGACTTCCATCATGGTGGCGAACGCTTCGTTCAGCCAGATCCCGTTCCACCACTTCATGGTCACCAGGTTGCCGAACCACATGTGAGCGATCTCGTGACAGATGACGTCAGCTACCCGTTCGAGCTCGAGGCGCGAGGCGCGAGCCGGATCGACGAGCAGGAGTGCCTCCCGGTAGGTGACACAGCCGACGTTCTCCATGGCGCCGAAGGCGAAGTCGGGAATGGCCACCATGTCGAGCTTGTCGGCGGGGTAGGGAATGTCGAAGTACGAACGGAAGAAGCGCAGTGCGTGAGCGCCGACCTCGAGGGCGAAGTCGGTCAGATGCCCCTTGCCGAGCGGGTGGACGATGCGGAGCGGCACCCCGTCGACATCGACGGGATCGGTGTGCTCCAGCGGTCCAACAACGAAGGCGACCAGGTAGGTCGACATGATCATGGTCGGAGCGAAACGCACCCGCCTGCGACCGTCCTCAAGGGAGAGTTCGTCGACCTGGGCACTGTTGGAGTACGCGGCGAGGCCGTCGGCAACCACCAAGGTCACCTCGAAGGTGGCTTTGCACTCGGGCTCGTCGAAACACGGGAAGGCACGACGGGCGTCGGTCGACTCCATCTGCGTGGTGGCGATGACCCGCTCTACGCCGTCGGCATCGGTGAATGTCGACCGATAGAAGCCGTGGAGCATGTCGTTGAGAATTCCGGTGAACGTCAGGTGCACGGTGGCCGGTCCGGCAGGGACGGGCGTGGCGAAGGTAAGCGTGACGCGCTCCTCGTGCTCGTCGAAGTCGATGGAGGCAGCCTCGGAGGGCGATGTATCGCCGGGCCGGACGATCGTGGCTGAACTGATGCTCAACTCGATGGCGTTGAGGACGATCGAGCCAACTTCTTCGGCAACGTCGATATCGATGGCCACTTCGCCAGCGAAGGTGGCTGCCTCGAGGTCAGGTGCCAGTTCAAGACGGTAGGCAGAGGGGCGGACGGTAGTGGGCAGACGGTGTGGAGCCGTGTCGATCGGACCAGATGTCGAAGATGCCATGGCGGGCAGGCTACCGTCGCAGCGTGCCCAGCGACTCCACTCCCGTGTCCTTCCTACCTTCTACGGCCGCCCCGGATGCGTCCGAGCGTCGGCTCGACGTCGTCTGCATCGGCAATGCATTGGTTGACGTGCTTGCCTCTGCCCCCGACGCATTGCTCGACGACCTCGGATTGGTAAAGGGGACCATGGCTCTCGTCGATCATGTGCGTTCAGGGGAGATCTACGACCGCATGGGACCGACCACGGAGGCCTCGGGCGGTTCTGCGGCCAATACGGCGGCCGGTGTCGCTGCCCTGGGCGGCCGTGCGGCCTTTCTGGGCCGGGTGGCCGATGACAACCTGGGCATGGCCTTCACCCATGACATTCGTTCCATCGGCGTGGCGTTCGACCCGAAGCCGACCACGGCCGTACCCGGCGAAGTCGTCAGTGGGCACTGCTTGGTTCTGGTCACCGAAGACGCCGAGCGCACCATGGCTACCCACCTCGGAGTCGCCTCGGACTTCGGCGACGTCGACCTGCACGACGGGCACCTGACCTCGACGCACGTCGTCTACCTCGAGGGCTACCTCTGGGAGCAGCCGGCAGCCAAGGCGGCGATGCGAGGAGCCATCGAGCTCGCCCATGCCAATGACGCTGCCGTGGCACTGACGGTGTCGGACCCCTTCTGTGTGCAGAACCACCGCAGTGAGTTCCTTGAGTTGCTCGATGGCGACCTGGAGCTGCTCTTCGCCAACGAGGAAGAGATCATGATGCTCTTTGGAACCTCGACCTTCGAAGCAGCAGCCGAAGCCGTTGCTGACACGGGTGTCCTTGCCGTCCTTACCCGGGGGGCCAAGGGCTCGGTCGTCGTCACGCCGTCTGGTCTCATTGAGGTTCCCGCAGCGCCGGTGGCCTCGGTGGTGGACACCACGGGAGCGGGAGACCTGTTCGCCGCAGGATTCCTCTATGGCATCACCAACGGACTCGACCCTGAGGCGTCAGCGCGACTGGGCGGCATCTGTGCAGCCGAGGTCATCGCTCACGTCGGCGCCCGTCCCCAGGCCGATCTTCGGGCCCTGGCTGTGGCAGCCGGCCTCTTCGGCTAGTCCGGCATGCCTGTCCAGGCGTGTGGGCCTGGACAGGTGACGTCAGGTGGGATCGTTCAGGCGAAACGAGAACGGTAGGTCGGCGATGCGCACCAGGAGTGACGCCACTTCTCTGCCGAGAGGGGCGAGTGCTGCATTGAGAGCCTCGTGGTCGTCGAGGAGCGACTCGTCGATCTGGCACGAGCCCTCATAGGAGACCTCGACTGCGCATTCGGGACCCTCGCGGCTGTCGATGAGGACCTGTTCGATGGTCGCAGGACCTCGGAGCAGAGGTTCGCCCAGGACGTCGAGGTGGGCAGGAAGCACCGACAGGAGAGGCTCGACACCGGGAACGCCGTTGAGGCCTTGGACTCGGAAGGCAATCTCCACCAGGACTTCGGGTACTTCATCGGGTTCTTCGCCGATGGCCCAACTCCGGTAGGCGGTCTGACTCCACGTCGGCCAATCCAGACTCGTGTCCACCCGTATGCGGGCAGGTCGCTCCTCGCCGGGCAGGCTGTAGGACGTCTCAAAGCTGACATCCCCCAGGAACACGTCCACCTGGAACCGTTCTTCAACCGCCTGACGCTGTAACAAGGCAGCCTCCATGGCGCTCCGATGCGATGTCACGAGATGGGTGAAGAGATGGTCCAGCATGGCGGGCCAGAGGCTACCGTTCTTCTGTGACCACCTCTTCTCCTCTTGCTCGTTCGCCGTGGATGGACCGCAGAGTCTTGGCCTACGCCCATCAAGGAGGGGCCTGGGAAGGGCCGTCATCGACGCTCCACGCCATCGAAGCGGCGATTGCTGGCGGGGCTACAGGGATCGAACTCGACGTCCACGCCACGGCCGACGGCCACCTTGTCGTCTGCCACGACGAGACGGTCGACCGGACCACCGATGCCGCGGGAACAATCGCTTCGTTTACTTGGGCCGAGCTCGAACGCTTGGACAATGCCTACTGGTGGGCTCCTGGAGCCGATGTGAGTCCAGGTCTGTCCGACGAGTCCTACCCCTTTAGAGGTCGGGCACCTGAAGATCATCGCTTCGGATTCGCTCGGTTGGAGGAGGTGCTCGAGGAGTTCGACCAGGTGGTGCTGAACTTCGACATCAAGCAGACCGCTCCGGCGGTGGCGCCGTATGAAGAAGCGCTGGCCGACATGCTCCGTCGTTATGACTGCGTGGATCGGGTGATCGTTGCGTCATTCCTTGACGCTGCCACTGAGACCTTCTCCCGGTATGCCCCAGAGTTCTGGACGGGAGCCGGAACATTGGCCGTGGCGGAGTTCTATCGATCCATCCAGGCAGGTGACGTGCCTGCCCCCATGCGACACGCAGCTCTCCAGGTGCCGCACACCTTCGGCGACCTGACTCTCGTCGACCAGCGCTTCGTCGATGTAGCCCATACGCAGGGCTTAGCCGTCCACGTGTGGACCATCGAAGACGACCAGGAGATGGAAGAGCTGGTCAACCTGGGGGTCGACGGCATCATCACCGATCGCCCGACGGCTCTTGTCGAGGTGCTCGGACGCCTCGATTGCGCCTGGTCGCCAGTCCAGTGACGTGGAGTTGCTCCCGAAATTGGGGCGCGCTTCATCACGGAGGGAGTTTCGCTCGATACACCACAGTGTCTCCGAATCTGCCCTATCAGGCAGAGGAAACGCAGGTCGCTTCGGAGCGCTCTGCGCTCCTGCGACACTTCAGGCAGCGGTCAGCCGCGCCCGCAGTTCGGCTTCTTGCCGTGGTTGGCCTTCTTCTTGGCCCGGAGCTTGCGCTTGTTGGTTCGCTTAGACACAGTGCTTACACGTTACCTGGCCCGAGGGGCAGGTGGCCAACTGGGACCCTGAACCAGTGCCTTCGCGGGAGTCGGGCATGACGTGGCTCCTGCGCTCCGGTGATGTCTTGGCCACCGCTGAGGTGGCTGACGGCTTCTGGGGCCGATCGAAGGGGCTCATCGGGCGTGCGGACTACGACGGGGTGCTGGTGCTCACCCACACCCGGTCGGTGCACTCGTTCGGCATGCGGTTCCCCATGGACGTGGCACTCTGCATGGGTGATGAGAACTCCGACCTGGTCGTGCGCCGCATGATCCGCCTTCCACAATGGCGCATCACGATCCCACGAGTGGGATGTCGAACAGTGGTCGAAGCAGAGGCAGGAGCCTTTGAGCGATGGGGTCTGCAGGTCGGCGACGTGCTGAAGTTGCGATGAGCACGTCAGAGCCCGACCACGCAACCCTGAATCCACCGCCGTCGGGTCCGGGGTCCCTGGTCGTTGTGGCAACACCCATCGGCAACCTCGGAGATCTGTCGCCTCGAGCCACGGCGGCACTGGCTGATGCGGATGTCATCTACTGCGAAGACACCCGCCATTCCCGCAAGCTGCTCTCCCATGCGGGCATCACGGGAGTTGCGCTGCGTTCGCTGCACGAGCACAACGAGGTTGATCGCCTCGACGAGGTGGTGGCCGCCGTCAGTCAGGGCCGCACCATCGTGGTGGTGTCCGATGCTGGCATGCCCGGGGTGTCGGACCCGGGGTCACGGGTGATCGCTGCGGTGGCCGATGCCGGCGGCATCGTCACGGTCATCCCTGGACCCTCGGCAGCCCTCGCAGCTCTGGTGGTGAGCGGCCTGCCCATGGACCGGTTCTCCTTTGAGGGCTTTGTGCCCCGATCGGGACGCGATCGAACGGAGCGGCTGACTGCCGTTGCCGCCGACGTGCGGACATCGATCCTCTTCGAGGCTCCGGGCCGGGTGGCCGCCACCTTGGCCGACTTGGTTGCGGTGTGCGGGCCGGACCGCCCGGTGGTGGTGGCTCGCGAACTCACCAAGCTCCACGAAGAAGTGTGGCGAGGCACGCTGGCTGCCGGGGTGGAGTGGGCTGCCGCTGGCGTGCGCGGCGAGGTGGTCCTCGTTGTCGGTGGATGTCCCGACAGCGGTCCCGAAGAGGTGGACGACAGCGTGCTGTTGACAGCCCTTGGCGAGCGTTTGGATGCCGGCGAGCGCGTCCGGGGCGCCGTGGACGAGGTTGCTGCGGCAACCGGAGTTGCTCGACGCCGGGTCTACGAACTGGCACTTCGGCTCCGTGACGAGGGTCAGGTCCAGAAGTTTCCGGTCGGCGAGGTACCGATCGACACGGCCCTGGCAGAC
>CAIQOJ010000020.1 GCA_903873395.1 uncultured Acidimicrobiaceae bacterium
CGCCAGATGCCCTTCAGCCGCTCGATGTCGAGAGCCCAAAGCGGGCAGCGAAGGCCTGCACTTCGTTGGCAATGGCGTCAAGATCGTCGCTCATCGACGTGGACACCAAGAGGCGCCGCACGCCCTGAGCTTCGGCTCGGACCACGTCGTCCTCGGTTGTGGTCGGCAGGTAGCCCGAGAGCGAGAGTTCGATGGCTTCAGGGTCGCGCCCGGCAGCGACAGCAGCCTCACGCATCTGCTCGAGTCGTAGGGCGAGTTCTTCGGGTGCGAGGCCGAGCGGCTGGAAACCATCGCCCAAGCGACCGGCTCGGCGAGCCGCGGCCTCAGAGTGGCCACCGATGTGCAGCGGGACTCCCCCGGGCTGATGGGGTTTGGGGAACGAGTGGGCATGGTGGAACTCGACGAACTCCCCCTCGAAGTCAGCACCGGCCGGACCCGAATCGGCCCAGAGGACTCGCATGGCTTTAATCGTCTCGTCCATTCGGCGACCTCGGGTCCGGGGGTCAGCACCGGTGGCTCGCAACTCTTCTTCCATCCACCCCACGCCAAGGCACATGCGGACTCGGCCCTTGGACAGCGCGTCGAGCGTGGCAATCCGCTTGGCCAGCACAACGGGCTGGTGGTTGGGAGCAACCAGGACCCCGGTCGACAGGGTGATGCGATCGGTCACCGCAGCCAGGAAGGCCAGAAGGTCGATCGGGTCAGGGATGTTGCAGTCATCAGGGAGGGGCATACGACCCGAGGTCGCATAGGGATAACGGCTGGTGTAGTCGCTGATCACCACCGCATGCTCGACGGCCACGATGGACTCGAAGCCACAACCTTCGACCATCTCGGCAAACGACCGTATCCACCCGGGATCAGCGGTGACCCCCATGCGGACGGGGGGGATAATTCCGAACTCCATGCCCTGGCTCCTCGATGGGGATCGACCCGCCGTTGCGACGGGCCACCTCGAGCCTAAGCATGACGAGACGCAGCCGCCACAGGGCGGACATCACCTGCTGCCTCATCGCCGACCAGAGTCAGTAGCCTGAGGATCCGGCGGCGTGGCGTGCGTGTCCACCGTCGATCTTGATCATGGCCACCGATGGTTCCCACACCCCAGGCCCCCACCCCTCGCCCCCTCACAGTGCACCTCCGCTCGAGGGGATGGGCCCCACCCCTGCGGGGAGCGAACGCGGCCGACGAACTCTTCCTCTCTCGCGTCGCCACTTTCTAGGGCTCGCGGCTGCAGGAGGTGCTGTGGCGGCAACCGCCGGCATCAGCGCCGCAGTCGGAACGAAACTCCCCAGCGTCCCGACACGATCCATCATCAGCGACCGGGCGGGTTCGACGACCGACGGAGCGGCGACTGTCGTCGATGTGAGGCTGCCAGTTTCGCCGGCCGTGGTGGCGGAAAACGCCAAGGAGGGAACCGCGTGGTGGGTCACCACGCCCCAGGTGGCCGGTGGCATCGAGGGATACGCCGACCATGTGAGCGCCGTGGTGGGTGACTCGGTCACCTTCTTCGTGAACACCACATCACCGACCTTCCACGTCGAGGCCTATCGATTGGGTTGGTATCACGGCGTGGGCGGCCGTCTGGTGTGGCAGTCGGCCGAGGTGCCGGGTCTGCGCCAAGCACCTCCGGTCCTCGTTGCCCCGACGAACACGGTCCAGTGCCAGTGGACGCCCTCCATCACCGTGCCGATCGATCCGACCTGGCCGCCCGGTGCCTACCTGATGAAGCTCGTGGGCACACAGGGCCAGCAAGGATTCGTCCCGCTCTGCATCCGCGACGATGCATCACAGGCCGCTCTGGTCATCCAACAAGGAGTGGCCAGCTGGCAGGCCTACAACCGATGGGGCGGCTACTCCCTCTACTACGGCAACAAAGACGGAGCATTGACCTATACCCATGGATCGGCGGGTGCCACCTACGCCGATCGAGCACGGGTCGTCTCCTTCGATCGCCCCTACGACCACGACTGGGCCTCGGGTGCCGCTGATGTCGTGGGCAACGAGTTACCTGTCATCTTCGACGCAGAGCGGCTGGGACTCGATGTCACCTACTGGACCGACCTGGACCTCCACGCCCACCCCGAGCGCCTGGCCGTCCATCGAGGTCTCCTCACCTTGGGACATGACGAGTACTGGTCAGCGCCGATGCGCAACAGCGTGGAGACCGCCGTACAGAACGGCTTGAACGTTGCCTTCCTGGGGGCAAATGCTTGCTTCCGACAGATTCGCATCCAACCGTCGCCACTCGGGCCCGACCGTCAGATCGTCTGCTTCAAATCTGCCAAGGACGACCCGATGACGGGCGTCGACCCTTCCCTTGTCACCGTCAACTGGGACCAGCCCCCGGTCAACAACTCCGAGGCCCAACTCACCGGTGCCAGCTACCAGGACGTCGATGCCGAAGCGGACATGGTCATCGCCGATGGACATCACTGGCTCCTTGCCGGCACAGGCGTGACCAAGGGCCAGCACCTCCCCGGCGTGGTGGCTGGTGAGTTCGACCGCTACGTCCCAGGCGGGGCCGCGCCAAGCAACGTGGATGTCATCGCACACTCACCGATCCCCAACCGCAACGGGAACCACTCCGATGTCACGTGGTATACGGCCACCGCTGGCGGTGGCGTCTTCGATTCGGGCAACGCCTCGTGGGTGGGCAAGTTGTCCAACGCCCAGCTCATCCCGCCCAACGTCCTGCCATCAGCGGTGCCCGGGGTGACGCCTGTCCTGCTGAGGATCATGCGCAACCTCTACGCCGCACTGGGCAACGGACCAGCGAGCATTACCCATCCCTCGACGGGAACCTGGCGAGCCGTCTATCCGGGCTGATCCCACGTCCGAACGGCACCCCGGACGCGCAGCGGCCCGGGACGCAGCGAAGCAGCCCGGGCCGGCGATCGTGCACGCTCACCAGGCCGGGCCGATAAGGGATCGGTCCGGCCGGTGTGCGTCGGTGTGTAGGTCGGGTCAGTCCAGAGTGATCGGCTGGTCGTCCAAAGCCAGGTCGTCGGCGAACGGAGCAGAACCGGCTGCCTCGGCAGCCTTGGCTTCGTTCTGGGCCGCCAGGTGCTCACGGATGCGCTCGTCGATCTCGGCCATGAGCTGAGGGTTCTCGATCAGGAAGTTCTTGACGTTCTCCCGGCCTTGGCCGAGTTGCTCGCCTTCATAGGTGAACCATGCGCCTGACTTCTTGACGAAGCCCAACTCCACACCGACGTCGAGAAGTGAGCCCTCACGGCTGATGCCCTTGCCGAAGGCAATGTCGAACTCGGCCTGCTTGAACGGCGGAGCGCACTTGTTCTTGACCACCTTGACCCGGGTGCGGTTGCCGACCTGATCGGCGCCGTCCTTGATGGTCTCGATACGACGGATATCGAGACGGACCGATGAGTAGAACTTGAGTGCACGGCCACCAGGGGTCACCTCGGGCGAGCCGTACATGACGCCGATCTTCTCTCGCAACTGGTTGATGAAGACGGCGATGGTCTGGGTCTTGCTGAGGGTGCCGGTCAGCTTGCGCAATGCCTGAGACATCAGCCGTGCCTGGAGGCCGACATGGGAGTCACCCATCTCACCCTCGATCTCGGCACGTGGGGTGAGAGCGGCGACCGAGTCGATCACCAGCACGTCAAGGGCGCCTGAGCGAATCAGCATGTCGGCGATCTCGAGCGCCTGTTCACCTGTGTCGGGCTGGGAAATGAGCAGATCGTCGATATTGACGCCGATGGCCTTGGCGTAGACGGGGTCCATGGCGTGCTCAGCATCGATGTACGCACAGATGCCACCGTTGCGCTGCGCCTCGGCCACCACATGCATGGCCAGCGTCGACTTACCCGAGGATTCAGGGCCGAAGATCTCGACGATGCGGCCTCGGGGGAGCCCTCCGATACCCAGAGCGAGGTCGAGTGCGAGGGCACCGGTCGGGATGGCCTCGATGTTCATGTGGAGGTTCTCGCCCATCCGCATGATCGAGCCTTTGCCGAACTGCTTCTCGATCTGACCCAGTGCCATGTCGAGTGCCTTGTCACGTTCCATGTCGTCCTCTTCTCCTCTGTGGTGCCGTTCGTCTGACGCTTCGGACCCTACGAGTGGGGTGTGACGCCCTCTCGAGATCACTCCGGACCCAGTTTCGAGATCCAAGCCACGCGTCTCAGGGTCCGACGTGGTCACCCTAGACCCGAACGCATGTTCGATGTTGGATCCTGACCACTCCCCGGCGACGCCTTCATGACGCGCCACATTCGAGTGTCGCGGTCGCCCTGCCACGGATCGTGGGTGCTCAAGCGTTAGCGTCCATGCGATGCCCGATACGACCCCGCCCCGGCCCCCGCTCGACGGAGGGGCCAGCGGTGACCACGGGAACGGCGATGAGGGCGGCGGCGAGGGTAGTGGCCAAGGCGGTGGTCCGCCCAGTGATTCCGGCGGTTCGCCTGGCCTCACCCGCAAGGAGCGGCGCGAGCAGTCGAGTAAGGGTTCGACGGCCTGGTGGTGGGTGGTCGGTGCCGTGGGGTTGCTTGCCTTGATCATCGTTGGAGCGGCGGTGGCGACCGCTGGCCACACCAAGAAGAAGGCGGTAGCCACCACGACAACGACGGCGGCACCACCGGCCACCACACTGCCCGTCACCTGCCCGTTGACCGGCACCCCGGCGCCAGGTGGCACCGTCCCAGGGCGACCGGCTCTCGCTGCCAAGATCGGCAACTACTCGGGCGACCGTCCCTCGGCGGGCCTGAACCAGGCGGACATCGTCTTCGAGGAACCAGTCGAAGGCGCTTACACCCGACTCGTTGCCGTGTTCCAGTGCACTGGATCCGATCTGGTCGGCGATCTACGTTCGGCTCGTCAGCCCGATGCCGCCATCCTGACCCAACTCTCCAACCCGCTCTTCTTCCATGCCGGCGGAATCCAACCCGTGTTGGACCTGCTGGGCACTGTGCCTGTTCAGGACAAGAACGTTCTCGATTCGGCGTCCTCGAGCGTCGTCATCCATCCCGCTGGTCGCTACGCCCCCTATGCGACGTTCATGGCCACCGGCCCTGCTTGGGCCCTCGCTGGTGCCGACGTCACTCCTCCGGCACCGATCTTCACCTACAGCGCTGCACTGCCGCCGGCGGCGGCCATCGGTTCCGGGCAGAGCATCCACATTCCCTTCTCGACCGATGCCGACGTCACGTGGACGTGGAATCCCGCTACCGGTACCTACCTCCGGTCGTATGCAACCGGACCGGACACGCTGGTCGGAGGCGGCCAGACAGCGACCAGCAACGTGGTGGCGATGACCGTGCCGACCGCGGTCGGCACCTGGGTCGAGAATGCGCAAGGAGGCAGGGAGATCGAGGTGAACGCCATCGGTTCCGGCCCCGTTGTCGTCCTACGCAACGGTGTCGCCACCTCGGGCACCTGGACGAGGACGAGCCTGTCCACCCCGGCAACCTTTGCCGATACCTCGGGACAACCCATCACGCTGGCGCCCGGCGGCACGTGGGAGGAGCTCGTCCCTCAAGGAATCCCGGTGACAGTCACGGCAGCTCCCCCACCACCCGCGACATCGACCACCACGACCAGCGCTTCCAAGAGCAGCACGCCCAAGACGACCGGGCGTTAGTAAGGGTTGATCACACGCCTCAGCGTCAGCTGTGGTGCCTCAGGCTGTGTTTCCTCAGGCTGTGTTGTTTCAGGCTGTGGTGGTGCGACCAAGAGAGCGGCGCACGAAGTCGAGTGCCGAAATTGTGGCGTATTGGCGGACCCGCGACCGGTCTCCCGGCACGGTGAATGCCATCACCTCGGTCTCGTGGCCAGCGCGGGCCAAACCCGCATAGACCGTTCCCGGCGGTTGGCCGTCTTGCTCGTGTGGGCCGGCTACGCCCGTGATGGAGAGGCCCACATCAGAACCCAGCACCCGACATGCTCCTTCGGCCATGGCCCGAGCAGCCTCTTCGGTCACCACCGGCCCCTCGGGCACGCCCAAGACATCGAACTTCACCTCTGACGCATACGACACCACCGAGCCGCGGAACCAGGCAGAGGCACCGGGCACATTGACCAGTCGCGAGGCGGCCAGGCCGCCGGTGAGCGACTCGGCCAGACCAATGGTCAGTCCCTCGGCTAGCAGCACCTTGGCCACGGCATCCTCGATGGCCTCGTCATCGATGCCGAACACAACATCGCCCCCGGCGCCAGACAGCACGGCTCGGACCGCAGACTCTTCGGCGTCGAGCACGGCAGCCGCCGTCATCTCGTCTTCCTCCCGCACGGTGACGCGCACCTTGATCCCCTCGATGCCACTGGCCAGGAAGGCGATGGTGGCCGAACTTGTTCCGTGACTGCGGGCATCAAGTGCATCGATGTGCCCCGCCAGTGCCTCGCCCAAGCCCGACTCGCTCATCCCCCAGGTGCGAATGACTCGGCTGGCGATGACTCCGGCAGATTCACCTCGTTCGGCCATGCGCTGCTGGAGATCGGGGGCGATGGCCCGGGAGAACATGTCGGCCATCTCATAGGGGACGCCAGGGACGGCGTAGACGACTTTGTGACCGACCGGGCAGATCAGTCCGGGTGCGGTGCCCATGGTCTGACGGATCAGCGCAGACCCCTCGGGAACGTCAGCCTGACGCAGGTTGGAATCAGGCATGGTGCGGCCTCGGGATTCGAACATGGCTCGTATCGCGGTGACCACAGACTCGTCCCTCACCAGAGGGACGTTCATGACCTCGGCGATGGCGTCCCGGGTGATGTCGTCGTGGGTAGGTCCGAGACCGCCGCACACGATGACGCCATCGGCTCGGGCCAGAGCAGTTCGAAATGCCAGCACGATGCGCTCGTGGTTGTCCCCCACGGCCTGGTGGAAGTGGGACGTCACCCCGATGGCAGCCAGCTGCTCGCCGAGCCACTGCGAGTTGGTGTCGGCAATCTGGCCAAGCAGCAACTCGGTGCCGACGGCAACGATCTCAATACGCATCCGCTCAGGCCTCCTTGCCTTGACCAGGCTGGGCATCTCGATCAGCCAACATGCGCCGGCCATCGATCCAGTACTCGACTCCCGTCCACACCGTCAGGGCGGTAGCCACCCACATGCAGGTGTTGAGCAGCGTCCAGTGGCCCTCCAGCGGCGGGGCCAGGCAGGCGCCGATCGCCAGATCCTGGACCAGCGTCTTGATCTTGGCCGTCTTGGAAGCCGGAATCGAGATCCCCTGGCGTCCCACCACCGAGCGATAGACGCTCATGGAGATCTCCCGGACGGCGATGATGGCCACAGGGAGCCACCAGACGATGCCCTTGGCCACCAGAGCGAACAGAGCGCCCAAGACGGCCACCTTGTCGGCCAGCGGGTCGAGGAATGCGCCCGAGCGGGTCGAGCCCTGTCTGCGGGCCACCCAGCCGTCGATCCCGTCGCTGAAGGCAAGGATGCCGCCGAAGACGAAGGTGAACCAGTTCGCCCCCCATCGAAGAATCAAGACGATCAGGATCGGCGTGGCCAGGAGGCGGATCACGGTGATCGCGTTCGCTGGAGTGAGCAGTGCCGAGGGACCGAAGGTGGGTTGACGGGTGGTGTCGGTCATGGAGCGACGTCCACTCCTGCACCCGAAGTCGCACCGGTGCTGACTGCGCCGAGGGTCGTGGCCACCAGGTCGGGGCCATCGGCGTCGGTCACGAGCACCTGGTGAAAGCGTCCAACCTCGAGGTCGAGGGGCACGGTGATGATCCCGTCGATCTCGGGCGCCTCCCGATAGGAGCGAGCCTCGCCTGGAGCATCGACCAAGACCTCGAATGTCGATCCGATGAAGGCCTCTCGTCGAGATGCGGTGATGCGATCTTGGAGCTCGCCGCACTCGGCCAGGCGTTCGGCCATGAGTTCGGCCGGGACATGCTCGTCAAGTTCACTGGCGTAGGTGCCGGCCTCGTCAGAAAAGGGGAAGAAGCCGACCCAGTCCAACTGCGCCTCGTCGATCCACTCGAGCAGTCGATCGTGATCATCCTCGGTCTCTCCGGGATAGCCGACGATGAACGACGACCGGAACGCGGCCGACGGTTCAACGGAGCGAATGGCGGCGATCCGATCCAAGAAGCGTTCACCATCGCCCCAGCGCCGCATGCGGTGCAGGAGGGGTCTGGACACGTGCTGCAAGGAGAGGTCGAAGTAGGGCACGCCGGTGGCCAAGATGGTCTCGACCAAGGCATCGTCCAGAGTGGACGGATAGAGATAGAGAAGACGGGTCCACGGCACTCGCGCCGACACCTGAGCAACCAGGTCGACCAGAGGACGTCGACCCCCGATGGCCGGACCATCGATGTCGCGCGCCGTGCGGTCGGCTGACCGGTCGAGTCCGAAACTCGCCAGGTCTTGCGCGACCAGGACAATCTCGGACAGCGTCCCTTGCGCGGCACCGAGCTGGTCTACTTCGTCGAGCACCGCGGCAACGGACCGAGACCGCTGCTTGCCCCGGAAGGACGGGATGGCGCAGAACCCACAATTCCGGTCGCATCCCTCGGCGACCTTCACATAGGCCCAGGGTGCTGCAGAGACGGGCCGAGGCAGGTTCAACAGGTCGAAGGAAGGGATCGGTCTACCCGACGACGTCTGCACGGGCTTGGCCGTCAGCTGCACGGGCGTGGGTGCTGGCGTCGACAATCCCGCGCTGGGGGACTCGTGCAGGGCGACACCGAAGGGTGCCACCAGATCCACCTCGGGCAGCGCTGCGGCCAGTTCGTCGCCGTAGCGCTCGGCCATGCATCCGGTCACGACGAGACGGGCGCCCGGCCGTCGGGACTCGGCCAATGCCAGCACCGTGTCGATCGACTCTTGGCGGGCGGCTTCGATGAAGGCGCAGGTGTTGACCACCACCAGATCGGCTTCCTCGGGAGAGTCGGCTTCTTCGAGCCCATCGTGGCTGAGGGTCCCCACCAACTTGTCCGAGTCGACCTGGTTCTTGGGGCAGCCCAATGTCTCTATCCAGTACCGCTCGGTCACCGACCTGATCCTACCGGGGCGGAGGTGTCCAGCCGGGTGGGGTCCACCGGCCCCGTGCGGCAAGGCGCACCCCTTGTGCCATTCGACTCAATTCCCTACCGTCGCCACAACGGTCGAGCGCTTGGGATTCAGCGGCGCTGGAGTCGCCGGAACATCGGGGCCTGCACCTTCAAGAGACCCGGGAACTCGGCGTAGAGCGCCTGATGGGCGGCATGGGCTGCGGCATCTGGCTCGAAGCGGGCGCCGATCTTCGCCAGGCCGTCGATCTCCTCAGCGGCGATCACACCTAGGGACCGCCCGGCGAGGACGCCCATGCCTCGCAGTTGCGCCACCATCGGCTCGAACACCTGATCGACCGGAGCGCCAAGGACATCGGCATGGATCTGGCACCACAGAGCCGAAGTTGCCCCGCCACCAAGCAGGCGCAACGGAGCCAGCGGATGGCCGGCAAAGCGGTCCACGTACTCGGCCAGCCATCGGCTGTTATACGCCACGCCCTCCATGACGGCTCGCACCAGATCCGGCCGCGTCGTGGTGAGCGAGAGGTTGTGAAACCCGCCACGGGCGGAATGGCTTTCGACGGGAGAGCGCTCCCCGGCCAGCCAGGGGGTGAAGATGACTCGACCACTTCCTGGCGCAGCGCTCGATGCCTCACGCGTCAGTGCATCGAAATCGATCGGGCCAGGCACGCCGAGGGCGCCAGCCAACCACTCGAGCGCCTTGGCGCCGATCTCATGATTGTCGGCGATGAGATACGACGATGCGTCGAGGCCGGGCACCGAAGCGATCGAGTGACGGATATCGGTCTTCTTCTTCGACACAGGGGCTGACACCCATGAGGTGGTCGACAAGGCCAGGTGGCCTGGCCCGCCAACGGTGGTGGTGCCGGCGCCCAAGGCGGCGGCATGGAGGTCAGGTGCACCGGCGATGACCGGGGTGCCCTCGGGCACGCCCGTGGCCTGAGCGGCCGTGGCAGTCACCTCGCCGACCACGGAACCGAACGCGACCAGCGGAGGTAGCAGTTCCGCCTGTGTGGCGCTGATGCCCAGGAGCTTCACGAGTCCTGGGTCATAGGTCATGCGGTCGAGGTGGCGATTGTCGGTCAGCCATGAGCCGACCATCGAGGCATGCGTAGCCGCAGCCACACCGGAAAAGCGCATGGTCAGATAGTCGACCGGCTCGACGACCCATCGGGCTCGTGCCATCACGTCAGGCTGCTCGACCAAGAGGGAGAGCAAGCTTCCGGTGCCGTCGGCTCCCGATGGCGATGGGGCGCCTCCCGTCTTGCGGACGAAGGACCACACGGCTCGTGGTGTGTAGCCCGACACTGGACCACCCACGGCGTTGCGGACCGCACGGCCACCGGTCATGTCCATCCACATGACGCACTCCCCGACCGGGACTCCCTCAGGGTCGACGGGCACGAGGGAGGCGTACTGGCCGGTCACGGCCACTGCACGGATGCGGGACGGGTCGCTATGTGCGCACAACTCGGTGGCCAGTGATGCCACCGAGTCCCACCACGCTCCAGCATCTTGGCGGGCCGCACCGTGAGGCCCATAGGTAGTGGAGACCGTCGCATGGCGATGGGCTTCGAGTCGGCCGTCCAACGTAGCCAGGCCGACCTTGAGCCCGGTGGTGCCTAGGTCAACGACCAGAGCCAGGTCATCACGGGAACCAGTCGACGCCATTAGGCAACCAGACAGCCAGGATGGTCGCGGTACGACACCTTCTCGTCAGGCCCCTTGCTGCGGGCTGGCAGGGGCTGGCATGTCCTGCTGGCGGTCCATCATCTCGGCCATCATCATGCGGATGAACTCGTCGGCCTCACCTGTCATGCCACCGGCAACACCGCCGTACACCGCTGATGACTGCGGGGTCTCATCGGCATGCTCAACGGCGTAGGCCACTGCATCAGCCAGATCGGTGTCCCACCGCTCGGCAACTCCGGGCTGGGTCTGGGGTCGGGTGACGGCCAGATGAAGGGCATTGGGATACTGCTGGCCGTTGAGGCGCCAACCCCGGAGGCGTAGGAAATCGTTCACGTGGTACACGTCGAACTCGTCGGAGGTGAAGCTGAACAAGAACGTCGGGCTTCCCATGATGCGCAGCTGTGGGTGCCGCTCGACCGAGGCCCGCATGGTGCGTGCTGTGGCAAAGATGGCCCGGGCGTACTCGAGATAGCCGGTGTGCCCGAGGCTCATCATCGATGCCCACGTGGCAGCCAACAAGCCACCCGAGCGACTTCCCTCGATGCCAGGCGAGCAGTACTTCCCGCCTGACCAGTCGGTCAGGTAGAAGTACTGCGAGTTGCGCAACGCCTTGTCCTTGAAACACAGGACCGACGTGCCTTTGAACGCGTAGCCGTACTTGTGGGTATCGGCTGACATCGTGGTGACCCCGGGGACGGACAGGTCAAAGGGCGGAATGGGCTCGCCCAACTCGCGACCGAAGGGCAGGAGAAACCCACCCAGGCAGCCGTCCACATGGAGGCCGACGCCTCGCTCAATGGCCACTTGACCGAGGGCTTCGATGGGATCGACGGTGCCGTAGCCGTAGTTGCAGGCCGAGCCGATGATGGCAACAGTGCGCTCATCGATGGCGGCGGCCACGACGTCCGGATCGACGGTGGTGGTGATGGGATCGACAGGGACCTTTTTCACCTCGATGCCATAGAGGTGGCAGGCCTTGTCGAAGGCTGGGTGGGCCGTCTCCGGCTTGATGACGTTGGGCCGCTCAATGCCCCGGGTGGCCCGGGCGTGCTCGCGGTAGGCCAGCATGGCGTGTCCGATCGAACCCGAGCCGCCCGTGGTGAGCATGCCGACTGGCTGATTGGAGGATTCGGAAGGATCGAGCCGGTTGGCCCCCAAGAGCTCGAGGGTCATGGCGATGACCTCGGACTCCATCTTGGTTGCGCTCGGGCACATGTCGCGCTGCAGGATATTGACGTGACCGAATCGACCGAAGGCTTCGGTCATGAACTCGTAGTGATCGTGGTCGCCGCAATACATCGTCCCCGAGCAGCCTCCGGCTTCCCAGGCTGCATCCTCTTCGCTGGCCATGGCGGCCAACTGATCGAGCAGCAGGGCCCGATCCACGCCGGTCTCGGGAAGGACCCTGTTGATCGGGAATCGATCGTCATAGGGAAGCGGACTCATCGTTGCTCCTTGCCATGGGCGGCCCGATTGGGCGGTACAGAGACCGGCCCGACGGATGTCCGTCGGGCCGGCTTCCACGCGGAGAGGGAGGGATTTGAACCCTCGGACCCAGTTACCCAGGTCAACTCATTAGCAGTGAGTCCGATTCGGCCGCTCTCGCACCTCTCCATGTCCCTCAGACTTCACGGCGGTCCACGTTTCCAACGTTGGAAGGCAAGACCCAGTCCTTAAGACTGGCTAAGGCTACAGGAACGATCGCTCAGCGATCCACGAGCCATGGTGCCTACGAGACACGGTGCCTGCGAGACACGGCGCCTACGACTCATGGTGCCTGCGAGACACGGCGCCTACGACTCATGGTGCCTACGCTCCTTCACTGGTCGGGTCCGGAGCAGCCAGGCTGCCTCGGCACCGGCCCCGTAGGAACGATTTCCAGGGGCGACAGGGAACGGCAACCGAGGCCTTACCCCTCGTTGCGCACACAAGGTTGCGCTCACAATGCGACCTTCAATAGTGCGCATCAGCCACACTGGCTCCATGCGCGCCCGCATCGCCTTCCTGGAGCACTCCGACTTCGACGTCCCCGGCGTCCTGGGTGAGCACGCCCGCATCCTGAGCCTCGAGGTGACCTCTCACCGGGCCGACCGGGGGGCGGCGGCGTTGCCCAACCTGGCTTCAGTTGATGCCCTCGTGGTCCTCGGCTCGGCGGCATCAGTCAACGACGAAACGAGCTGGATCGATGCCGAGCGGGACCTCGTGTCAACAGCCGTCGAATCCGGGGTGGCCGTGTTCGGGGTCTGCTTCGGCGGCCAGCTCCTTGCTCAGGTCCTTGGTGGCACCGTGGTTCGGGCCTCGCGGCCCGAAATCGGCTGGCCTGCCATGACCACCTCCGATCCGGATCGGATTCCACCTGGGCCGTGGCTCGACTGTCACGAGGATGCCTTCACCTGCCCACCGAACGCCGAGGCCTTGGCGTCTACCGACGTCTCGCTCCACGCGTTCATCTCCGGTATCCACACCGGGGTCCAGTTCCACCCTGAGGCCACCACAGAGATCGTCGAGACCTGGATCGTTGACATGCGCAGCTCCGGGTTCGTGGACGAAGCCGGCATCGACGCCCTCTTATCGGGCTTCAATACCGCCGGTCGAGGTCCCGACGACCAGGCTCGGCGTCTCTTCGAGGGCTTCCTCACCCGGGCAGGCCTGCTGGACTGACAGCACTCCGGTGAGGCCGCCTTGCACGCTCCGCCCAGGCGTGGTTACCTATTAGCACTCGGCGCCCATGAGTGCTAACGGCCCCCGAGTGCCAATCGACCACGGAGGAACCACCTGATGGCCAAGCTGATCACGTTCGACGAGGAGGCCCGCAGGGCCCTCGAGGCCGGCATGAACAAGCTCGCCGACGCTGTGCGCGTCACCCTCGGCCCAAAGGGCCGCAACGTCGTACTGGACAAGAAGTGGGGTGCCCCCACCATTACCAACGACGGTGTGTCCATCGCCAAGGACATCGACCTCGAGGATCCCTTCGAGCGCATCGGTGCCGAACTGGTGAAGGAAGTCGCCAAGAAGACGGACGACGTCGCCGGTGACGGCACCACGACGGCCACCGTGCTGGCTTGGGCCATGGTCCACGAAGGTCTGCGCAACGTCGCAGCTGGCGCAAACCCGATGTCCCTGAAGAAGGGCATCGAGGCTGGCGTCGAGGCTGCTGTTGCATCCCTGCGGAGCATCGCCAAAGAGACCGACAACAAGGAGCAGATCGCCCAGGTCGCTTCTATTTCGGCTGCCGACACCGAGATCGGCGGGATGATCAGCGAGGCCATCGACAAAGTCGGCAAGGACGGCGTCATCACCGTCGAGGAGTCTCAGACCTTCGGCATGGACATGGACTTGGTCGAGGGCATGCGCTTCGACAAGGGTTACATCTCCCCTTACTTCGTCACCGACCCTGAGCGCATGGAGGCCGTCCTCGAGGACGCCTACGTCCTGCTGGTGGGTTCGAAGATCACCGCCGTGCGCGACCTGCTTCCTGTTCTCGAGAAGGTCATGCAGTCGGGTCGTCCTCTGGTCATCGTGGCCGAGGACCTCGAGGGCGAGGCACTTGCCACTCTGGTGGTCAACAAGATCCGTGGCACCTTCCGCAGCGTGGCCGTCAAGGCACCGGGCTTCGGTGAGCGCCGCAAGGCCATGCTCCAGGACATCGCCATCCTCACCGGTGGCCAGGTCGTCACCGAGGAAGTCGGCCTCAAGCTGGAGGGTGTGGGCCTCGAACTGCTCGGCTCGGCCCGCAAGGTCGTCGTGACCAAGGACGAGACCACCGTCGTCGAAGGCGGCGGTTCCAAGTCCGACGTCGCAGGCCGCATCGCTCAGATCAAGGCCGAGATCGACAACACCGACTCGGACTACGACCGCGAGAAGCTCCAAGAGCGCCTCGCCAAGCTGTCCGGCGGCGTTGCTGTCATCAAGGTCGGCGCTGCTACCGAGGTGGAGCTCAAGGAAAAGAAGCACCGCATCGAGGATGCCGTCTCCACCACCAAGGCCGCCATCGAAGAAGGTGTCGTCCCCGGCGGCGGTGTGGCCCTGCTCCGTTCGCAGGCTGCGGTGATCGCCGCCGCCGACAATCTCGAGGGCGACGAGGCTACCGGTGCTCGCATCGTGGCCAAGGCCGTCGAGGAGCCCCTCAAGCAGATCGCCGTGAACGCCGGTCTCGAGGGTGGCGTCATCGTCGACAAGGTGCGCAACCTGAAGAAGCCCGCTGAGGGCCTCAACGCTGCCACTGGTGAGTACGTGGACCTGGTCAAGGCTGGCGTCATCGACGCCGTCAAGGTGACCCGCTCCGCTCTGCAGAACGCTGCGTCGATCGCCGCCCTGTTCCTCACCACCGAAGCCGTCATCGTCGACAAGCCTGAAGATGCCGCAGCCGCTATGGCTGGCGGGATGGACGACTTCTGATCCACGTCATCTGATGTCCCCGGCGTCGTCTGTCCTCAGATGAGAAGAGGCGCTCGATCAGGGAAATCACCAACATCGACGTCCGAGGGCGCCCCGCAGGGGGCGCCCTCGTCGCGTGTCCCTAGACTGTGGGCGTGACTGAACCTCTCGCTCCCACCGTCGGCTGGGGTGTGCTCCACCTCTTCTGCAAGTTGGGCGACTCGCCCGACACCGAAGCCGTGATCCAAGCCGTCAAAGATGCTCAGGACGATGACGTCCAGGTGGTGTCGGTGGCGATCTTGGGCCACAAGGCCGATCTCGGGTTCATGGCCCTGACGCCAGACTTGTGGCGGCTACGTCGGTTGCAGTCCGACCTCCAAGCCGCCGGCTTGCTCGTTGTCGACTCCTACGTCTCGATGACCGAGTTGTCCGAGTACTCCCAGGGCGTGCCCGAGCCGATGCGGTCGGCCCGACTGCATCCGAACCTCCCCCCCGAAGGGATGACGGCGTTCTGCTTCTATCCGATGTCCAAGCGCCGCGGCGACCTCGAGGGATCGAACTGGTATGCCGAGTCCTACGACGAGCGCAAGCGGATGATGTACGCGCACGGGGCATCGGGCCGTGAGTTCGCGGGCAGGATCCTCCAGGTAGTCACCGGTTCGACGGGAATCGACGACTGGGAATGGGGTGTCACACTTTTCGCCGTACATCCCGATGACCTGAAGGCATGCGTGTACACCATGCGCTTCGATGAGGCCTCCACCCGTTTCGGCGAGTTCGGCCCGTTCCTCACGGGGATGGTTGCTCCTGTCGAAGAGGTCCTCACCCAGGTCCTGCCCCGCGCGTGACCGACCTGGCCGCACCCGCTTCGGACCTAGCTCCTGCAGCTGGCGACCTCGGCCGGCTCCAGGGCATCCTGGCCGACCTGGGTCACGTGGTCGTCGCCTTCAGCGGCGGGGCGGACTCCTCCTTCTTGGCCAAGGTGGCGACCGACGCACTCGGGGCCGACAAGGTGCGATGTGTGACAGCCGTCTCACCGTCCCTCGCTCCTGAGGAACTGACCGACTGTCGCTCCCTGGCCAGCGAATGGGGCATGACGCACCACGAGGTCCTCACCGACGAGCTGGCCGACCCGGCGTATGCCGCCAATGACGGCAGCCGCTGTTATCACTGCAAGGCGTCCCTCATGGCCGCCCTCATTCCGGTGGTCGACGCCGCACCCGAAGGTGCCACGGTGGTGCTCGGGGTGAATCTCGACGACCTGGGTGATCACCGCCCCGGACAGGCCGCGGCCGCCGAACGTGGTGCCCGATTCCCCCTGGTCGAGGCCGGGTTCACCAAGGCTGACGTGCGGGCCTGGTCAAAGCACTTGGGTCTGCGCACCTGGGACAAGCCCGCTGCCGCCTGCTTGGCGTCACGGGTGCCCTACGGTACGCGAGTGACGTTCACCACCCTCGACACCGTGGCTCGGGCGGAATCTGGACTGCGGGCGCTCGGATTCGACGAACTGCGAGTACGCCACTACGGCGACACCGCCCGCATCGAGGTGCCCGATGCCGTCTTGGCCACCGTGATCACCCGAAGGGCGGAGGTCAGCGCTGCGGTGCATGCTGCCGGCTACCGCTACGTCACCCTTGATCTCGACGGGCTGCGCTCGGGCAATCTCAACGATGCCCTCTTCGACGAGGATCGAGCAGACGGGGATCGAGCAGTTCCGCCTTCAGGTATCGACACCAACTTCCCGACAGGAGCACACACATGATCGGCGTCCGGGTCCGTCTCACCTTCCCTGAGAACCTGGTGCGCGAGCCCTACATGGCTCGTCTCACCTCTGACCACGGAGTGGTTCCCAACATCCGCAAGGCCGATGTTGATGACCACAGTGGTTGGATCGTCTGTGAGCTCGACGGCAACGGTGCGGCCATCGACGGTGCCCTCGCATGGCTGCGCGCCGAAGGCGTTCAGGTCGACCTGCTCGGCGATGTCGTAGAGAGTTGAGCGCAGATTCGGGAGATGCCACCAGTGCGCTGGGTTCGCCAGACCTCGTGGAGATCTCCGCAGCGGTAGACGCCAATCGAGCGTGGTGGGACTCGACGGTGTCGGTGCACCTCAGGTCGGACTTTTATGACGTCGAGGGCTGGCTCCGCCAAGGCCGCGGGCCTCGAGCCCACGAGTCCGAGACACTTGGTGACGTAGCGGGCCTGGAACTGATCCACCTGCAGTGCCACTTCGGCAAAGACACACTGTCCTGGGCGCGGGCTGGTGCTCGGGTGACCGGACTCGACATCTCGCCTCAGGCCATCGACGCCGCCGCTGACCTGGCGGAGCGAGCAGGGTTGGCCGAGCGAGCCGACTTCGTGTGCGCACCCGTCGATGAGGCCGTCACCGCCCTTGGTGGTAGGACCTTTGACATTGTCTACGTGAGTTTGGGAGCCCTGTCCTGGCTACCCAACATCGACAACTGGGCCAGGCAGGTGGCTGGGTTGCTGCGACCAGGGGGGCGGATCTTCCTCCACGACGTGCACCCCCTCAGTGAGGCACTGGCCGATGACGACCTCACCGTGATCTATCCGTGGTTCGAAGAGGCCCGCCCCATCGTCGACACGATGGCCGGCAGCTACGCCGACATGACGGCCACCGACGTCTTGCCCGGTGAACCGACCTACACCTGGAATCACGGGATGGGCGAGATCGTGCAGGCCCTGATCTCCCATGGGATGCGCCTCGATCTACTCGACGAGCACGACTGGACCAGCTTCCAGCGCTTCCCCTGGCTCATCGAGGAGGGCGAGGAGAAGTTCGTCACCCCCTCGGATCACCTACGTGTGCCGCTGTCGTTCACCTTGATGGCGACAAAGGCGTGAACGCCCTCAGCACGTCCACCTCCCTGCCAGGGAGCCCTCAGTCCTGAGGGTCGTCCGGGTTCCGGACCGTCCACCCCGCACCCGACACCTTGCGGGGTTCGTAAAAGAGGCAGTTCTCAGGGCAGGCGAAGGGGAAGGGCTCATTCGCCCCCATGCGACACTTCTCGACCTTCTCCTCATGCGAGGTGGTCTGCATGATGTAGTGACGACAGTCGTCCAGCACGGCCATGGCACCATTCTGCCCGATGCCGGACCGTCCGGGGATCGGTTGCGGTAGCGTCGGCATCGTGGCAGGCGAAAACCCCGGGGCGGGCACTGAGACAGGATCGACGGGGGACGGAGCGGTGACGCCGTCTACCAAGCAGCTCCTGCGCTGGAGCGAGACGCTGGCCGGCATTGCCCGGACCGGCCTCGGTTTCACCGAATCCCTCTATGAACGTGAGCGTTTCGAAGAGGTCCTCCACGTGGCTGCCGACATCCGAGCAGCCATCGAAGGCAACGAGCACGACGACATGGGCGGGGTCGTCCATGAGTGGTTGGACTCTGTTGGCCAGGGTATCCCCGGCTACGTCACGCCAAAGGTGGCCGTCGGTGCCGTGGTGGGCAACGACAAGGGGGAGATCCTCCTCGTCCAGAGGTCTGATTCGGGCGTCTGGCTGTATCCGACCGGTTGGGCCGACGTCGGCTACTCCGCCCCGGAAGTCGTGGTCAAGGAGGTGAAAGAGGAAACGGGCATCGAAGTCGAGGTAGTGAAGCTGATCGCCGTGCTCGACGGCATGCGGGCTGGCATGGGCCGCATCCCCTTCTACTCGCTCGTCTTCTTGTGCCAGCAGACCGGTGGTGAACTCCAGGCCCACCCTCTCGAGTGTGCCGATGTCGGGTGGTTCGCCCGAGACGCTCTGCCGTTTCCCATGGCTGGAGTCGAACTGTGGGGCGACCACGTATTTGGGGCCATCCAAGGTGATGACGTGGGCGTCTTCTACCACCCACGCCGCTCCCCGGTCTGGCGCGGAGATCCAGAATCCCTCTGAGCGTGTGCCCCTGGCCTGATCGTCACATGGCCCGCCCACGGATACCAATTGCTCGTGGCTACACTGCCGAACCGTGAGCCCCGACCCCGCCGTGTCCGCTTCTACCCAAACTGACGGTTCCGCGTCGGGCGTGACGGTCACCGAGGCCACTGCGGTCGACGCCGAACTGGTCGACGCGTTCGCCCGCCTGATCCCCCAGTTGTCCTCGTCGTCTCCTCCGACCGCAGAGGCCGAACTTGCGTCGATCTGCAACTCTCCGGCGTGCGTGCTCTTCGTGGCTCGCAACATCGACGGCACCATCGTCGGATCACTCACACTTGCCGTGTTCCCGATCCCCACGGGCATTCGAGCGTGGATCGAAGATGTGGTGGTCGATGATGAAGCACGAGGGGTCGGGGCGGGCCAGGCCCTGGTCGATGCCGCCATCGATCGAGCGAGGGCGATGGGGGCCAAGACGGTCGATCTGACCTCACGGCCCAGTCGAGAGGCGGCCAACCGGCTCTACGTCCGCCTCGGATTCGAGACTCGTAACACCAATGTGTACAGGATTTCGTTGGAGGGATGACCTGCGAATCTGAGCTGCTGCCCACACTCGGGCGCAGCTGCCCGGATTCAATCGAGCCGTGGAAGATGCTGCCTACTTGCGCATTCGAGGAGGGCCAAACGCCCTTCGAGCTCGCAAGATGCCCGTCAAGGCCGACACCCAGATGGCCACGAAGAGCAGTGCCGCGACTGGGATCGTCAGCGTGAATCCCAGGGCAGCATCGCTCAGCAGCAGGACCACGATCGCGATGAGCGCTCCGGAGAGGACCCATCGGAAGGTCTTGGCTACCAGCCATGAAATGAAGCGAGGAGTCTGAATTTCGGCCTCCGGCTTGCTCATGTCGTAAGGCTGGGCACTTCAAGCCTCCGTCTGCCTTTGGGGACTGTGGGCCGGCATGCACTTCTGCTGTATGCCGAACCAGCGAAATTGATCAAGTCGCTGTGGAAAGTTGAGACCACGCCGAGCCAGCGTGTCCGCAGCGCTGATGCACGCGCGGGCCCGCAACGACCTGTCGCACCATGCTCGTATGCTTGAGCCATGGAGTTCACGGCAGCAATCACGCAAGAAGGCGACCTGTTCGTCGCGCGTTGCCTCGAAGTTGAGGTGACCAGTCAGGGTCTCTCAGCGGAGGATTCTCTTGAGAATCTCAAGGAGGCACTTGGTCTCTATTTCGAGGACGAGGGAGCGCCGATCGAGTTGGCCCATCCCACCGTCACCACCTTCCAGCTCTCTGCGTGAGTCCACCGCTTCCGGTCGTTAGCGGCGCTCGCGTCATCAAGGCACTCGCGAGCCTTGGCTTTGCTGAGATCAGCCAGCGCGGAAGCCACG
>CAIQOJ010000021.1 GCA_903873395.1 uncultured Acidimicrobiaceae bacterium
CGACGACCCGGGCGTGCCCGCTGACGGTGCCCGCTCCTCGTGGCGCTCGCTGGCATGTCGAGCGGTGGCGGAGTCCCGGGGTGACCCTGCAGCTCCCGGTCCCGTCCATCTCAATCTGGCCTTCCGTGAGCCGCTGGTGGGATCAGCGGTGGTCGGTGGGGTCGATGCCGGCCGACCGGATGGTGCACCTTGGCATCAGGTGCTCAGCGGTGATGCCGAACTCACGCAGGCCTGGATCGGTGCGCTGGTCGATGGGGGTCCGTTGGACCCCGCACGGCGTGGCGTGGTGGTTGCCGGGGAGGGCTGCGGTGACCCGGTTGGCGTGCTCGATGTTGCCCGGGCGCTGGGTTGGCCCGTGCTGGCTGATCCACGATCGGGGCTGCGAGCCGACGATCCGCTGGTCATTGCGACTGCTGACGGCCTCGTGAGGGTGCCGGAGTTCGCCGAGGCTCACCGACCTGAAGTTGTGTTGCGGTTCGGGGCTCGCTGGGCATCAAAGGTGGTGGCTCAGTTCCTGGCCGAAGGCGACCAGGTCGTGGTGGAGCCGACGGGCCGATGGTCGGACCCCGAACGGACCGCTGATCACCTGGTGCGGTGTCGACCTGAGGCGCTGTGCCGGGGGCTGGCGCACCACCTGGCAGGACGCACACCTCCGGATCCGGGTTGGCTAGAGAGTTGGACGACGGGCGAGGCCACGGCCCGACAGGTGTTGGCGGAAGAGTTGGCTCTTGGCGCAGGTTCGGGGGAGCCGGCCCTGGCGTTTCACTTGTGGCGCGCCCTGCCGGCCGGAGTGGACCTGATGGTCTCGTCCTCCATGCCCATACGCGACCTGGAGGCGTTCGGACTGCCTCGCCAGGATCCACCTCGGGTGTTTTCCAACCGGGGAGCCAACGGTATCGACGGCGTGGTCTCAACCGGACTCGGCGTGGCGCTGGCCAAGGGCCCAACAGTCGTCCTGGTGGGCGATCTTGCCTTTTTGCATGACGTGTCTGCCCTCGTGGGCCCGGTCGCCGATCGACCACCGTTGATCATCGTGGTGGCTGATAATGGCGGTGGTGGGATCTTTTCGTTCCTTCCGCAGGCCGACACGCTCGATGAGCGTTCCTTCGAGCAGCTCTTTGGCACGCCGCAGCAGCAGGACGTGGCCAGGGTGGCTGCAGGGTTTGGTTGGCCAGTCGAGGTAATCGACGCCACCACGGCGAGCGGCCTGACTGGATTCGACGAGGCGGTCTCGCGATTGGTCTCCACGGGCGGAGCCGGGGTGCTCCACGTGTTGCTCCCTGATCGGGAGGCCAACGTCGCCGAGCACCGACGCCTGCATCAGGCCGTGGCCGATGCCTTGGGTGGTGCGGCTGGCTGAGCAGCCAGCCGCAGTGTCGCTACCTGCTTCAGCAGGTTCGGGGCTTGTAGGACGGCGCCGTTGCGGTCGCGGGTGCCGGCGGTGCGGTGGTTCGTGTTACCCCCGACGACCGAGGGGTTGGGGTGGTGGCCGTGGGTGCCTGAGTGGTCGTCGGCGGTGGCACCAGGGCTACGGGCTTGCCAGAGCGATCGAGTGGCGGGGTGGTCGGCGTGTTGAACGGGCCGCCGAGGAACTGGGTGATCGTGGCGGCAGCATCACTGGGTTGGACGACTTCCACGTCACCGACGCGGGACAC
>CAIQOJ010000022.1 GCA_903873395.1 uncultured Acidimicrobiaceae bacterium
TACGGCACGTGCACTCCTCTGCTTGCTCGGATGTCCTGCCCCTAAACGCCAGGTTGTTGACGGCGTTCGGCGGGCGCGGGATGAAGTTAGCACCGGACCCGTCTGCTGGCTCGGGCCGAGGTGTACTGGTAATCCATCGTGACAGGAGCCCGTTTCGCGTCCGTTTCCCAATTGTGAACGGACGATGAACACCAGACATGGTGAGGTGCCCTCCAAGCCCGCCGGTGGTCGTGTGGTCCACCGATAGGCTGCGCTCATGGCTCGGATCCGGGTGGCCGTCTGCCAGATCGACACGGTGGTGGGCGACCTCGACGGTAACGCCGAGCGGATCCGGGCTGCCCTAGCCGAGGCCGACGAGGCTCGTTGTGACCTGGCCGTGTTCCCTGAACTCACGGTGACTGGTTATCCGCCAGAAGACCTTCTCGGACGCCCGGCATTCATCGCAGACAACCTGTCGACCTTCGCTCGGGTGGCTGCGGCCACGGGCGACTGCGTCGCTGCAGTCGGCTACGTCGACGTCGACCCCGCCGGTCGGTTGCTGAACGCCGTCGCGCTGTGTCATCGAGGGGTCGTCGTCGCTCGTTACGTGAAGCGCATGCTCCCGAACTATGGCGTCTTCGACGAGCAGCGCTGGTTTGTCCCCGGCCAAGGCGAGCCAACGTTGGTCATGGTCGCTGGCGTACCCATAGGCGTGAGCATCTGTGAGGACCTGTGGTTCTCCGACGGCCCCTTGGCCTGGCAGGCCGAGGCAGGCGCCCGCCTCCTCGTCAATGCCAATGCCTCGCCGTACTCTCGCGGGAGGCACGCCGAGCGGTTGGCCGTCTTGGCCGAACGCACGGCGGAAACCGGACTGCCGTTGGTCTACGTGAACCAGGTCGGGGGCCAAGACGAACTGGTCTTCGATGGTTCCTCGGTCATCGTCGATGGTTCTGGAGCGCTGGTTGCCTCGGCTGGACAGTTCACCGAGGAGGTCCTGGTGGCCGACCTCGAGATCGACACGACCGAACGCACCGATGCCTCAGGCCACGACCGCCAACGTCGATTCGCGCCGGTCGTCATCTCCCACTCCTCACGGGCGGAGGGCCTGACCGTCACGCGACCAGTGGCCGAAGTGCTCGACCCGGTGGCTGAGGTCTACGAGGCCCTGGTGCTGGGAACTCGCGACTACCTAGACAAGAACGGCTTCTCCGATGCGGTCATCGGTCTCTCGGGCGGGATCGATTCGTCGCTCGTGGCCATCGTGGCCGTCGATGCCCTCGGGCCCGAGCACGTCCACGGTGTGGCCATGCCCAGCCGTTACTCGAGCGAAGGCTCGCTGGCCGATGCGGACACGTTGGCCGACAACCTGGGCATCGACCTGCAACGAGCTCCGATCGAACCTGCACATGCTGCGTTGGTCCAGACACTCGCGCCGCTCCTCGGGGGAGACCCGATCGGTCTGACCGACGAGAACCTCCAGAGCAGGATCCGAGGGGTCTTGCTCATGGCGTTGTCCAACGCCCATGGATGGATTGTTCTCACCACGGGCAACAAGAGCGAGATGGCGACCGGTTACTCGACGTTGTACGGCGACTCGGCTGGCGGGTTCGCCGTCATCAAGGACGTGTCGAAAACGCTCGTCTACGAACTGTGCCGTTACCGCAACAAGAAGGCTGGCTTCGATGTTGTCCCGTCTGCCGTGCTGACCAAAGCGCCATCGGCCGAGTTGCGGCCCGACCAGCGTGATGACGAGTCACTGCCTCCCTACGACATCCTCGATCCGGTGATGGAGGGGTATGTCGAGGCGGACCGGTCGCCAGACGACATGGTTGCTGAAGGTTTCGATCCCGCAGCGGTTTCTCGCGTGGTCGGGCTCGTCGACAAGGCCGAGTACAAACGACGTCAGATGCCGCCAGGTGTACGGATCTCGGGCAAGGCATTCGGAAAGGATCGGCGGATGCCCATCACGAACCAGTACCGCCCGACTCTGGCCGCGGCCGCCAATCTTCAGGCCGATGCCTGAGTACGCGGATCCGCTGTCGTCACGGGGTGTCGATGGCGGGATGGTGGACGGAGGTCGTCATGAATCGGCGAGCTTCCCACTAGCTGCACTGCCACTAGCTGCACTGCCCCAAGCTGCACTGCCCCAAGCTGCACTGCCACTAGACGTGACGGCTGCACTGGTCGGGACGTACCGATGGATCGAGTCTGCTCTTCATGCCGCACTCGGCTCATGGGTCCGCCACGTTCCTTTGCCGGCGGTGCAGGTCCACCTGGATGGTCAAAGCATGCGTCATGCCTGGCACGCTGAACTTTGGGCTGAGCGCCTTCCCGTCCTGAGGGACGTCGACCCGGACGCGCTGACGGTTCCATCACCGGCGTCGGCTGCGCTGTTCGCCATGCTCAACGGTGATTCCGGACCGGACGGCGATGCTCCTGAAGCCGGTCCGCCGGGTGTGCTGCCGCTGTTGGCCGGTCTCTATCGAGTGGCTTTGCCACGGTTAGTGACCACCTATGGCCGTCATCTTGACCTGATGGCCCCGGTGGCCGATGCTCCACTGCGCCGTACCTTGCGCCAGGTGCTCGCCGATGAGGTCGAAGACCTCCTGGTAGGCGAGCGTCTGGTTGAGCGCCTGCTGGCCCGTCCGCACGACGTCGAGGCCGTGCATGACTTCACGCGACGCCTCGAGACGGCCGTGGTGGCAGTTGGTGGAGGTCCAGGCCTTGTTGCGCTACCTGTTCGTGTCCCTGGCGAGTGAGTGTCAGGCATCAGAGGGCAGCGTTCGTGGGCACCGTTCCCATCGGAGTAACCCAAGATCGTCACGCTGTGTGATCGGTGGGGTTGACGCGTCCGGTAGACTTCGGATCTGACGAATCGTGCGCCCTGAGATGGGGACTCTCCGCCCGAATCCTGATGCAAGGATTTGGCTGGCCCAGGCGCAACATCCCTCCCCTGCACCCTGGGGAACGTGAAGGACTAGGTGAACGTGGCCAAGGAGCGGATCGAGCGCGATGACGAGGACCTCGTCCGGCTCTACCTGACAGACATCGGCCAGTACCCGCTCCTTACCAAGGACGACGAGGTACGGCTGGCCCAGGCCATTGAGGCAGGGCGTGAGGCAGAAGAGACGCTGGCCACCCCGCCGAAGGGCCTGACGGCTGCCAAGAAGCGTGAGCTGCGTCGGACCTACAAGGTGGGCGAAGACGCGCAGCAGACATTCGTGCAGTCGAACCTTCGACTCGTGGTGTCCATCGCCAAGAAGTACCAGGCGTCAGGCCTGCCGCTTCTCGACCTGATCCAAGAAGGCAACCTCGGCCTGATGCATGCCGTCGAGAAGTTCGACTGGCGCAAGGGTTTCAAGTTCTCGACGTATGCCACCTGGTGGATCCGTCAGGCCATCACCCGAGGCATCGCCAACACTGGTCGCACCATCCGTCTTCCTGTGCACGCCGGCGACACCTTGGCTCGTGTCCAGAAGGCGCAAGCCCGCCTGGAGCTCAAGTACGGGCGCCCCGCGACCTTGGCTGAGCTTGGTGCCGAAGTGGAGATGCCCGAGGACAAGTTGGTCGAGGCCCTGCGATTCCGGGCTGAGCCACTGTCGCTGTCTGAACCGCTTCGAGAAGACGGGGACGCTGAACTCGGTGACGTCGTGGAAGACCGCTCGGCAGAGTCGCCCTTCGAGGTAGCGGCCGTCTCACTCCTGCCAGATGAGATCGGGCGTCTGCTTTCGCCGCTCGACGAGCGCGAGCGTGAGATTCTCCGCCTGCGGTTCGGTCTCGATCGGGGCGAACCGCGCACCCTTGAAGAGGTGGGTGAGCACTTCAACCTGACCCGTGAGCGGATCCGTCAGATCGAAGCCCGAGCGATGTCCAAGTTGCGCCACCCGTCGTCGGACACCGGCGCACGGGACCTCCTGACGGTCTGATCGTTTCGTCCGGCATCTGCCGGATGGCCAGATCAACGCTGAGGTCGCTCGGTCTGGGTTCGATTGGCACAATCACCGGGTACCATGGTCAGCATGAAGAAGCTGATCATTCTTGCCATCATCGTTGCCCTTGGTGCAGTAGCCGCCAAGCGTCTTCGCTCCGCCTGACCTAGTTCATCGGCAGCTGCTCACCTGGCCTGGACGACAGGTCTGGTCGGCGTGACGTCGGGGCTCAGGTGTGGACCCGTCGGGTAGCCCGCCAAGCCGCAACACCGATGGCACCTGCAGCAGCGGCCACTCCGAGCGCCGTCGCCGTTGTCGGCAGACTCGGCACGCTGACTCGGTCGCGCAGGCGCACCGGCTTTGTGAACTGCATGACCTCCCAGTCGCGCTCGCGGGCAACCTTGGCCAAGACGCGATCCGGATTCACTGCTACCGGGTGGCCGACGGTCTCCAGCATCGGGACATCGGTGTAGGAGTCGGAGTAGGCCGAGGACTGCTCGAGGTCGATATCGGTGGCTGCGGCTAGTTCGCGTATTGCTTCAGCCTTGAACGGCCCGTATGCGTAGAACTCCATCTCGCCGGCATAGCGACCTTCGGCATCCACCACCGCTCGCGTGGCGATGCAACCATCGACACCGAGGTGTTCGGCGAGGGGCTCGACGATCTCCTCGGGCGAGGCCGACACCAGGTAGACGCGATGGCCAGCAGCCCGATGGGCTTCGATCAGGTCGAGAGCCTCGGCATAGATGATGGGTTCCACCGTCTCTTCGAGTGCCTCGCGCACGATGGCCCGGATCTGCTCCCGGTCCCAACCTTTGGTCAGCGCCAGCATCGACTCCCGCACTCTGGCGAGCTTTTGCTCGCTCGCCCCAAGGTGCAGGTAGATGATCTGGGAGACCACCGACCGTACGATGAGTCGCCGGTTGATCAACCCGCCCTTGTAGAACGGCCGTCCGAACGCGGCGATAGAGGCTTTGGCGATGACCGTCTTGTCGAGGTCGAAGAAGGCCGCCCGCATCGGGCTCAGCGGCCTACCAGTAGGCGCTGCACGTCGGCCTCCGCATCGGCCGTGACCAAGGCGAGGACCTCGTCACCCACCTCGAGCACCGTGTCGCCCCGTGGCACGATCAGGTGGTCTTCACGCACCACCGCCACCACGGTGGCATTACGGGGAACCTGAAGGTCGGCGAGGCTCACTCCTGCTGCAGGTGAGTCCTCGGCCAAGGTGACCTCAACGAGATGGGCGTTGCCATGCTCGAACTGGAGCAATCGGACCAGACTGCCAACAGACACGGCTTCCTCCACCAGAGCGGTGAGGAGTTGGGGAGTCGACACCGAGACATCGACACCCCAGGTGGCGGTGAAGAGCCACTGGTTCTTCGGGTGATTTACGCGAGCCACGACGCGAGGGACGGCGAACTCTTGTTTGGCCAGTAGCGAGACGACGAGGTTGTCCTCGTCGTCACCCGTGGCGGCCACGACCACGTCAACGGTGGCCAGTCCAGCAGCATCGAGCGATGCCACCTCGCAGGCATCGGCCACAACCCAGGTGATGTCGAGATCACTGCGGATCCTTGCCACCAGATCGGGATCACGTTCGATGAGCATCACGTCGTGCCCGTTCTCCCGAAGGTCCTTGGCTATGGCCGTCCCGACGCTGCCAGCTCCTGCGATGGCCACCTTCATGATGCCGCTCCATTGGCGAAGAGGGCATCGACTTCGGGAGATACGCCAGCCAGACGTGTCCGAATGGCGGGTAGTGCAGATCGAGCAATCATCAGAGTCAACACGTCGCCCTCCTGGCCGACCAGGCCATCGAGGTCGAGCCGAGGTCGGCCTGCTCGGGTCACCGCGACGAGGGTCACCTCGCCGGGCACGGTGATGTCGGCCAGGCGGCGGCCAGCCCAACGCTCAGGAAGGGGACGCTCGATCAAGGACAGTCCACCTGAAGGGTCCGTCCACTCGCCTCCGAGCGCATCGGGTAGCAGGCGCTGACGAACCTGGTCGATCGTCCAGGAGACCGTTGCCACCGTGGCGATACCCAGTCGCAGGTAGATCTGGGCCCGGCGGGGATCGTAGATCCGGGCGACCACGTGCTTCACGTCGTAGTACTCCCGGGCGATCCTGGCGGTGAGGATGTTGGAATTGTCGCCGCTGGTCACGGCAGCGAGGGCCGTGGCCTGCTCGATGTTGGCCTCGGCCAGGGTGTCTCGATCGAATCCTGAACCGATGATGGTGGTACCACCCCAGTCCTCAGGGAGACGACGAAATGCCTTGGGGTTCCGATCGAGGATGGCTACCGAGTGACCTTGACCGATCAACTCGACACCGAGCCCGGATCCGACACGGCCGCAGCCGACAATGACGATGTGCACGCCCCCATGCAACACGCTGGGGGGCTCTCAGCACAACCCTGACGGGTACCTTGCCCACTACCTGCCGCCGTGCTCAGATGGCGGGGTGGCTCCTGCGGACGATCTTCCTGGTAGTGCCATCGTTCCAGGATCGATGAATTCACCGTCGTCGCCCATGCAGCCGCGTCGCTCCGTGGCGGCGAAGATCGAACTTCCTGAGACCCTGCGCTATCGGTTGAAGAATCGTCTGCTCGGTCCTCCTCTGGTCAACGAGCGACTGGGAGACGAGCGCCTCGGTCGGCCCTCTGCTCTGGGGATTCTGGCTCCTGACTGCATCTCCTCGTCGGCGTATGGAACAGAGCAGATGCTCACCCAGCTCATTCCGGCCGTTGGGTTGGCCGGTTTCGTTCTGGTCGTTCCGGTCACCATGGCCATCCTTGGGGTCCTCTTCTTCGTCACGCTGTCGTATCTCGACGTCATCGGCCTCTACACCAAGGCTGGCGGGGCCTATGTGGTGGCTAGGGAAAATTTCGGGCCCAAGGTGGCCCAGGTTGCCGCCGTGGCGCTGCTCATCGATTACACCGTGACCGTGGCCGTGCAGACGGCAGCCGGTACGGCGGCCCTCACCTCGGCGTTTCCCGCACTCCTCTACTGGACGGTGCCCATCACGCTGGGGGTCATCCTCCTCCTGCTCTTCGGCAATCTCCGAGGCATCAAGGAGGCAGGAAAGCTGTTCGCTTTCCCTACCTACTTCTTCATCGCTGTGCTGGGCACGGTCATCATCATCGGCTACGTCGAGAAGGCCATGGGCAACCTGCATGTGCAGGTGGCCCAGCACCCAGGGACTGTCCCCTTCGGACATCCGTCGACCGGCTGGCTGTATGGCGCCTCGTTCATCGTCATGCTGCGCTCCTTTGCCAACGGAGGATCGTCGCTCACCGGACTCGAGGCCATCTCCAACGGCGTGGCCACGTTTCGTGAGCCGGCCAGCGTGCACGCACGGCAGACCTTGGTGATCATGTCGTCGGTCCTGGCCTTCTTGGTCCTTGGCGTGACGCTCTTGGCTCATTGGACCCACGCCGTTCCGTATCTGGCCGGTTCGCCCACCGTTGTCTCCCAAGAGGTGCAGTACGTCCTCGGTACGGGACCGGTGGGACGAACGCTGTTCTACGTGGTCCAGTTCGCCACCATGCTCATCCTTTACACCGGCGGAAATACGAGCTTCAACGGCTTTCCATTCCTGGCCAGCTATGTGGCCTCAGACTCGTACTTGCCTAAACAGCTCACCCGACGAGGACACCGCTTGGCCTTCTCCAACGGGATCATCGTCTTGACCGTGGTGGCGGTGGTCCTGGTCGTGGCGACCGGGGCCAATCTGACCAACTTGGTGGCTCTCTATGCCATCGGCGTCTTCACCGGGTTTGCTATCGCCGGCTCCGGCATGGTCAAGCACCATCTCGATAATCGCGAGGCTGGTTGGAAGCGCGGGGTCGTGGTGAGCGGCATCTCCGCCGTGCTCACCGCGCTGATCGTGGCCATCTTCGCCACCGTGAAGTTCACCGAGGGTGCCTGGGTTGTGGTCATCGTCGGGCCAGCCATGTTCTTGGGCCTCATACGGCTCCATCAGCGCTACATGGTCGAGGACGCCCAGCTCGAAGAAGGTGCCGCCGAACTGGCCGAAGCGCCTGTGGTTCGACACCACGACGTTCTGGTACTGGTCGACAGGCTGGACATGGCCACCGCTCGCGCCTTGCAGTATGCGCGCACCCTGAGGGCCGATGATCTCCGAGCCGTTCACTTCGATCTCGACCCGGCGGAGACCGAAACCCTCGAAGGGGAGTGGCGCCGACTCGGCCTCTCCGTTCCGCTGGACGTGCGCGAGTGCGAGGACCGTCGACTGGGACGGGCTGCACTCGAGTTGGCCGCCGAGTCGGCCGGTGACGACCGGACCGAGGTATCGGTCCTCCTCCCGAGGCGCATCTCGGTCTCGGGATGGCAGCGGGTCCTGCACGACAACACCGCTGAGCTGATCGCTGAAGCCGTCGGGCGCCTGCCCAACGTGACCGCCACCGTTGTCCCTTACGAACTGTCCGGCGGGTGGTTCTCCCGCCGCCGTGATCGGGCCCGCCACAAGGGCATGGTCCAAGATCTCGAGGGTGGAATGATGCCCGCCGCTGTTGACCGGGTGGCCGCCGATCGGGCCGAGGCCGACAGGCGCGCATTTGGAACGCACGCTGACGGCACCACACACATCGGTGATGCTCAGTGGCGGACCAAGATCAAGGTGGCAGGCCGCCTCCGTTCGGTCCGAGTGCAACCCAAGGGGGGCACTTCCAACTTGGAGTGTCTCCTCGCCGACGACACCGGCCAGTTGTTGGTTGTGTTCCAAGGGCGCAAGCAGGTGCCAGGGATCCAGGCCGGGGCACGCATCGTGGTCGAGGGAATGGTCGGCGACTGGTCCCGTCGTCCTGCCATCCTCAATCCGTACTACGAGTTGATTGCCGGGGCCGACACCGAGCACCACGAGCACCACTGAACTCATCGGATCGGCATGGCGGATCGAGTGCTGGGGGGAGTAGACCCGGGCCGTCGGGTCGCAGCCATGATCCCCCTTCGCGGCTAGCACAGTCGCTAGGTTTTTGACAAGTTCACGAACCCTGGCAGTGGTGTTGGGTTTGGAGCCCGGCCTTCGGGCCGTCTGTGCGCCTGGGGGGGCGTACCCCTGGGCTTCTGCGTTGGTCCGCGTCTTCGGATGGGGATCGACGACATCCATGCGGGACAACGAAGGGAGCTCCACCCATGACCACTCTCCTCGCCGAAGGGGGATACCAGAGCTTTGTGCTGAGCAGCACAGAGAAAACCTGGTTGTACTTCGCCCTTGTGTGTGCTGTCGCCTCGATCATCGCCGGCCTCCTCTTGGCCCGCGGTGTACTGGCGGCCGATCGAGGCACGGTCTCGATGCAAGAGATCGCCAAGGCCATCCAAGAAGGTGCCGAGGCGTTCCTTGCTCGCCAGTTCAAGACCATCGCCATCATCACGGTGCCACTCGCCGTGCTCATCTTCTTCACAGCAACCAAGGTCACCCATGTCGATGCCGCCGGGCACACCGTCACCGACCTGACCTTCGTCCAAGCCGGCATCTATCGGGTCATCTGCTTCCTGGCTGGCGCCGTCTGTTCGGGCCTGACCGGGTTCATCGGCATGAGCCTGGCCGTGCGGGGCAACGTCCGCACCGCGGCAGCGGCCCGTGACGGCCAGATGGCTCCGGCGCTCAAAGTGGCGTTCCGCACGGGGGCCATCACTGGGCTCTTGTGCGTCGGACTGGGCCTGCTCGGCGCCACCATCATCGTGCTCGTCTTCCAGAACACAGCCACGGCTGTCCTGATCGGCTTTGGCTTCGGGGCCTCGTTGCTCGCCCTGTTCATGCGCGTCGGAGGCGGCATCTTCACCAAGGCGGCGGACGTCGGAGCCGACCTGGTCGGCAAGGTCGAGGCTGGTATTCCCGAAGACGACCCCCGCAACGCCGCCACCATCGCAGACAACGTGGGCGACAACGTGGGCGACTGTGCTGGCATGGCCGCCGACCTCTTCGAGTCCTACGTCATCACCATCATCGCTGCACTGATCTTGGGGGTGACGGCGTACTCGTCGATCGGTCGCCATGACGCCGCCAAGACGATCATCTTTCCGATCGCCGTTCCCGCCATCGGCATCTTGGCCACCATCGTGGGCGTGATGGTCGTGCGTGCCAGTGCCAAGGACCGTAACGCCATGGCCCCGATCAACCGGGGTGTGTGGCTGTCGGCCATCCTGACCGTGGCCGGCACGGCAGCCGTGACCGGTCTCTACCTGCACTTTTGGAAGGCGTTCTGGGCGGTGCTCACCGGTGTGGTGCTCATGCTCGTCGCCAGTCAGGTCACCGAGTACTTCACCTCGACCGAGCGTGGCCCAGTCAAAGAGGTGGCCGAGTCGGCTCGGACCGGTCCGGCAACGCTCACGCTGTCGGGAATCTCACTTGGTCTCGAGTCTTCGGTCTGGGCCATCGTCGCCATCGTGCTGGCCATCGCCGTCTCGGTGGGGCTGGCTGGCGGGAACATCGAACTTGCCCTCTACCTAGTTGCCCTGACCGGGATCGGTCTGTTGTCGACGGCGGGCATGATCGTGTCCGAGGACAGCTTTGGGCCGGTGTCGGACAACGCCGCCGGAGTGGCCGAGATGTCAGGTGAGTTCAAGGGCGAGGCTGAGCGAGTCATGGTCAGCCTCGACGCCGTGGGCAACACCACCAAAGCGGTCACGAAGGGTGTGGCCATCGGTTCTGCGGTGATCGCCTCGGTCGCCCTGTTCGCCTCGTTCGTGGAAACCATCGGCCAACAACTCAACCTCTCGGCAACCGGCAACGCCCTGTTCAATCTGCCGGAGACGTCGATCAACGTCTCGCACCCGACGACCTTCATCGGCATCCTGATCGGCGGCTCGGTGGCCTTCTTGTTCAGCGCCCTGGCCATCCGGGCGGTGGGCCGTTCGGCGGGCACAGTGGTCCAAGAGGTGCGGCGCCAGTTCCGTGAACACCCAGGCATCATGGACTATTCGGAGAAGCCCGAATACGGCAAGGTGATCGCCATCTGCACGGCGGCCAGCCAGCGCGAGCTGGCCACCCCCGCACTGCTGGCCGTCCTCACGCCGGTGATCGTCGGCTTCGGAATCAACTACTACGCCCTGGGCGCCTTCTTGGTGGGGGCGATCCTCACCGGGCAGCTGATGGCCAACTTCCTGTCGAACTCGGGCGGAGCCTGGGACAACGCCAAGAAGTACATCGAGGACGGTAACGAAGGCGGCAAGGGATCCGATGCCCACAAGGCTGCAGTTATCGGAGACACCATCGGCGATCCCTTCAAAGACACCGCTGGTCCTGCCCTCAACCCGCTCATCAAGGTGATGAACCTGGTGTCATTGCTGATCCTTCCGGCCGTCATCAGCCTCAGCCACCACACCGCCTGGCGTCTGGTCATTGCCGGGGTGTCGCTGGTCGTGCTTCTCGGATCGGTGGCCTTCTCCAAGCGCAAGACCGAGGCTATGGACACCGACGTTCCCGGGGTCACCAGCACTCCGCTCATGAGCTGATCGGGGCCCAACTGGACAGACAGAACGGCACCGCCATCGCCGGTGTCCGTGATTCCAGATCACCGTCACCGGGGCCTTCGGGCCCCGGTGACGCGTCCGCCCTCACGGGGCCGTTGGTTGACAAGCCCGCAGCGTTCCGTATCCTTGCCACGATCATGGCTTCCACCGACACGACCACCTCCGACCTCGACGACGCCCCTTCGGCGGACGTGGCCCCTGCCCCGTCAGGACGACGGAGCCGAGGCACGCGCAAGCTGGTGATCGTCGAGTCCCCAGCAAAGGCCCGCACCATCTCGGGCATCTTGGGATCAGAGTTCGTGGTCGAGTCCTCCATCGGTCACATCCGCGATCTGGCCACCCGCAAAGAGCTTCCCGAATCGGTGAAGCACGAGTCCTGGGCCGACCTGGCCGTCGATGTCGACAACGGGTTCAAGCCGGTCTACATCGTCTCGCCGGAGAAGAAGTCCCAGGTGGCCAAGCTCAAGAAATTGGCTCGTGAGGCTGGTGAGGTCTATCTGGCAACGGACGAAGACCGCGAAGGGGAGTCGATCGCCTGGCACCTGAGTCAGGTGCTCGGACTGCCGGAAGATACGCCTCGGATGGTGTTCCACGAGATCACCCCCCAGGCCATCGAGCGGGCCGTGGACGAGTGCCGAACCATCGACCATCACCTGGTCGAGGCCCAAGAGGCCCGTCGGATCTTTGACCGGATCTACGGCTTCAAGCTCTCTGATGTGATGCGTCGAAAGACCAATGGCCGCTCGGCTGGACGCGTCCAGAGCGTGGCGACCCGGATGGTCGTCGACCGAGAGCGGGAGCGGATGGCCTTCCGTTCGGCCACGTGGTGGGGGATCGATGCCACCGTCACTGCCGAGGGTGAGGCAGCGCGGGCCGCCGATGCCGACACGCCTCGGGCATTCAGCGCTTCCCTCGTTGCCGTCGATGGCGCCCCTCTGGCGACCGGCAAGGATTTCGACGCCACCGGCCACCTGAGCAGTGCCAACGTCACCGTCCTGGCCGAAGCGGAGGCCCAGGCCCTGGCTGTCGGCCTCGAGGGTGCCGATCTCACGGTCACCTCGATGACCCACAAGCCCTACCGGCGTTCACCTCGAGCACCGTTCATCACCTCCACCCTCCAACAAGAGGCCGGGCGCAAGCTCCGATTCAGCTCGAAGAGGACCATGCAGGTGGCCCAACACCTCTACGAAGAGGGCTGGATCACCTACATGAGGACCGACTCGACAACGTTGTCCGACCAAGCCCTGGCCGCCGCCCGTGCCCAGGCTGCGAGCCTCTATGGATCCGCCTATGTGCCGGCCGCTCCCAGGCTCTACAACAAGAAGGTCAAGAACGCCCAAGAGGCTCACGAAGCCATCCGTCCTGCCGGAGAGACCTTCCGTACTCCTGATGAGGCAGCGCGGTCCCTGTCGGGTGACGAGCTTCGTCTCTACGACCTGATCTGGAAGCGCACCGTGGCATCCCAGATGGCCGATGCCACCGGGACCAGCGCCCAGGTCCGCCTCGCCGGGGACGTGGCCGCTGACGGGCGCCAACGCAGACTGGAGCTCGGTGCATCGGGCACGGTCATCGAGTTCCCGGGGTTCCAGCGGGCCTACGTGGAAGGTGAAGACGACCCTGAGGCTGAGTTGGCTGATCGTGAGGTCCACCTGCCGCCCATGGCCGAAGGCGATCCGGCTACGGCTGGTGGCGTCGAGCCGGGCGGGCACACCACCCAACCTCCGGCTCGCTTCACCGAGGCATCGTTGGTCAAGGCCATGGAAGAGATCGGCGTGGGTCGCCCTTCCACCTACGCCAGCATCGTCTCCACCATCCTCGATCGTGGCTATGTCTGGAAGAAGGGCACGGCGATGGTCCCGTCGCTGACCGCGTTCGGTGTGGTCCGCCTGCTCGAGGACCACTTCACCGACCTGGTCGACTACGGCCTGACGGCCTCGATGGAGGACGACCTCGACGGCATCGCCGGGGGAACCCAAGAGCTCGAGCGCTGGCTCGGCAACTTCTACTTCGGCCCCGACGGCACCGGCGGTCTACGCGACCAGCTGGCCCGGAACCTCGATGCCATCGATGCCAGTGCCGTGAACGCCGTGCCGATCGGCACCTCCGAGGACGGCCAGGAGATCGTGGCTCGGTCGGGCAAGTACGGCCCCTATCTGAAGAAGGGCGAGGAGACGGTCTCGATCCCAGAAGACCTCCCGCCCGACGAGCTCACCGTGGAGCGAGCCGAGGAGTTGCTTGCCGCACCATCTTCGGATCGGGTGTTGGGCACCGATCCGGAGACCGGACTCGACGTTCAGGTCAAGGCCGGTCGATTCGGTCCCTACGTTCAGCTCGGCGAGGTCGTGGACGGAGGACCCAAGCCGAGGACCTCGTCGTTGTTCGCCTCGATGTCCACCGCCACCATCACCTTCGACGAGGCGCTCTTGCTCCTGTCGATTCCTCGGGTGGTCGGCATCGACCCGGAAGACGGACAGGAGATCGTCGCCCACAACGGGAAGTTCGGCCCCTACCTCAAGAAGGGGACCGACAGTCGCAGTCTGGTCAGCGAGGATCAGCTCTTGGCCGTCACCCTCGACGAGGCGCTGGTCGTCTTCGCCCAGCCCAAGACCCGTGGTCGCAACGCCAAGGCGCCACTTCGAGACATGGGCGCTGATCCGGTGACCGGACTGCCCATGCTGGTCAAGGACGGTCGATTCGGTCCCTATGTGACCGACGGCACCACCAATGCCTCCCTGCGGGTGGGTGACGACGTCGAGTCGCTCACCGTCGAGCGGGCAGCCGAGCTCCTGGCCGACCGTCGAGCAGCCGGACCTTCGAAGAAGAAGGTGGCCAAGAAGAAGGCCACGGCCAAGAAGGCGACCACCAAGAAGACGGCAGCCAAGAAGACGACAGCCAAGAAGGCCTTAGCCACCAAGAAGGCCACGTCACTCTCAACGGGTGCGGTGATCGCTGTCACCCCGCTGTCGCCCGACCCGAGCACCAGCACCGAAGGGTGACCGCTTTCCGGGGCCGCTTCGTGGTGCTCGAGGGAATCGACGGCTGCGGCAAGTCGACCCAGGTCCGCCTCTTGGCCGACCGTCTCGGTGCAGTACAGACCTTCGAGCCCGGCGCCACGCCGCTCGGGGGGTCGCTGCGATCGCTCCTCTTGGACCCCGGCGGTAGTCCGGTGGCCGATCGAGCCGAAGCGCTGTTGATGGCGGCCGATCGTGCACAGCACGTGGCCCAGGTCATCGCACCGGCACTCGAAGCTGGCACGTGGGTGGTGTCCGACCGCTTCACGGCGTCCACGCTGGCCTATCAAGGGTTTGGACGTGGCCTCGAACTCGATGACCTGAGGACGCTGGTCGGCTGGGCCACCGGCGGACTTCGACCTGATCTGACGATCTTGCTCGACGTGCCGGTCGAGGTGGCGGCAGCCCGCCGCCAGGACGGCGTGGTCGACCGCATGGAGGCCGAAGGCCTGGCTTTCCAGCAGCGGGTGGCCGATGGCTATCTGGCGTTGGCCTCGGACCTGAGGGAGCCATGGCTCGTCGTCGATGGCACCGACGAAGCTGACAACGTGGCAGCGCAGATCTGGGCAACTGTCGAGGTGCTCGCCGCAGAAGCAGTCCGATGAAAGCAGTCCGATGAAGGCAGACCGATGAAGGCAGACCGATGACCAGGGCGGCGCCGGAACTGTTTGCCGAGGTTGTGGGCCAGGATCGGGCGGTGGCTCGCATGTCCGCGGCGGCCGAGCGCCCCGTGCATGCCTACCTTCTCCATGGTCCGCCCGGGTCCGGCAAGCGGGAAGCGGCACGCGGCTTTGCCGCCGCACTGCTCTGCCCGCAGGGGGGCTGTGGGACCTGTGAGACCTGCAGGCGTGTCCTGGACGGCGTGCACCCCGACATGGTGGTGATCGAACGCACCGGTGCCTCCTTGAGCGTCGACGATGCTCAGAAGATCACGACTCGGGCTCAGCGCCGCCCCATCGAGGGAGATCGCCAGATCCTCTGCGTTCCCGACGTCCACCTGGCATCTTCGGCTGTTCCCGCCCTGCTCAAGACCGTGGAGGAACCACCGCCGTCCACGATCTTCCTCCTGTTGGCCGACGATCTCCCGGCAGGATTGGCCACCATCGTCAGCCGCTGCGTGCAGGTCCCCTTCCGGGCGGTGGCGACGTCTGATATCGCTGCGTGGCTCTTGGGACGGGGCGTGGAGGAACACGTGGCTGATGCGGTGGCTGCGGCGTCAGGAGGGGACCTGGAGCGTGCTCGACTCCTGGCTGATGACCCGGGCTTCGCCGACCGCCAGCAACGATGGCACTCGGTCCCCAGTCGCCTGGACGGAACCGGTGCGGCGGCAGCCATGGTGGCCGAGGAACTGCTGGCCCTTGCCGATGCATCGGTGGCACCCCTGCGGGATGCTCACGCCCGAGAGATGACCGCCTTGGAGGAGCAAGCCGAGATCGTCGGGGCCCGTGGCATCACCGGCCGCAAGGATGTCGAGGACCGGCACAAAAGAGAGATCCGCCGCTATCGGACCGATGACCTGCGGATGGGACTAGCGGTGTTGGCCGACACCTACCGCGATCGCCTGGTGGCCACCGTGGCCGACCCGGCGGGTACCAGCCATGGTGCTGGTGCCGAACGCCGACGGGCAGCGGCTCATGTCGAAGCGGTCAGCCGGGCGTCGGGTGCACTCCGACGTAACGTGCAAGAGGCACTGTTGCTCGAGGCGCTCATGGTGGAGCTCTCCGGCATGCTGGCCTGAATCAGACGACGTCGGCGTCTTCGGTGGCGAACTCGGAAAGGAGAGCTTCTTCCCGAGCTGTGTTCGGGAAGGCCAGAGCCACGAGCAGCGCACCGCCGGCGATGGCGATGATCCCAGCCGCGAACGCCCAATCGGCGCCGTGAAGGAACGAAGCCCGGGCGCCGGCCAGGATGGCCTTGGCGTTGGCCGGGTCGACCTTTGTGGCGTAGCTGGCGGCCGAGGCGTAGCTCCGCTCGAGGACCGTGGTGACCTGTTGGTCCGAGGCGATCGAGGTGCCTTGGAGCTGGCGGGCGACGTCGGCGGCGTAGGCGGCGGTGAGGATGGCCCCGAGGAGCGACTGCATGACCGAGCCGCCGAGGTCCCGCTGCAGGTCGGCTGTGCCTGAGGCCATTCCGACCTTGGTGACCGGAACCGACCCGGTGAGGGAGTGTGAAGCCGGTGTGCCGGCCAAGCCGACACCTGCACCCATGAGGGCAAAGGCCAGACACACCACTGCAAAGGAGGCGTGCTCACTCCACAAGAGGAGCATGGCCACGAAAGCGAGCAACAAGAAGGCGTAGCCAGCCAGCAGAGCGGTCCGTGATCCGTGGCGATGGATCACCTTGGCCGACAGGGGAGCCACCACGATCATGACGAGTGCGGCAGGAATACCTACCGTGCCAGCCTTCAGCGTCGAATACCCCAGCACCAGCTGCACGTACTGCGTGCCTACGTAGAAGCCGCCCATCAGGGTCCCGAAGACGATCATGCCAGCGGTCGCTGCTACCCAGAACGTGCGACGACGCGCGTAGTGCAGGTCGAAGAGCGGGTCGGCCGCTCGGACCTGGTGGGCGAAAAAGAGGGCCAGGGCGACCACGGCCACGGCGGCGGCCACGAGAGCGTCCGAGCCCTGACCAGGACTAGGGGCGAGGTTGATGGCCAAGACCAAGGCCAGCACTCCTATGACCGAGAGGACACCACCGAGGTGGTCGACGGGGTCGGTGGTCTCTCCCACGTGGGCCGGCACGGTCCACCACGACAGCGCAAGGGCACCGATGGCCAGTGGGGCCGACAACACGAAGACCGAACCCCACCAGAAGTGGGCAAGTAACCACCCGGCGGCCAGGGTGGCCACCACGATCATCGAACCACCGACCGCCGACCACAGGGCGATGGCCCGGGTGCGGCGTTCACCTTTGAACAGGGCAGTAATCAGGGCCAGAGTGGTCGGATAGGCCATTCCGGCAGCCACGCCGCCCAGTATTCGGGCGATGATGAGGATCTGAACATTAGGGGCCCAGGCGGCCAGCAGGGCGGTGGGCACAGTGAGGGCCATGCCCAGCACCAGGAGGAGTTTGCGGCCGTAGCGGTCGCCGATGGCTCCGAGATAGAGCACCGTGGCGGCGAGACCGAGCGAGAACCCGACGGAAACCAAGTTCATCTGGGACTGGCTGGCGTTGAATGCCGCCCCGATGTCGGGCATGGCGATGTTGGCTACAGCCAGATTCAGGTTGGCTACCGACTCGACAGCGATGAGCGCCACCAGCGTCCACGACGTGACGGTGACCATCCGGGTCGATGAGGGCATCAGTTCCACCCTACGACCGGACGGCTCCAACAGTCGGCCACTGGCTGCTCGCCCCTTCCGTCAGTTGCCGACCTGCGGATAGAGTGTCCGCTTCGGGGTCCTTGGTTGCGGTCACGACCGAAGGCAAGGTCCCTGGTTGGCCTGGGTAGCTCAGTCGGTAGAGCAACGCACTCGTAATGCGTAGGTCAGGAGTTCGATTCTCCTCCCAGGCTCCACAAGGTGCAGGTCAGCGGGCTAGTGGTCCGTTCTCGTCGTGCCGGTTCCCTCGACGCCCCCCACCGTTGACGGCGATCCCGCCTGGTTCCGTGGCGGGCACGTTGAGGCCATGACCACGAACGATGAGGGCTCGGGCTCTGTCGCCCAACTCCCTGGCGGCTGTTGGAGGCTCCGCATCTTCGCAGGCAAGGATCCGGCCACCGGTCATCGTTCGCCGCCTGGGAGGTACTTCCAGGTGTCAACGACGGGCGACCACCGCGCTGTCGCTCACAGCGCTGGCGGCTGCCGGTCCCGGGCGGCCGGCATCCAGACCGGTCCCGCCGTTTGATCGATCCGTTCCACCAAACGATCACCGACTGGCTCGATCAGGGCGAGGAAGTGCTGGGTGGCATCGAGGCCCACGAGTCGCCAGGCCGCCTCGCACCGCTGGTCGAGTTGGTCTTCCAATTGCTGACGGTAAGCCATGCCGTCCGGATTCACGGCACCATTGGTGGCCAGCCCTCGAGCTTCGAGCCGGGCCAACGCCAGGCTGAGCGCCTCGTCATCGGCGCCTCGGCTGCGTGGAACCCAATCGTCGGGATAGTTGCGCCAGGCTCCGTCGAGCACTCCGGCCGCCACCACGTCGATCTCTTCAGCGGCCAGGATGGCCCAGTGGGTGTCCCCCGCCACTCACGCAGGCAGTTGACGGCCAGCCACGCGGAGAGCAGTCCGTCATCGGTCGGGCGTGGCCACTCACGAAGCGAGGCGAAGAGCACCCGCCCCGCCGACGACAGCTGGTCGGCTGCCGCCCAGAGCGGCGCTGCGAGGGCAGCCAGATCTGCACAAATTTCGGGGGCGTAGGTGCGGAGACCTTCGACCACAGCGGCATCACGGGCAGCTGCAGCCGCCTCGAAGGTGGTGTGCTCCCGGCAGAGGCCCATGGCCATGGCCACCATGTTCGGATGGATGGAACCGAAGGCGGCCGTTACGGCCTGGTCGCCCGCCGCCCCCAGGGTGGCTCCTCGGGTGGCGATGTAGTAGCCCAGCCCACCGGGTACGCCGAGGGCTGAGTAGTTGGCTGCGCCGACCGGGTCAAAGAAGACCCAGCCGACGAGGCGGTGGGACGCCAGCGCCGCCCGTCGCGTGAGTTCCAGCCACTCCACTGCGTCCTGTGTCGTTGTCGTCATGGGGCCTGACCTGTCTGATTCGGAAGGGTGGGGGGTGGGTTGAACTCAGCTCGGGCGGACGACAGTGCGGATGTTGAGCTGGCCTTTGAGGCCGGCGGTCCGATGGCGCTCGATGGCGGCCCATTCGGGCGACATCATCATCTCCATAAAGGCGGCTTTGGAGGGGTACTCCGCCAAGGCCACGACGTCCCACATCTCCTCGACCTCGCCGAGGATCAGGCCGGTCACGTCTCCGTTGTACACGATGCGCCCACCGCCGGCCTCGACCAGGCGGCTCACGGCCTCGCCGTAGATTTCGTAGGCCTCACGACCGGTGATGTCGATGGAAGGGTCGTCTTCGTAGACGGCCTTGTCTCGGAACTTGAGCAGGTTGACCATGACGTACGGCTCGTCATCGCCGGTGGCGAAAAACTCTTCGAACTGCTCCTTGGGCGGGTAGAGGGCATTGGTGACATTCATGGTGGGCTCCCGAGTGGTTGAAGTGATGAAACGCCTGAGGCGAACGGTAGAAGGTGTCAGACGTAGTGACACAACATATTGGATGCCGCAGCTGGTGATCGCCCCACCTCGATCGGAGTACTGGTGTCGGTGGGCGTCGACCGCCTGGCGCTCCGGCGCTACATCATTGATGGCGTTGTGGATGACCAACTCGCCTCCGGTTTGGGCTGTGAACTGTTGCGTGAACAATCGAAGGAACTGGCGTATCTAGGGGGCCTGATGGATTCCCGATGGCTCGACCACGGCTCGCTCAGGTGCGGTGTTCTGCTGCACGCGGTGTCGACGAAGTCTCCGGTCGTGCCGTCCACCTCGCAGTGGGCAAAGGTCGACACGTCGACACGTCGACACGTCGACAGGGCCGGCTGGGCTTGCAGGGGAATCCGAGATCGCAGGGACGGTGAGGAAGTTCGACTACCTGGTCAACACGAACTGTCCGAGGATCGGATCGCTGTCGGCCGCGAGTTCCCAGCCCGAGGTTCGCACTACCGTTCCCGTGATATCCGGCGGCGGTGCCGCCATGCCGCAACAGGGGGAAGTAATGCGCGCACGACGGTTGGTCTCGATGTTGGCTGCACTCGGTGTGGGTGTCGCTGTCGTGGTTGTGGCACCGACCGCTTCGTCGGGTGCCGCCGTCGTGTCGGGATCGATCGTTGGACACGGATCGATCGGCCAGGCCTATGAGACTGGAGCCGCTCCGGGCACCAACCTCGACCTCCTCGGACCAGGTGGCCGCATCGTCGGACACGGCACCACCGACGCGTTGGGAAGTCTGGTCATCCGGAATCTGCCTGCCGGCTCGGGATACCGCTTTGCGGTGACTTCGAGCCAGGGGAAGACATCGTCCAACCGCTTTGCCGTACTGGCTCCCACAGACACACCCGCATCTTCGTTCTATTCGGACCAGCACCTGCATGCCGGCCTCAACTACGTGACCATGCGAGACGGAGTGCAGTTGGCCGTCACCGTGCGCCTACCCATGGGCAAGACACTGTCCGACGGGCCCTTCCCGACCGTGATCGAAGATTCGGGCTACGCCACGGCCGGCCCCCACAGCCTGATTGATGCCGTGCTCCATCGCAACGGTGAGACGACTTCGGATCCGCTGCTCCCCTCGTCGGCGACTGCGGTCGGCTCACTGGTTGCCCCACTGCTCGGATTCGCCAGCATCTCCATGCAGATGCGCGGCTCGGGTTGCTCAGGTGGAGCCTTCGACCTCTTCGGCCTGCCCACCACCTACGACGGTTACGACGTCGTCCAGATCGCCGCCGGTCAGCCGTGGGTGGCCCATCACAAGGTCGGCCTGGTCGGCATCTCCTTCTCGGGGATCTCCCAACTCTTCGTGGCCGGGACGCATCCACCCGGCCTGGCCGCGGTGTCGCCGATGAGTTTGACCGACGACCTCTACTCGACGGGATTTCCGGGCGGCATGTTCAACTCGGGGTTCGCAGGTTCATGGTTGGCCGACCGCATCGATGACGCCAAGCCGGCCGCCACGTGGACCGATGGCCGACTGGTCCCGCTGTCCACCACCCCGGTGAAACACATCGGTCAGCCATGGGTCTATGCCGAAATGAGCACCGAGTTGGGCACCGGAGGCTCCTCGACATGCGTGGCCAACCAGGCGCTGCATGGTCAGGCCCAGGACATCAACGCGCTCTTGCATCGGGCGACGCACAAGGATCCCGGGCTCTATGACCAGAGGGCGCCGAGCACCTGGGCAGCCAAGACGACCGTGCCCGTCTTCCTGTCGGGGGCCATCCAGGACGAGCAGACCGGTGGCCAGTGGCCAGCCATCATCCCAGCGTTGGCTCACGACCCCAATGTCTGGGTGACCATGACCAACGGCACCCACACGGAATCGCTGGGCCCGGGCACTATTAGTCGCTGGCTGGAGTTCCTCGATATCTACGTGGCTCAGCGGGTACCCAAGGCCTCGCCACTGCTCGACACACTGGCTCCGCTGCTCTACGGGCAGTTGGCCGGTGCCCCTTCTGAAAAGCCTCCGGCCATTCAGTTCACCGATGCCAAGGATGTGGCCACGGCCCGCGCGCAGTTCGCCAAGCAGCCACGAATCCGGGTGCTGATGGACAACGGCGGTGGCAGCGTCGGGCCTGGGGCGCTCCAGCCCACCTGGCAGCTCCAGTACTCGGCCTGGCCCCCGCCGCCGGCAGTGGCGACGACGTACCGGTTCGGATCGTCGGGCTCGTTGACAACGACAACTCCCCGGGCCTCGACGGTCGCATTCCAGCCGGACCCCTCGGCCCGACCGGCCATCACCTTGCCTAAGGGAAACCCTTGGGCCGCACTGCCTCCCTACGACTGGGCCCCTGTCACCGGAACGCATGGCCTCGGCTTTGTGTCAGCACCGCTTGCCCACGATCTGACCGTGGTGGGCCCGGCCAGCGTGAACCTTTGGGTGAAGAGCACGGCACCCGACACTGATCTTCAAGCGACCATCTCCGATGTCCGTGCTGACGGACAGGAAATGTTGGTCAACACCGGCCAGCTGCGAGCCTCGGATCGGTTCCTCGATGTGGCCTCGTCGACAGCGCTCCACCCAGTGCCCACCTACCGAGCAACGACCGCATCGAACCTGCCCAAGGGCCGGTTCGCCCTGGTTCGCATCCCGATCAATCCGTTGGCGTACTCATTTCGGGCAGGCTCCCGCATCCGGGTCACCATCACCGCACCCGGTGGCGATCGTCCGACGTGGACCTTCGTCACCCCGGCTACCAATGGATCGGTCACCGACACCCTCGGCCTGGGGGGCCTCGCCGCGTCGGCGTTGGTACTTCCTGTGATCCCGGGAGTGACCCCGGGAGACGCTCAGCCAGCCTGCCCGTCACTTCGGGGTGAACCGTGCCGGACCTATGTCCCTGCGGGCAACGGCGGCTGACAGAAAAGAGAACCCAAGACTCCGGGCACCACGAGTTGTAGCGTGTGGACATCCCGATCTCGTGGGGCAGATCGGTACCACCGGGCAGGAGGAGACAATCATGAGGTGCACGCTTGGTCGCCTGGGGGCACTCACCCTCGGCATCGCCGGGCTTGTCGCCATAGTGCCGACCGCGTCTCATGCGGCAACGGCCGGGTCCAACGTGGCGGAATCGGTGAACAACACCGGTTCGGACCAGGCCATCGCTCAGCAGCTGGTGGGCCCGGGCGTGGCTGTGTCCAACGTCCAGTTCACCGGCGACTCCCAGGCCCGAGGCACGTTTAACTTCACCGATCCGTCGGTGCTCGGCATGTCGAGCGGTGTGGTGATGGGATCCGGCAACGTCAATGAAGTCGTGGGTCCCAACACCTCGGACTCCAACGGCACCGACCTCGGTCAATCCGGCGATGCGGCCCTGTCGGCCCTCGCTGGCTACGACACCCATGACGCCGCCGTGCTCTCCTTCGACTTCGTCCCGACAACCAACCAGGTGTCCTTCCAGTACTCCTTCGCCTCCGACGAGTATCCCGAGTGGGTCAACACCCAGTTCAACGACGTCTTCGCCTTCTGGGTGACCGACGGTTCAGGCACGACGAACAACTGCGCCCAGGTCCGTCAGGTGGCCGGCGATCCCAACGCCCCATTCGTGCCGGTGGCCGTCAACGACATCAACCAGTCCAACCCCGTGCAGGATCCGGCCCCCACGGCCATGCGTCCCGACCTCTTCCGGCCGAACTACTACGACCCCGCTGGACCGAGCGCCATTGATCTTGAACTCGACGGGATCACCAAGACGCTGACCTGCCAGGCCCCGGTGACCCCGGGTGTCGCCAACCACATGCGTCTGGCCATCGCTGATTCAGGAGACGGGATCTACGACTCCGCCGTCTTCTTGAAGGCAGCCTCCCTGGTCTCCAAACCGAACCCAACCGAGGACTTCGGACTCGACCCCTCGGCGGGGACAGCGCCGCTCGCCGTCTCGGCCTCACTCGATGCCCATGATCCCAATGGTGCTCCGCTCTCCTACTCGATCAACTGGGGAGATGGGTCGTCAACGGGGCTGACGTCGCTCCCCGACGGGACGGACGTGACCGGCCACACCTACCTCTACGCCGGTTCTTATGCGGCGATCCTCACCGTGTCGAACGGTACCTACTCGAGCCAGGCGTGTGACGAGGCGACGGTATCTGGTGCTCCGAACCCGGCCGGCCCGGTCAACCAGAGTTGCGACGCCTTCGCCGCAGGAGGCGGCTCTGGTACCGGAGGACTTGCCGTGACGACGTCCACTGTGCCGACCGGCACGCATGGTCATAGCTACTCGCAGTTCTTGGCGGCCTCTGGAGGCAACGCCCCCTACAAGTGGTCCCTCGCTTCGGGGTCTGCCCCACTGCCGACAGGGATGAAGTTGAGCGCTTCTGGCAAGCTCGGGGGTAAGCCAACGACACCTGGCACCTGGTCTTTCACCGTGAAAGTGACTGACAAGAAGACAGCCACCAAGCCTCATACTCAGAACACGGCAACCAGGAATCTGACGCTGACCATCGGTTGAGGATCACTTGTCGCCATATCGGCCGGACTCGGGCGGTGCGCATGGGAAGCGAAGGTCGCCGTTGTAGGGTTGAGGAATGGCAGACCGGGCGCAGTTCTCCGACCTGACCATGGAGTTCATGCCGGCCCTGTACTCAGCGGCCCTGCGCATGACTCGGAACCCGTCGGATGCCGAGGATCTCGTCCAAGAGACCTACCTCAAGGCCTATCGGGCCTTCGCCACCTTCGAAGCGGGCACCAACGTGAAGGCCTGGCTCTACCGGATCCTCACTAATACGTATATCAACACCTACCGGGCCAAGAAGCGTCGTCCGGAGATTGCTGATGTCGAAGACGTCGAGGATCTGTACCTCTACCACCACCTGTCTGGTGCCACATCGGCCGGACTCGGTCGGAGCGCCGAAGACGAAGCCCTCGAGCGATTCACCGACGTGGATGTGAAGTCGGCCATCGAGGAGTTACCCGAGACGTTCCGGATGGCGGTGCTCCTCGCTGATGTTGAGGGCTTCTCCTACAAGGAGATTGCCGAGATCACCGACGTTCCCATCGGAACGGTCATGAGTCGTATCCACCGCGGAAGAAAAGCGCTCCAGAAGGCGTTGGTACACGTCGGACGAGCACGTGGCTTGGTCGGGGTCGAGTAGGAGATCTTGGTGAGCTGCACGAGTGGTCTGCATGAGCGATGTGCATGAGTGATGTGCAAGGACGAGACGCACAGGGGACAGGGGAGATGATGTCGTGACGACCGAAGCAACCCACCCGGAGCCTCCGGCTGGATTCATCGACTGCGATCAGACCATCGAGCGCCTCTACGTCTACCTCGACGGCGAGTTGACCGACGCCCGCCGAGAGGAGATCACGAGGCATCTCGATCTGTGCGGCCCCTGCGTGGGTGCCTACGGTTTCGAATCTGAGTTGCGCCGTGTCATCGCCGACCGCTGTCAGGACCGGGTGCCCGACTCCCTGCTCGCTCGGGTGGCCGATGCGTTGCGTGCCGAAGACGAGTAGGCGCAGACGGTGAGCCACGCCCAGTGAGTTCCGCCCAGTGAGTCACACCCAGTGGGTCACACGCTGTGAGCTCCTTCTTCGACGGACCGTACCGTTCTCGCCTGAACGACACGACCCTGGTCCCTACACTGGGTCCGTGACCATCGCAGCCTCGCCCCTCGAGGGCGCAATCGTCGTTCCAGAGGCAACCGCCACGAAGGGTTCGGGTGCTGTCGGCTGGGACACCGCCGTGCGAGTGGCCTCATGGGTGGGCAAGCGGAGCCCACTGCCAGCTCCCTATCGGCCGGATCTTCTCCAGGCCGATTTCGCTGTACTGACCGCTGAGGCCGAGGAGCTGGTTGCGGCCTCGACGGGCCTTCGTTCGGCCGATGGGCCGGCTCGTGCCCGCGTGACCGATCGCACCGGGTGGGTGAGAGCCAACGTGGCCGCCTTCCAGCGTCTGCTCGGTCCACACCTCGACCGACTCGATCCTTCCCAGCTGGCAGACCGCTCGAAGCGCACAGCCCCCCTGTTCGCCTCGCTGGCCGCGGCCGGCCGCCAGGCGTCGGGAACCCAGATGGGCCTTGTCCTGGGCTGGCTGTCGACCAGGGTTCTCGGCCAATACGACCTACTCCTCACCGAGGAGGCTGCCGAGGACCAGGACATCGTGTGGTTCGTCGGCCCCAACATCGTGGCCCTCGAGCGCAAGCACGGCTTCGACCCCCGACAGTTTCGGCTGTGGCTCGCGCTCCACGAGGTGACTCACCGGTGCCAGTTCACCGGGATCCCCTGGATGCACGACCACTTCGTCTCGTTGATCGAGGAGGGGATCAGTTCGCTCGAGCCAGATCCTCGACAGATGAGCACTGCGCTCCGACGGATGACCGACGACATCCGAGCGGGACGAAACCCCTTGGCCGACAACGGGGTCCTCGGCCTGGTCGCCACTCCCGAACAACTCGAAGGACTCCAGCGAATCCAGGCCCTCATGAGCCTGCTTGAAGGTCACGGGGACATCACGATGGACCGGGCCGGCGTTGACGCCATCCCCGACGCTCCTCGCTTTGCCGCCGTGCTCCGCCAGCGTCGCAACGAGTCCCATGGGCTGGCCAAGTTGCTCCAGCAGTTGCTCGGAATCGAAGCCAAGCTCCGCCAGTATGAGGAGGGGGAGCGCTTCATCGAAGCAGTCGAGGCTGAAGGCGGCCCGGGCCTGGTCGATCTGGCCTGGGTGGGTCCCGAGAACCTGCCCACCATGGAGGAGATCCGGAATCCGTCGCTGTGGGTGGCTCGAGTGGCACCCGAGCGCAGCGCACCGGAAGTGGCGGTTGAGCGTTCGGAGTGAGCGAATCGAACGTCACGTCTCCCGTGGGAGTCAGCCAAGGCGCCGACCTCGATTCTGATGGCGATGCGCAGGAGATCGATCTGACCGCCGACCCGATGATCGCCGATCTCCTGACCCGATGTATGTTCCCCGCGCCAGGTTCGCCGTTGACCTGCGCGGTGTCCGGTGGGCCGGACTCGCTCGCCCTCGTGATCCTGGCTCGTGCTGCTGGTTGCCGAGTTGTTGCCGTCCACGTGGATCATGGACTGCGCGAGGGTTCTGGCGCCGAAGCGCAGGTCGTGGTGGCCGCTGCATCTCGGTTCGGTGCGTCGGTCCGCCTCGAACGTCTGGTCCTGGAGGACGGCCCCAACCTGGAGGAGCGAGCGAGGGACGCTCGGCGGGCGGTGATCGGCGATGGAGCGGCCACGGGCCACACGATGGATGACCAAGCCGAGACTGTTCTTGGCAACCTGCTCCGAGGCGCTGGTCTCGCCGGCCTGGCAGGCATGCGGCCCGGCGTCGTCCACCCACTCCTCGGTCTGCGTCGCAAGGAGACCGAGGCACTGTGTGCCCACCTCGGACTGGCACCGGTGCGGGACCCGTCGAACCACGACCCCCGGTTCCTGCGGAACCGCATTCGCTCAGAGCTGCTTCCTCTGTGCAACGACATCGCCGATCGTGATGTGGTGCCGATCTTGGCCCGGCAGGCAGCGGTATTGGCCGCCGACAGCGATCTGCTCGAGAACCTGACGGCTGACCTCGACCCGACCGACGCCCGAGCGCTTGCTTCCGCTCCACCTGCGGCCTCCCGTCGTGCCGTGCGTCGATGGCTCAGCGAGGGCACGGGAGCAGCGCACCCACTGCCCCTGGATGCTGTGGAACGCGTCCTCGATGTCGCACGCGGCGACCGGCGGGCGACCGAAGTGCCCGGTGGGTTCCGGGTGGCTCGGACCTCAGGACGACTGCGTCTCGAGGGCCCTGCGCCCTCTCGGGGGTGACTGGGTCGTCGGCTCCGGTACAGTCTCGTCGTGGCCAGCGAGGAGAACGACGCAAGCTCAGGCCGGTTACTGCTGGCTGAGAGCGATGTCGTCGGCCAAGTGATCGTCTCCGAGGAGGACCTCCAGTCCCGCATCATCGAGCTCGGGGCCGCCATCACTGCTGATTACCAGGGGCGCCCGCCGCTGCTGGTTGGGGTGCTGAAGGGCGCCTTCATGTTCATGAGCGACCTCTCCCGGGCCATCGACCTTCCCGCCGAGGTGGACTTCATGGCCGTCACGTCCTACGGGAGTGCAACGCGGACCTCGGGAGTCGTTCGAATCGTGAAGGACCTCGATCTCGACTTGCTCGACCGCGATGTCCTCGTGGTCGAGGACATCGTCGACAGCGGTCTTACCCTGAGCTATCTCCAGCGCTACCTGTTGGCTCGCCAGCCAGCCAGCCTCGAGGTCTGTGCCTTGCTGGTCAAAGAGGGCCAGCAGCGCACCGCGCTCGACCTTCGCTACGTCGGGTTCACCATTCCGCCGGATTTCGTCATCGGCTATGGCCTCGACGTGGCTGAGCGCTATCGGAACTTGCCCGCCATCCATGCCTATACAGGGCCGGAGTCCTGAGGTCTCTGACTCAACAAGCGCGCACTGCTTCCCGTCTTGATGGGGTGTCATGAGCGTGACCACTACAGCGACAACGAGGTGATCTGAAGATGACAGTTGACACGAAGCGGATCGAGGCAGCCGTCCTCGAGATCCTCAGTGCCATCGGCGAGGACCCTGAGCGCGACGGCCTTCTGGCCACGCCGGGCCGAGTTGCCCGCATGTACGAAGAACTCTTCGCCGGCTTCCACGAGGACCCTGCCGACCACCTCGAAGTCACCTTCGCAGCCGACCACGATGAGATGGTCATGGTGCGTGACATCCCCTTCGCTTCACTCTGCGAACACCACATGGTTCCCTTCATGGGCAAGGCTCACGTTGCCTACATCCCCGGCAACGACGGACGGATTACTGGTCTGTCCAAACTGGCCCGCCTGGTCGACGGGTATGCCAAGAGGCTCCAGGTGCAAGAGCGGATGACCACCGAGATCGCCGATGCCGTCGAGCGGGCCCTTGGCCCCAAGGGCGTACTCGTGGTGGTCGATGCCGAGCACATGTGCATGTCGATGCGAGGCGTCAAGAAGTCCGGCACCTCCACGGTGACCTCAGCGGTCCGTGGCCTGTTTCGCACCAACACGGCTTCGCGGGCAGAAGCCATGCAGTTCATCCGATCCCGCTGATCCACCACATCGGACCCCGCGTGCACTCGCCTACGCTGACACGGTGATGTCTGACGAAGCGAACTCCATCGTCGAACCTGGTTCGATGGCCGATCGGGCATTGGTGATGGGGATTGTGAACGTCACGCCGGACTCGTTCTCGGACGGTGGAGCGTGGCCTGATGCTGCCTCAGCCGTGCAGCACGGTCTCGATCTTGTGGCCCAGGGAGCCGACATCGTCGATGTGGGTGGTGAGTCGAGTCGGCCGGGGGCGGTCGTGGTCCCCGTGGACGAAGAGTTGCGGCGGGTCCTGCCGGTAATCGAGGCGTTGAGCCCTCACGTGCGCGTCTCGGTCGATACGGTCAAGCCCGAAGTTGCCGAGGCTGCCGTGGCCGCAGGTGCCACCTTGATCAACGACGTGTCGGCATCACTGTGGCAAGTTGCATCTGCCTGTGGCGTTGGTTGGGTGGCCATGCATCGTCGAGGCACACCGACCACCATGCAGGACGATCCTCGCTATGACGACGTGGTGACTGAGGTGCGCGACACTCTGCTCGAACGGGCAGCTCGGGCCGCCGAGGCCGGCGTCAGCGACATCTGGATCGATCCAGGAATCGGGTTCGGCAAGACGGTCCAGCACAATTTGAGCCTCTTGGCTCATCTCGATGTCCTGGTGGAAACGGGTTTCCCGGTTCTGGTGGGCACCAGCCGCAAGGCGTTTCTCGGCACCCTGGCTGCCAGCGAGGACGGTACAGTTCCTCCGCCGACAGAGCGGCTTGCTGGGTCGTTGGCCACCGCCACGCTCGCACTCCATCTGGGGGCGGGTATGGTCCGGGTCCACGATGTCGCGGCCACGGTGCAAGCGGCTCGTCTTGTTGGCCGGACGGTGCAGCAGGCAGGGGAAGGTGTGCAGGTGGGACGGAACAGTTCGGGACACGACGAGGTCCAGGCGTGAAGGGCAAGTGGGCGGCGGGCATTCCCCCGCGTAATTTCACGTGGATAATCAAGGACCGCCTCGCCATGAGTGAGCGGCCAGGTGGCTTTGCACCCAATCATCGGAAGGTCCGGCGCCAAGAGGAGATCATTTGGCTCCAGGTGCAAGGGTTCACCAGGGTCGTGTCTCTGCTGCCGTCGTCGCACAACTTGCAGGCCTATGAAGAAAAGGACCTGGCCAGCGTCCATTTCCCACTGCCAGTCCACGGCGATGTGCGACCCGTGTTGGCGGAGGTCTTTCGAGATCTTCATGCCCGCTTGGCCATGGGTGAGCGGATCCTTGTCCACCAAGAAGAGCTCGGCGACCGGGTGGCAGGCGTGGTCGCCGCGTACCTCCTCTGGTCCAAGCGACTGCCCACGGGACCCCAAGCCATCACGGCCCTCGAGCACCTGACCGGCCACCCGATGGGACCGGCCGGGCGCGAACTGGTGGCCGTTGTCGGCCAAATCGATCCCCTCGCCGACACACCGGCCACCGGTGCACCCACCTCTGACTGATGCGCGGGTCCAACTGATGCCCGGTTCTGCTGGAGACGTCATCGAGATCCGCGGGCTGCGGGTGATCGGTACCCACGGCGTCCTCCTCGAAGAGCAGGAGCGTGCCCAACCCTTCGAGCTCGACCTCGACCTGGCCGTAGATATGGCCGCAGCCGGTGCATCAGACGATCTGGGCGACACCGTCGACTACGGGGCAGTGTCGCAACTGGCCGCCGATCTGGTGGGCGGTCCTCGCTCGTACGCGCTGCTCGAGGCTCTGGCCACGGACATGGCCGGTGCGATCCTCGGTCTTGATCCTCGGATCGGGGCAGTCACTGTGGCACTGCGCAAGTTGCGGCCGCCCCTGCCGGTCGATGTGGCCACCGTGGGCGTGAGGATCACCCGCTCCCGGTGAGCATCCCTTCGGGCCCGTCAGCGCAAACGCCCACGGTGCGGGCCTACCTCTCGCTCGGATCCAACCTGGGTGACCGCTGGTCTCACCTTCGTACGGCCGTCGATCGCCTGCGGGCTGGAGGTCCGGCCGCGGTCACCGCAGTGTCTCAGGTCTATGAGACCGATCCGGTCGGTGGGCCTGAGGACCAAGGGGCATTCTTGAACCTGGTGGTCGAGTTGGCCGTTCCCGTGGGACTCGACCCCTACAGCCTGCTCGAGCAGTGCCATCGTTTGGAGGCGGGCGCGGGACGGGTGCGGACGGTCCACTGGGGGCCGCGCACCCTCGATGCCGACATCATCTGGATCGATGGGCTGTCCCTAAATGATCCCGACTTGACCGTCCCACACCCCCGCTGGCGTGAACGTCGCTTCGTGCTGGCTCCGCTGGCCGAGCTGGCCCCTGACCTTGCCGACCCGGCCTTAGTCGCTGCCGCTGGCGGTGAGGTGCGCATCGTGGGTAGGGTTTGACCATCAAGTTCTGATCTCCCTCTAACGACCGGCACCCACCGTGGGCTGGAACGTCGAAAGGGGTCTCGTGACCACATTCCGCGTACTCGGACCCGGCCGTGCCGGCCGATCACTGGCAGACGCACTCGACTCGGTCGAGGGCTACGAACTCGTCGACCTGTGGGGTCGCGACCGTGCGCCCGAATCAGCCGCCATGGGTGTCGACGTCTTGATCATCGCCACTCCTGATGATGTCGTGGCCGAGGTGGCCTCTCGCATCTATCCGGTGCCCACCACTGCCGTTCTGCACCTCTCGGGCTCGCTCGGACTCCACGTCCTGGCCGGTCACGAGCGTCGGGGCTCGTTGCATCCGTTGGTGCCCTTGCCCACACCGACCATCGGTGCCGAGCGACTCCGTTCCGGAGTGACCTTGGCCGTGGCTGGTGACGGGGCCGCTCGGGCCATGGCGGAGGCATTGGGTGGCCACGTCGTCGAAGTGGCTGACGAAGACCGCGCCGCCTATCACGCAGCCGCAGTCATCGCCGCCAACCACCTGGTGGCTCTCATGGGTCAGGTGGAGCGGGTGGCGGCCACGGCCGGGCTGACTCTGGACGCATTTGCCGGCCTCATGCGAGCGGCCTCGGAAGACGCACTGGCTCTCGGCCCACGTCAGGCCCTCACCGGTCCGGCCGCCCGAGGGGACTGGGACACCGTGGAGCGCCACCGCACGGCCCTGGCCGCCATGCCTGGCCACCGCACTGAGTTGGCCGGCTACGACGCCCTGGTCTCGTTGGCCCGGCGTCTTTCCCTGGGGACGGCGGCCGAGCCCGCCGAGACGGCATCGGCTTCCGCCGATGCCGTGCGTGAGGCCACCGCTGGCCTGGTCGCCGTGGCGGCCGGGGCCGAGCAGGTGGCGTGACCATCGACGTCGCTGGGGTCATGGGCAGCCAGGTCGATGACGTAGCTGTCGTCACCACGCTTGCCGACTACGGCTCGATGCTGGACGCGGCTCGGGCTGGCGGACAACGGGTGGGTGTCGTGCTGACCATGGGGGCTCTCCACGCAGGACACGCCTCGCTGATCCGTCGGGCCGCAGACGAGTGCGACATCGTGGCGGTCTCGGTGTTCGTCAATCCCACCCAGTTCACCGAGGTCAGCGATCTCCTGGCCTACCCCCGCACCCTGGAGTCCGACGTGGCCCTGGCCGCCGAGTCTGGTGCATCTCTGGTGCTCGCTCCTTCGGTCGAGGAGGTCTATCCCGGATGGCCAGACGCTGCGCACACCAAGGTGACCGTCGGTGCACTTGCCCGCCGCTGGGAAGGGGAGTCCCGGCCGGGTCACTTCGACGGCATGGCCACCGTGGTGACCAAGCTGCTCAGCGCTTCGGGGCCGTGCCGTGCGTATTTCGGCGAGAAGGACTTCCAGCAGTTGGCCATCGTGCGCATGGTGATGGCTGATCTGTCGCTGCCGGTCGAGGTGGTGGGGTGCACAACTGATCGTGAGGCGGATGGCTTGGCCCGCTCGAGTCGCAACGTGCGACTGACCCCTGCAGGACGGGTGGCGGCCACGTGTGTGGGGGAAGCACTCCGGGCCGGAATCAACGCCTGTGCCGCCGGAGTCGAGCCGTCAGCCGTCGATGCGGCCATGGCTTCGGTGGTCGCCCATGAGCCCCGGGCCGTCCTCGACTACGCCGCCCTTGTCGATGCCGTGACCTTGGAGCCGGCCGAACGGACCGATGACGGGCGACCCTTACGTTTGGTGATCGCCGTCGCCATCGATGCCGTCCGCCTCATCGACAACTGTGATCCCCGGGAGCCCTGGTGAGCGCGGCCGCAGCCCGAAGCGAGGTCGACGGGGTGCTCGACGTCCTCGTGCTGGGCAGTGGCGTCGCCGGCCTCTCGGCCGCTGTGCGCCTTGCTGCTCCACTCGATGGTCCGTTGGCCTCCGGTATGGGCACCGCAGGGCTGCGGGTCGGCGTGCTGACCAAGGCCGAGTTGTGGCAGTCGGCCACGCGGTGGGCCCAGGGCGGGGTGGCTGCGGTGTTGGGAGGCGATGAGGACTCGACCGATCTTCATCTGGCCGACACTCTGGCCGCCGGAGTGGGCCTGTGTGACGCCGATGCTGTCCGAGTACTGGTCGACGAAGGACCCGCACGCGTCCATGAGCTGATCGCTATGGGTGCCGTCTTCGACCGCCAGCCAGGTGGTGCCTTGGCGTTAGCCCGCGAAGGAGGCCACTCTATGCCTCGCATCGTGCATGCGGGCGGTGCCGCCACCGGCGCTGAGGTCGAGCGGGCGTTGGTGGATGCCACTCGAGATTCGGCGGCGGCGGTCCTGGAAAAATGGTTCGCCCTGGACCTCATCGTCGAAGGCGGTCGGTGTCGAGGGGTGGTGGCCCTCGATGCGAACGGTGCCCGGGTGGAGGTGCGTGCCACCCACACGGTGCTGGCCACTGGCGGGGCCGGTCAGGTGTTCGCGGTGACGACCAATCCCGCCGAGGCCACCGGCGATGGGTTGGCCATGGCCCTTCGTGCCGGAGTGGCGGTGGCGGACGTCGAGTTCATGCAGTTCCACCCGACGGCCCTCCATCATCCGGCCATGCCCCGACCACTGCTCTCCGAGGCCCTGCGAGGGCATGGGGCCCTGCTCCGCGACGCACGGGGCGAACGGTTCGTCGACGAACTGGCTCCGCGTGATGTGGTCAGTCGGGCCATGGCCGAGCGGATGGCTGGCCAAGGGGTGGAGAACCTCTGGTTGGATGCCACCGGACTCGAGGCGTTCAATGCGCGCTTCCCCACAATTGCTGCATCGTTGGCCGACATCGGGCTCGACCCGAGTGTCGATTGGCTCCCGATCGCCCCGGCCGCCCACTATCTGTCCGGTGGGGTGCTGACCGACCTCTGGGGGGCCACCGCGCTGCCAGGGCTCTGGGCGGCTGGCGAGGTGGCGTGCACCGGTGTCCATGGTGCCAACCGTTTGGCGTCCAACTCCCTCCTCGAGGGCATGGTGTTCGGCGCCCGTCTGGCCGAGGCCATCATGGACGGGACCGAGGAACCTGAAGCCTCCGGGGTGCTCGCTCCGGTGTTGTCCGGCGCCTTGGAGGACGTCGAGGTGCCCCGTCAGCCCGAGCCGTCCGATGACGCGCTGCCCCTTGATGCTCACGAGGATGTTGCCAAAGCCCGTGATCATCTTCAGCGGGCGATGACCGAGGGTGCTGGCGTCGTGCGAAGCGCCAGTTCGCTGACACGGGCTGAAGCGGCCCTCGATGTGGTCCAGGCTGGCCTGGCGGTGACGGGCCCGTCGGATCGAGCCCAGGGCGAGGTCGCCAACCTGATCACGGCGGCTCGCAGCGTCCTGGCTGCGGCCATCCTGCGGACGGAGACCCGTGGCGCTCATGCCCGAAGCGACCACCCGACCCTCGAAGACGGCTGGCGCTGCCGCATCGTCCACCTGGCCGGCCGAACCGCGGTGGCTCCGATGGAGGTGGGATCGGGTGTGCCACCTGATGTCAGCGCACGTGCGGGGGGCCCGAGCGATGATCCGAGGGCCACGAGTGACAGAGGTGCTCCGTGAGCGATCCCGGGCTCGACTGGCAGCCGGTCGTCGATCCGCCGCGCGCCGCGGTCGTCGACGCGGTGGCGCGGGCAATCGCCGAAGACCTACTCCCGCTGGGTGACCTGACCGCTGGTTTGATCGACACCGGTCGTGAGGCCATCGTCGACGTAGTCAGCCGTTCCACGGGAGTCATGGCGGGCCGAGCTTGTGCTGTCGAAGCGTTCGCCCAGATCGACCCAGACGTGCGGGTTGTGTGGCTGGAGCCCGATGGGTCGGCGGTGGGTCCTGGCCAGCTGGTGGCAACGGTCGAGGGCTCACTCCGGTCCATCCTCACCGCCGAGCGGACTGCATTGAATTTCCTTGGTCACTTGTCGGGCGTGGCCACCTTGACGCGTGCCTACGTGGACGCGGTTCGGGCGGCCAATCCTCACACCCGAGTGCTCGATACCCGTAAGACAACGCCAGGATTGCGGGCGCTAGAGAAGGCCGCCGTTCGGGCTGGCGGCGGTCATAATCACCGCGGCAATCTCTCCGAAGGCGTCCTGGTCAAAGACAACCATCTCGGTGGTGCTTCGATCGGCGACGCCGTGGCTCGCGCTCGTTCGCTGTGGCCTGGTCGGATGATCGAGGTCGAGTGCGATCGCTTGGACCAGGTAGGCGAAGCGGTGGCCGCCGGGGCCACCGTCATCATGCTCGACAACATGGACCCGCCATCGGTGGCCGAGGCGGTGTCTCTGGTGCGATCCGCTGGATCTGATGCTCTCGTCGAAGTATCCGGAGGCGTGTCGCTGGCCACCGCGCCGGCTCTGGCGGCCGCTGGGGCCGATCTGCTGTCGGCCGGAGCGCTGACCCATTCAGCTCCCGTGCTCGACCTGGGCTTGGATCTGCGGGGATGAGCACCGTGATGCCCTCGATGTCCCACGCCTTCGCATCTGACTTGTCTGCATCTATCTCGTCAGCATCTGGCCTGGCGGAATGTGGTTGGGGTGGCGTTGGGTCCGTGGGCCGAGTTGCTGGCTCAGCGCCAGGCCCGTTGCACTGACCGAACGCGCCCGACCCGGCGCAATCAGCCGGGACTGCCCGGCGACCTGAAAGGACGAACATGCTGCTGGCCATCGATGTGGGGAACACCGAGACCGTGGTGGGCCTCTTCACCGACGACCTGATCGTGCCCGACGACGACAGTGTTCCCCGCGACGGGACCGAGCCTCTCGGGCTGGCCCACCACTGGCGACTTTCGACGGTGGATGTCCGCACGGCAGACGAGCACGCCCTGCTCATCACTCAGCTGCTCGACCTCAACGGCCTCGATGTCAACCAAACGGTGACGGGCATCGCCGTGACGTCGTCTGTCCCTCAGGTGACCTCCAGTCTCCGACAGATGGCTGGCCGATGGTTCGATGTGCCCACCGTTGTCCTCGAGCCGGGAATCAAGAGCGGCATGCCGATCTTGTATGACAACCCCAAGGAGGTAGGGGCTGACCGGATCGCCAACGCCGTGGGCGCCTACGACCTCTTCGGCGGACCGTGCGTGGTGGTCGATCTGGGCACGGCGACCACCTGGGACGCCATCAGCCCATCGGGTGAGTATCTAGGTGGTGCCATTGCCCCTGGAGTGGCCATCAGCCTGGAGGCACTGTTCGCTCACGCAGCGGCACTTCGTCGTGTCGAGCTCGTCGAACCCCGGAGTGTCATCGGCAAGTCGACAGTGGAGTCGATCCAGTCCGGCACCCTCTATGGCTATGCCGGCCAGGTCGACGGGCTGTGCCGCCGCATCGCCGGCGTCCTCGGCGAGTGCACCGTGGTCGCCACTGGTGGCCTGTCTGAGCTCATTGCCCCCTACTCGGACGAGATCGAGTACGTGGAGCCATGGCTGACGCTGCATGGCCTGCGCATCATCTACGACCGCAACATCGCCAAGTCCTGAGAGACCGGTAAGTACCGAGCCTCAGCGCAGCCACAGGCGGCTGACAACCTCAGCGCAGCCGCAGGCGGCTGACAACCTCAGCGCAGCCGCAGGCGGCTGACCGTGGTCATCGAGCACCAATAGAGGGTGCCATCGTGTCCCATGCCGGGAAAGACCGTGGACTGGATCGGCCCACCGGTGTCGGCTCGAGCCACCTCTGCCCCGGTCGAGATGTCCAACAGCACCACGTCTTCGGTGCCTTTGACGCGGTCGAAGTCACCGGTCAACACGAGGCCTCGGTCGGCCAGATGGACGAGGTGCGCTGCGTGGTTCTGCTTGCGTTCCCAACGTCGTGACAACGAGCCATCTTCGGCGATGTCGAACGCAGTCATGTGTCCGTTGCCACTGTCGTAGGCGACAGCGATGCGTCGATCAGGATCGATGAGCGGTGGGTTGGCGATGAGTCCCCCGGGCAGGCCGCACACCTCGGTGAGCTCGACGTGCGCGGTCTCGAGGTCCACGCGCACTAGATGGAGGGGCTCGGTGGAGATGCCCTTCCCCTCGAAGCTGGCATCGAAGTTGGTGGTCCCGTCGCCATTGTCGAGGAACCAGGCGGCACCCAAGGTGAGGACGCAGTCCCAGCCATAGGTCTGTCCGTCCAGGGTCCGATAGGTGGCCACGAACTCTGGATCGGGCACGAACTTCTTGGTTACCGAGTCCCAACCGCATCGGAGCAGGCTGGTGTCGCCCACGATATAGACGGTCTCCTCCAGGGCTGACAGCCGGGCGATGGAAGGCTCGGGCAGGATGCATCGGTCGAGGATCGTGAGGTCGTCAGGATCAAGGGCGATAAGTTCGCACGGCTCACGCTCATCGGGGGCGATGGGGGCCAGGGCTCGGGACCCGGCAAAGTCCTTGGTGACGAGCGTTCCATCGGGAAGGACCACGAAGCCGTTGTATGGCCGGTTGCGGGGGAGGGTGACGCTCGCTTCCACCGTGAGGTCGGAACTCAGCTTGTGCGCATGGTTGCCGAAGATCACATGAAGCGAGCCGTTGGCGTGGGCGGCCATGCTGCCCGGCCACATAGGTCCGCCGGCCAGCTCTCCCGAGGTGGCGACCGTCTCCAGTGAGTCGGGGTCGATGCGATCGACCACAGAAGGCACACCGTCGCCGAGACCATGCTTGAGGAGAAAGACCTCCCCTGGCTCACGTGTCACCACCATGGTCAGCATGAGTTCGGTGCGAGAGGCGATGTCGATGCCGCCCACCGTCGCCGGTCCCGGCATTGCCCCTGTTCCCGGGGCTTGGAGGCGGCGTGGGCCGCCGTCCTCTGCCGGCCAAGGTCCTGGGAAGTAGGGGGCGAGGCCAGGATCAGGACTCATACAGGAGCCTCGAGGTAGAGCCGCTCGGCCCGTGGCTCAGGCTGGGCATCCCAGAGGTCGGACAGCAGGTCGGAGCGGATCTGGGCCATGGCCGGATCGTCCCAGCGGTTGATCCGCTGGAGCGGGTCGTCGGCCAGGTCGTAGAGCTCACCTTCGGTACCGTCGTGGCTGGTGCCCGGCAAGTAGGCGGTGCAGACGTAGTGGTCGCGCATGATGGTGCGCAGATGGACCGAGGTGCCGAACAGCTCGCTGTCCCACTCGGTGAGCACCCGCTCGAAGCCTCGTGACTCTGCGTCGACATCGTCGGTCGGCAGGGCGGCGCCTTCCATCCATTCGGCTGGCTCGAGGCCGGCGATGGCACAGAAGGTGGGGGCGAGGTCGACGAGGCCCACGGGCTTGGTGACCACGGAAGGGCCGGCCTGCTCCCCAGCGGCAGTTCGGCTGGATGGTGCCGGGCGCCACACCAGAGGTAGGCGCATAAGCGCGTCCACGTGGTAGGGGCCCTTGAAGAGGAACCCGAAGTCTCCTTGGAGCTCACCATGATCGGTGGTGAAGATGACGTCGACGTCGTCCCCCCAACCCCGCTCGGCAATCCGGTCCAGGACGCGGCCCAGGGCCTCGTCGATCAACTCGACCTCGACGGCATTGCGTGCGTTGACCTCTCGCACCTGATCGGGCGTGAGCGTCGCCGGGACCCACTCGGCAGGAGCCTCGTAGTTCGACACGAGCGAACCGTCATACCAGGCACGCCAGTGTCGAGGCTTGGCGTCGATGATCGACTCCCGAAGTGCCTTGTCTTCCGGATAGCCCGCGGGCAGGTCCACGTCACGCCACGGCACCCGGCCGACCTCGGACTCCGGTGGGTCCCAGGGGTGATGGGGGTCGGGGAAACTCATCCAGCAGAACCAATCGGCATCGGGATCGAGTGAGTCGAGCCAGCCGATCGTCCGGTCAGCCACCCAATCGGTGTGGTAGATCCCGCGGTCCATCTCGTTCACCTTGACTTGGGGGGCACCGGTGTCGCCTCCGGCCTCAGAGCTCACCTGCAGGGAATCATCGACGGCACGAGCGAACATGCCCAGGGCCTCCGGGTGGTTCTTGATGATCCACTGGGAGTAGTGGAGAGGACCCATGGCCCCGTGGGTGGCGGTCTCGAAGTGCTCGAAGCCACGGCGACTTCCCCCGTGGGGTGTGGTGCCCTCCATGGCCAGGGCGTTCTCGTCGAAACGGAGGAACGGGTCGAAGTAGGGCTCGAAGTGAGACTTACCTACCAGCGCGGTGCGGTAGCCCGCCTGACGGAGTACCTCGGCAACTGAGGGGGCGTCTACAGGGAGCGGCACCCCATTCATCCACACCCCGTGCGTGGTGGGGTGTTGGCCCGTGAGGATCGTCGATCGCGAGGGCATGCACACCACCGATTGGGGATGGGCCCGCTCGTAACGGATCCCTTCGGCAGCCAGTCCGTCCACGACGGGAGTGCGAGAGAGGGTGCCTCCGTTACAGGCCAGCGTGTCGAAGCGCTGCTGGTCGGTGGTCACCAGGAGAATCTTGCGGCCCATGAGGGCTCCTTTCGATGTGATGCGAAGACGTGCAGATGCAGTTGTGTTGCCCGGGCGTTACGAGCCGTCAAGCCACGATCTCGACGCCCAAGACCTCGGCCAGGTTGGTCAAGGCAGCTCGGGCCCCACCGGCGATGATGAGGGCCAGAACGGCTGGTTCAGCGTCGACGCTGTAGACGACGAAGGACGTGCCGTCACCAAGGTCGTGGACGTCGATGGTGCTGAGGTGCTCCACGAGTAGTGGCGAGGTGATCCGATATTGGAACCGGCGTAGTTCGGGGTCGACGGTGAGGATCCGCTCCGGCATGGGTAGCCCCGAACGGGTGAGGATGGTCCGCGTATCGCCCTCGACCGTGCATTCGTCGATGCCCTTCCACCACTCAGGGAGGCGGGCGGCTTCGCCGACCATGGCCCACACGACATCGGGAGGGCAGGCGAGACGAATGGTGTGGCGCATGCTGCCTCGACGGGCGGTCATGAGGTTCCTCCGGGGGAGAACTGCACGGATAGGGAGTTGCAGAGCAATGTTCGAGCCTCGTCATTGTCAATGTCGGGTTGGGACGTCAGATGACAGTACGACTCGAAACTGAGGAGCACGTCGGCCGTGGCCAGAGCCGCTTCGGCACGCTCGTCGGAAAGGGCGGTCAACTCAGGGGTGAACAGGCTTCGCACTTGGCTGCGAAGGATGGCCCGAGACGTGACCAGGTGGTGGGCCATCTCCTCGTTGAACGGGACATGGAGTCGGTGAACCGTAGCTGCGCCCATCGTTTTGGAGAACAGACCCATCCGCTGGTCGACGATCGCCTGGATCCTGTCCTTGAGCGACGCATCGGCGGCGACAGTGATGCCGAGTAGGGGAATGACCCGCATCTGCTGACGGGCCATGGCATCTCGAGCCAGGTCCTCGGTGTCTTCGAAGTAACGGAAGAGGGAGCGCGGAGAGATCCCCGCCCGTTCGGCGATCTCGTCGGTGGACGGACGGAGGTTTCCCTCGTCGTAGAGGTCGAGCAGTGCATCCACCACGGCCTGGCGGTTGAGCGAACGGCGTAGACGCCGGCCGTCCGTTTCCTCAGGAGCCTGCTGCTCGGCAATGGCCTCACGGAATTCGGCGAAGAAATGTTCTTCGACCAGAACGTCCTGTCCGAACGTGGGGGTCGGCTCCGCCCCAACGATCACGCCTTCAGCGGGACTCGCATTCGTATTGGGCGCGGCAACGTTGGACACGACAGGAGCCTACGATCCGGCCAAGGTGCACACGTCGGCGATGCGAGGATCGACCTTGCCCGAGAGCAACGCACGGTAGGCGGCCTCAACGGCGTCGGGTCCGGCGATGTGACGTACGGCCAGCCAGCGGTCGGTCCAAGGAGCGAACCGGCTCCAGGCACCGGCAACGGCGGTTTCGAAACCATCCCTGCCCCAATCGGTTCGCCTTTTGGCGATCTGGGTCGGGGCGAACAGCAGTTCCGGCGTTGGACCAGGGAGCACCTCGGTGTCGTCATCGGCGCTGTCCCAGTGGGTGTCGCCCACGATCATCGAGTGACGCAGTTGGTCGCCGAGTGCACGGTGGACGGCTTGCGTGACGTCTCGGCGTCCTGCGACATCCACATAACAGGTCGGGACGGCATCGAGGGCAGTCAGGTCGTCGTACGTGAGCACCCGGTCGTAGCACCCAAGGTCGGCCACGAAGTCTCGGTTGGCTGCTGAGGTCAGACCGACGACCTCGAGGTCCGGCCGCTCTGCCAGTAGAAACGCGGAGCCGATGGCCGTCTTGGCAGAAGCACTGGAAATGACGGCCGTGGTGGCTCCAAATAGTCCGTTGTCTCCAAGAAAGTCGTCGACGACGAACGAGGTGATGAAGAGCGGCCAGAGAAGGATGTGCTGGTTCTCTCGAGCCGGATCGTAGATTCGATCTGCGGTGGTGACGGAGTAGCGGGCATAGACCGAGGGCACCGACTCTCGGGACGGGGTGATATCGGAGAAGCCCTGGTCATCGACCCGGCCTGGTTCGATGACCAGTTCGCCCGCCAGGGGGAAGTAGCCGTACACCCGGGTGCCGACCGCTACCTCATCCGAAGCTGACTCGACGACGTCGGCAAAGCCCCACACGGGAAGGCGACCCCAGTCGATTCCGTCCTCCACCACTCCGGGGAAGCAGCCCCAGTAGTTCATAGCCTCGCCTACGACGGCATAGGTGATGTTGTTCGCAGTCAGGCCGAAGGCATCGATGGACAGGCGCGCTTGGCCTGGACCCAACGGTGTGACTGGCCCGTCAACCATCCGAACGTGATGGAAATCTGCCTTGTCCACGTCAAGGTGCATCTGGCCCCGTTTCGATCCTGGTGAGCGGCGGCATTCCGCACCTCGCTGCCACGCACACGATGGCTGGCGGAGTACGAGGTTGATCCATGTCCGCAGCGTTGGTTGTTTTCGGCTGCATGAAGTGCGGCGCACGAAGTTGCCGAGCGGCGCTCAAGAGCGGGCTGAGCGTAACATTTGACAGTGTGACTGACAAGTGGTTCGATGCCGTCGTTCGGGCCTGTCGGCCATAGCCTGCACTATGAGAGCGTCAGTCGAGGCGCACTGGAAGAGGAGTCCCTAATGCCTGATGAAGTAGCCACGCAGGTGGATGGTTCGGCTGGACTCGTACTGGACTCGTTGCGTCGCAGGATGCGCGCCCTGTTCTCCCTCTACGAGGATGCAGTGGCCACGATGGAGCTCGAGCAGGTGAACCATTTCGAGCGCGAAGGGGTCTTGCCCATCGCCTTCAGTCTCTTCCATATCGTCAACATGGTCGATGGGTCCCTGATGATGCTTACCGGCGAGGCGCCGCTGTGGAACGACGAGTGGGAGGCCCGCGTGCAGCCGTCCATCGGCGACCATGGAAAGCACCGGACGGTGGAGGAGATGGTCCACCAGCGCATCGGTAACTACGACGAGTTCCAGGCGTATATGTCGGCGGTCTTCGCCCGAGTCGAGAGCTGGTTGGCCAACCTGGAACCCTCCGAACTCACGCGGGTGGTCATCCCACGCCCATTGCCTGACTTCGTGGCCAGCACCTACAGCGCCCGGGTTGCCGGCGAGCAGGGCATCACCGTGCTCGACGGTGCCGAGTGCTGGATCTACCAGCATGGCCTGCGCCATATGGGAGAGATCGAACTGGCTCGCGGACTGGTCGGTCTGGGCGGCATGACGTCGTGACAACACGTGCCCATGGGCACGCCCGTTGGGATCGCGTTAGTTTGTAGGTGCGGTTGGTAGCAGGTGCGACCGACCTCTGGGGTAGGGCGTGGATTCCGGTGTCAACCGAGATCCACTTGGGCAGGAGGAACAGTTGCCGGTGCATGGGTTCAGTGTCATCAAGAGGAGCATCGCCGGTCTGGCCATCGCAGCCATCGCCGCCACTGCTGGGACCGTCGGCACGGCGGCTTCCGCTGGGGCGGCCACGCCTTCGTCTCATTCGTCGCAAACCGGGCACGGCCCTGGCCATGCCATGGCCGTAAACCACTTCAACTGCTTCGCAGCATCCGGCCGGATCGCTTTCGCCAAACGCCACCATGCCCGACTCCAAGCGCGCCTAGCCAAGGAAGAAGGGCTGTCCGCAAAGGCAAAGGCTGCTGGGGACACGAGCCAGGCGGCCTACTGGTCACAGAAGGCGAAGCGGACCTGGAGTTTCATGGCCAACCATGCGGGCAAGCATCCGAAGCGGACGGCCCACTTCAATCGCCTGGCTGGACCCAAGTGCCACGTGACCCTGCCCGCTGCTCCTGCCCTTCCAACGGCACCAGTTGTCGTGCCCAAGGCTGATCCCAAGGCTCAGTCGAACGTGTCGGCAGGTCAACGTTCGTCACCAGGTTCGGGCACAGCGCCTGCTCCGACCCTGACGGCTCCCCCTACGACAACGACGACCCCAACTGATACGCCTCCCGGGTGGGCCATGGCTCGTCCGGTGCTTCGAGGCGCCTGACCACACACCATTGGCGGCCTCTAGGCCTCCAATGGGCCGGAAGAAGCAACCTGGCAGTCCCGGCGCCTGCGCAGTGCCGCCTGCAAGCTGATGGGGTTCTGCCGGGGCCAGCGAACGGTTCGTAGCACCCGTTTCGGGGCCGGCTTCTCAGTGAGAAGGAAGATCGTCGACGAGGGTGTGGGCCAGCCGGGCCATAGCTTCGGCCAGCTCGACTGAAGGACCCGCGGCAATGGCCGCTGCAGCCTGCTCTGCGTAGGAGCGAGCGACCTGGACCGATTCTGCAATCGCTCCCGAGCCCGCCACGATGGTTCGGGCCTGCTCCTGTGCCTCCGCATCAAGCGGGTGGCCCAGCAACTCACGTAGCGCCGGACCCGCCTGGGGGTCATCCAGGGTGAGCAGCACTGGGAGGGTGTAGATGCCCTCGGCGAGATCTTGGCCAGCTGGCTTACCCAGCTGCGCCTTGGTACCTACGACGTCGAGGATGTCGTCTCGTACCTGGAAGATCATGCCGAAGCAGCGGCCGAACTCGGTATAGGCATCCACGACGCCGCGGTCGAGACCGCCGGTGAGGGCACCGATCCGACACGAGGTGGCCATGAGCGAGGCGGTCTTGCCGGAGATGGCCACGGTGTACTGGTCGCGTGAGCGGTCCATTCTGAACGCAGCGTGCACTTCGGCGACCTGGCCTTGGCACAACTCACCAAGTGTGGCGGCCAGTAGTGCGGCGATCTCCACCCCAAGTCCTGCTGCGATCTCGGCCGACCGGGCGAGAAGGAAATCGCCAGCCACGATGGCCACCAGGTTGCCGAATCGAGAGTTCACACTCTCGACGTTGCGGCGCATGGTGGCCTCGTCCATGACGTCGTCGTGATAGAGCGAGGCGAGATGCACGAGCTCCACGGCAACGGCGCCGAGCAGGTCCTCTCGTGTCGCCTCCCGCATGCCTGAGGTAGATGCAGCCAAGGCCAGGACGGGCCGAAGGCGCTTGCCTCCAGCGGACAGCAAGTGCGTGGTCACCTCGTCCAAGAAGGCGTCGCCGGTCACGACGGACTCCACGAGCAGGGGCTCGAGGAGTGCGAGTTGGGATTCGAGAGCCGGTAGGCCCAGAAGTTCGACGACGTTCACCGCTACAGACGATAGGGGAGTCTGCCGATGAGGCGTACATGCCCCGTTGTCAGGGGACGCGGGTGCGCAGGACGAGCACACCTGTAGGATGGGTTCCCAGTAATCGACCGCGGATGGAGGCGGTGGCGTGTTCGAACGATTTACAGACCGAGCTCGGAGGGTCCTGGTCCTCGCCCAGGAGGAAGCGCGGCTGCTCAACCACAGCTTCATTGGTACGGAGCACATTCTGCTCGGCCTGATCCACGAGGGGGAGGGTGTGGCCGCGAAGGCCCTCGAATCCCTCGGCGTCTCGCTGGAGGCCGTGCGGGAGAAGGTTGAGGAGACGATCGGGTTGGCCGGTACGGCACCCACCGGATCTCCGCCGTTCACCCCTCGGGCCAAGAAGGTCCTGGAGTTGTCGCTGAGGGAGGCCCTGCAGCTAGGGCACAGCTACATCGGCACGGAGCACATGCTGCTCGGCCTGGTGCGTGAGGGAGAGGGCGTCGCAGCCCAGGTCCTCCAGAGCCTCGGCGCCGATCTGCCCCGCGTCCGCCAGCAAGTGATCCAGCTCTTGTCCGGGTATCAGGGCAAAGAGTCGGTGGGTTCTGCTCCTGGGGCTCCAGGGAGCCAGCAAGCCGACACCCCGTCTGGTTCCGCCGTGCTCGACCAGTTCGGTCGCAACCTCACCGCGCTGGCCCGCGATCACAAGCTCGATCCGGTCATCGGCCGCGAGAAAGAGATCGAGCGGGTCATGCAGGTGCTCTCACGGCGCACCAAGAACAACCCGGTCCTGATCGGTGAACCCGGAGTTGGCAAGACGGCGATCGTCGAGGGCCTTGCCCAGCGCATCGTGGCCGACGAGGTCCCCGAGACGCTTACCGGCAAGCAGCTCTACACCCTGGACCTCGGTGCGTTGGTTGCTGGCAGTCGGTATCGCGGTGATTTCGAGGAGCGACTCAAGAAGGTCCTCAAGGAGATCCGCACCCGAGGCGACATCGTGCTGTTCATCGACGAGTTGCACACGCTGGTCGGTGCAGGAGCAGCAGAGGGGGCCATTGATGCTGCCTCGATCCTCAAGCCGATGTTGGCTCGTGGTGAGCTCCAGACCATCGGCGCCACCACCATCGATGAGTATCGCAAGCATCTCGAGAAGGATGCGGCCCTCGAGCGGCGGTTCCAGCCGATCAAGGTGGAGCAGCCCAATGTGGCTCTCACCATCGAGATCCTGAAGGGTCTGCGCGACCGGTATGAGTCCCATCACGCAGTGACCATCACCGACCAGGCCCTGGTGGCCGCGGCCAACATGGCTGATCGTTACCTGGCTGACCGCTTCTTGCCTGACAAGGCGATCGACCTCATCGATGAGGCGGGCAGTCGCCTGCGTATTCGTCGCATGACGACCCCGCCGGCCTACAAGAAGTTGGAAGAAGAGATCTCTCGGCTGCGGGCCGACAAAGAGGCAGCGCTTGAGAAGCAGGCCTTCGATCAAGCCAAGAAGTTGGCCGAACAGGAGAAGGACCGCCTGGACGCCAAGGAGGCCATGGAGGCCGATTGGCGAGCCGAAGGTATTGAACTCTTCGACATCGTGGACGAGGAAGTCATTGCCGAGGTGCTGGCCAACTGGACCGGCATCCCGGTCTACCGGCTTACCGAAGAAGAGACCTCGAAGCTCCTTCGCATGGAAGAGGAGCTCCACAAGCGGGTGATCGGCCAAGAGCCAGCCATCGCCGCCCTTGCTCGCTCGATTCGCCGCACTCGCGCCGGGTTGAAGGACCCCAAGCGTCCGAGCGGTTCGTTCATCTTCTTGGGCCCCACCGGCGTCGGAAAGACCGAGTTGGCCAAGACACTGGCTGAGTTCCTCTTCGACGACGAGGATGCGCTGATCCAGCTCGACATGTCCGAGTACATGGAGAAGCACACGGTCAGCCGACTGGTCGGATCGCCCCCTGGCTATGTGGGCTACGAAGAAGGCGGGCAGCTGACCGAGGCGGTCCGCCGCAAGCCGTTCAGCGTTGTGCTCTTCGACGAGGTGGAGAAGGCGCACGCCGATGTCTTCAACGCCTTGCTTCAGATCCTCGAAGACGGCCGACTCACCGACGCTCAGGGCCGATCGGTCGACTTCAAGAACACCGTGCTGATCATGACGTCGAACTTGGGTACCGCAGATCTGCGCAAGAACTCGGTCGGCTTCGCCAAGAACTCCGAAGCCGTCACGTACGAGCGCATGAAGTCCAAGGTCAACGAAGCACTGAAGGCTCACTTCCGGCCCGAGTTCCTCAACCGGATCGATGAGGTCGTGGTCTTCCACGAACTTTCGAAGCCGGAGGTCATCGAGATCGTCGATCTCATGATCCAGAGGGTCTGCAACCAGCTCGAGCTCCAGGGATTGAACATGGCGTTGACGCCCGAGGCCAAGATTCACCTGGCCGACAAAGGCTACGACCCGCAACTCGGTGCCCGGCCACTGCGTCGTGCCATCCAGCAGATGATCGAGGACCCACTGTCCGAGCGCATCCTCTGGAAGGAGTTCCGCGTGGGTCAGACGATCATCGTCGATGTCGAGACGGTCACGCCCGAGATCGCTGCGGCGTTCGACGAGAAGGGCGCTCCGCCGTTGATTGCTGGCGAACAGCGTCTGACATTCACGGCCATCGATGGCATCGAGCCCCCGCCGGTCGCTCTGGCTGGAGCTGATTCGTCGGCTGATTGATCCCAGAAGGTCGGCTCGCCCGACTCGGAACTGTTGTCACCAGGTGCCCCGCTCCGGCGGGGCACCTGCGCGTCCAAGGGCGGATTGAGGGGGCAATCCACGAGATCTCACCAGCCACTCCAATGGCAGTCAGGTGACTCCGTGGTGCACCTGCCGCTTCGCGATTCTCCTTCGTTGCAGGTCCGACGTGTCCTGACTCGTGGCGTCACTGTCGCCGAGGCCGGTCGTGATGAGGTCGCACCGCATGGCACACCCGGTCCGTAGTCTCGGGGGATGGCCAAAACCGCAAAACGCCACAAGTGTCTGGACTGCGGGGCCACCTCTGCCCGCTGGGCCGGTAGATGCCCCAGCTGTGGCGAGTGGAACACCTTGGTGGAAGAGGCATCCCTCGGACCTCTCGTCAGAGCGGTCGACGAATTGGACCTGTCGGGCATGCCCGTGCCCTTGGCGTCAGTCGATGTGTCCGAGGCCGCGGCGATTCCCACCGGGGTGGACGAGTTCGACCGCGTGCTCTCGGGAGGTCTGGTCCCTGGATCGGTGACGTTGCTCGGAGGCGAGCCGGGCATCGGAAAGTCGACGCTCTTGCTCCAGGTTCTCGCGGCCCGAGCAGCCGCTGGACACCGGGTGCTCTTGGTATCAGCTGAAGAGTCCGCCCACCAGGTGCGCCTGCGAGCCGAGCGACTCGGGCCAGTTCCCCCGGGTCTGCTGATTCTCTCCACCACCGATGTGGCCGCAGTGATCGCCTCCGTCGTCGAGGCAGCACCCGATCTACTTGTCGTGGACTCCATCCAAGCTGTCGCCGTCGGTGAGGCCGTTCCCGGGCAGCGACGAGCCTCGGGAGTACCCGGCTCCGTCGGTCAGGTCAACGAGTGCGCTGACCAACTCATCGGCTTGGCCAAAGCCCGCCAGGTGGCAACCGTGCTGGTCGGACATGTAACCAAGGACGGCACTCTCGCCGGCCCACGCGCCCTCGAGCACATGGTCGACACCGTGCTGAGTTTCGAGGGAGACCGACACCATGCGTTGCGACTACTGCAGGCGGTCAAGCACCGGTTCGGCCCCACCGGAGAACTTGGACTCTTCGAGATGGGTGACCAAGGCCTAAATCGGGTCGATGATCCGGGCCGCCTGCTGCTCGGCGACCGGTTGACCGGTGTCCCCGGGGGGATCGTCCTTCCAGCACTCCAAGGCCGGCGCACATTGATGGTCGAGCTCCAGGCACTTGTGGCGCCTATGGGCCAGGCGCAACCCAAGCGCTCGGTGGTCGGTCTCGATGCAAGCCGGCTGGTCATGACGCTGGCTGTCCTGGACCGACACGCTGGCCTCCCGATGGCGTCGGTGGACGTGTTTGCTTCCGTGGTCGGCGGTATCAAAGTTGGCGAACCGGCTGCCGACCTTGCGCTCGCGCTGGCCGTGGCCTCTGCTGCGACGGGAACGGCACTGCCAGCCGACCTGGCCGCGGTGGGCGAGGTGGGTCTCGCTGGTGAGGTCCGCCAAGTGGTCGGGATTCCTCGTCGCCTCGAAGAATCCGTCCGACTCGGCTTCCGTCGTGTGGTGGTGCCGGCCTCCACACCGGATGGACCGAGTGGACTCGAGCTGATTCGTGTCGACACTGTGGCAGAGGCGGTCACTCGTTTCGGCCTGCACTCGGGCCGGTAGGCGCTGCGCCGCTCGTCCTAGTTGAGCGGGTCCAGCGACTCGCGTCTGGGCCGAGCGATACGCTCTCTAGGTGACCCCACGTCAGTCCGCCGCCATGGCAGAAGCAATTGCCATGGTGGCCCCAGGCCGCCCGCTGCGTGATGGGCTCGACCGTGTCCTGAGGGCCAAGCGGGGTGGCCTGGTGGTGATCGGTGATGGGCCCGACGTCCTTTCGATCTGTTCAGGTGGTTTCCTCCTCGACGCGGAGTTCAGCCCACAGCGACTCTCTGAACTGGCGAAGATGGATGGAGCGATCATCGTCGCCAGCGATGCCTCTCGGATCGCCCGAGCGAATGTCCATCTCATGCCGGACCCGTCGACGCCGACCACCGAGACCGGTACCCGGCATCGCACGGCAGAGCGGGTAGCCCGTTCGCTCGGAGTCCCTGTGCTGTCCGTGTCGGCGGCGATGTCGATCATCACCGTCTACTGCGGTGATGCCAAACACCCCGTCCAGTCGACGAGCTGGCTCCATGATCGGACCGATCAGGCTCTGGCCACGATGCAGAGGTTCCGGAGCCGCTTCGATCTTGCCTTGGGAAATCTTTCGATTCTGGAAGTCGAGGACACCGTGGCTGCTGGAGACGTGGTGAGCGTCGTCCAGGTCGCCGAGATGCTCCTGCGCATCGCCGAGGAAGTCGACGCCTATGTCGCTGAGTTGGGCGAGGATGGTCGTCTGGTGGGACTGCAGTCGGCCGAACTCATGGACACCGTGGCGGAAACCCTGCACCTCGTTGTCCGGGACTACTACGTGCATGCGGATGGCGAAAGTTCTGACCGGCCGGGTGCGCTGAGTGTGGTGATCGACGAACTTGCCGCCCTGCCGTCGGACGAGCTGCGAGATCCGGTCCGTGTGGCGAAAGTCCTGCGCCTACCGGGCTCCCTGCACGATGTCGATGCCGCCCTCGAACCCCGCGGCTATCGACTGCTGAGTCGGCTGCCCCGATTCTCTGATGCCATCATCGAGCGCATCGTGGCGAGGTTCTCGGGACTGCAGCAGATCATGCGGGCTTCGCTCACCGATCTCGAGAAGGTCGAGGGCGTAGGGCGCTCGCGGGCTCATTCGGTCAAGGACGGCTTGAGCCGACTGGCCGAGTCCAGCATCTTCGAGCGCTACCAATAGGCCGACGTAGGCCATCGGGCCCTGGGCGGTACGCCCAGGCATTGCATGCTTGTGGGTGCCCGGGATAATGGGGGCCCAGCGGGCGTGTAGAATAGGTCGCTTCCCCTTTCCGCTCCCGGTGGCATCAAGCCGCCCTTGGAGCCCCCGCAGCAGGAGGAACGGTGTTCGACATCGGTGACAAGGTCGTCTATCCCCACCACGGCGCAGCCGTAGTGGAGCGGCGGGAGACCAAAGAGGCTTTTGGCAAAAAGCAGGAGTATCTCGTTCTCCGCTTGGCCTACGGCGACTTGACGTTGATGGTGCCAGCAGACAACACCGATGGTGTCGGCCTGCGCGAGGTCATCAACGACGAAGAGGTCGAAGAGGTGTTCGCGGTCCTTCGCAAGAAGGAGGCGCGTATGCCGACTAACTGGTCTCGTCGTTACAAGAATCACTCGGAGAAGCTCCGCTCGGGCGACATCTATCAGGTCGCCGAGGTGGTCCGTAACCTGTCGATCCGAGACAAGGACAAGGGCCTGTCTGCGGGCGAGAAGCGCATGCTGCAGCGAGCCCGTCAGATCCTTGTGTCCGAGTTGACGTTTGCTCTGAATGTCGATGAGGAGACTGCCGAAGTCCGCCTCAACGAGGCGCTTCCCTGAGCCGACCTGGGCCTGTCTGGGCGATCGTGGTGGCGGGGGGGTCTGGCGTTCGCTTCGGTGGACACAAGCAGTTCCTTCCTCTGGCGGGCAAGCCGGTCGCCGCATGGTCCGTGCAGGCCGCTCGACCGGCGTGTGATGGCGTGGTCCTCGTCGTCCCTTCGGGCCCGATCAACGCCGACGTCGCCCCGGTTCCCGGGGCGACGGGTGCAGATGCCTGGGGGGCTGACGTCGTCGTGGTCGGGGGTGCGACGCGAGCCAGTTCGGTCCGAGCCGGTTTGGCTGCCGTTCCGATCGAAGCGGCCGTGATCGTTGTCCACGACGCGGCAAGGCCGCTGGCCTCACCGGCTCTCTTCAGTTCCGTGATCGACGCATTGGAAGTGGGCGAGGCCGAGGCTGCCATCCCTGCCCTTGCTGTGGCTGACACGCTCAAGCAGGTGACCGGTGATCGAGTGACCGGGACAGTGGACCGGGAGCACCTGGTCGCCGTCCAGACGCCACAGGCGTTCATCGCCGCATCCTTGCGCAACGCCCATGATGCGGCGGGTGAGGCCACCGACGACGCAGGCCTGCTTGAGGCGGCGGGCGCTACCGTTGTGGTGGTGAGCGGTGACCCAAGGAACTTCAAGGTGACACAACCCGAGGATCTGGTGGTGGCCGAGGCCCTGCTGGACAGTGCAGATCAATGACCGCCAACATGCCCGCCCTGCGCGTCGGTCAAGGCATCGACGTGCACCCGTTCAGTGACGACCCCACTCGGGCGCTGGTCCTGGGGGGTGTCACCATCACCGGGGCAGGCGTGCGAGGGCTGGCGGGGCATAGCGATGCAGACGCTGTCGCCCATGCCGTGGCAGACGCCGTACTCGGTGCCGCCGGACTCGGTGACCTCGGTCGTCACATGCCCGACACGGATCCCCAGTGGGCGGGCGCCGACAGCCTCAACATCCTGGCTGAGGTCGTTGCCCTGGCCGCTCGGGAGGGATGGATCCCGGTCAATGCTGACTGCACGGTGGTGGCCGAGGAGCCTCGACTTGCCCCCCACGTGCCGGCCATGGTTTCCCACCTCAGCGAAGCACTAGGTGCACCGGTGAACGTCAAGGCCACTCGGGCTGAGGGATTGGGAGCCTTGGGTCGGGCCGAAGGAATCGCCTGCACTGCCGCTGTGCTGCTGACAAGCAATGAGGGGGTCTTGTGAGCCCGCGTCCGTCGACTGGTGGCCGAGGCAAGGGATCGCGGGCCCCGGCGCCCAAGGGCGGATCGCGGTCCGCACCTCGCCCCGGTGAAGCCAAGACCGCCTGGATGAAGGCCCAGGACGCCAAGGGAGGTCGCGGAGCACGGTCTGGCGGCAGCCGCGCTGGGGTCAGCCGTGGTGGTGCAGGAGCGGGGCGTCAGGACCCGGTCAACGATCGAGGTCGCGGTCCAGGTGGACGTGACGGCCCTGTTCGACGCGGCCCCAAGCACGAGGGCCTCGGGGGAGACCAGGTCGAGGGCCGTCAAGCTGTCCGTGAACTGCTGGCCGCCGGCCGCCGGCCGGTCACGACGCTTCTCATGGCCGAAGGCATGGATGCCGCCGAGATCCTCGACGACATCGAGGCATTGGCTGCTCGGCGACGGGTCAAGGTCGAAGTGGTGTCGAGAAAGCGACTCGACGCTGCCGCCCGGACCGAGGGAGCTCAGGGTGTCGTGGCTCTGGCCAAGCCCATCGAAGAGACGCCACTCGACGACCTCTGTCAGGCCACCGTGCGGGGCAGGCTGCCCTTCCTGTTGGTCATCGACGGCATCACCGACCCTCACAACCTCGGCGCCGTCCTGCGCAGTGCTGAGTGTGCCGGGGTGACGGGCATCGTGCTTCCTCGGCATCGGGCAGCCCATCTGTCGCCCACGGTGGCCAAGGTGGCTGCGGGAGCGATCGAGTATCTGCCCATGGCTCTCGTCGGAGGCATCCCCACTGCCCTGGTCCGGTTGGCGGAACTAGGAGTGTGGTCTGTCGGCCTTGTTGGTGAGGCACCAACATCGCTCTACGACCTCGACCTAGGTGACCGACCGGTGGCCCTGGTGCTCGGATCAGAGGGCAACGGCCTTGCTGCGCTCACCCGCAAGCGGTGCGACGTCGTGGCAGGGATCCCTCAGCACGGTGCCCTCTCCTCCCTCAATGCCGCTACGGCAGGAGCCATCGCCACCTTCGACGTAGCTCGCCAGCGGGCCACGTTCGATGGAGCACAGGCCTAGATCGCTTCGACGGTCACGCCCTTCCAAAAGGCGACACGGTCACGGATCTCCGCGGCAGCGTCCTTTGGTTCGGGGTAATACCAGGCGGCATCGACGTTGCGGTTGCCATCGACCACCACCGTCCGGTAGCTCGCCGTTCCTTTCCAGGGGCAGCCGGTCGTGGTGTCACTGGGTTCGAAGAACTCGTCACGAACGTCATCGGCAGGGAAGTAGTGGTTCCCCTCGACGACGACGGTGGTGTCGCTCTCGGCTAGGACGGTGCCGTTCCAGGTCGCTCTGATCGTCATGTTCTGATCAACGCCAGGGCGCCTCGGTGTGTTCCCACGGACGGCATCTCGTTGAACAACCCTCAGTGGCGCCTGGCCAGCGTGAGTTGGAACTCGCCTTGTGCTGAGGTCCACGACTTTTCGACGGCGAAGCCCCCGGCTGCCAACTCGTCGGCCAAGGTGTCAGGTGTGAACTTGGTGCTGATCTCGGTGCGCATCTCTTCGCCGGCAGCAAAGCCGATCTCTAATCCGAGGTCGGACACTGTCACCGTGCAGGCGTCTTCGCAGCGCAGCCACATTTCAATGCGGTGCTCGTCTTCGTCCCACCGGGCCACATGGGTAAATCGTGTGGCGTCGAAGTTGGCATGCAGTTCCCGGTCGAGCACGACCAAAACGTTGCGATTGAACTCGGCCGTGACTCCGGCGCCATCGTCATAGGCGGCGACCAGCACTCCCCGGTCCTTCACCAAATCCGTGCCCAACAACAAGGCGTCGCCCGGAGCCATGGCTCGGGTGAGATCCGCATAGAAGCCGGTGCGCTGGCCGGGATCGAGATTCCCGATGGTGCCACCCAGGAAGGCGAAGAGGCGCCTGCCGCCGTCCGAGAAGGTGTCGAGATGTCGGTGGAAGTCGCCGACCACGGCTCGCACGGCCAGGCCTGGATACTCCTCGGCCAGTGAGGTGGCCGCCTCCCAGAGGACGGTATCGCTGACGTCCAGCGGCACGAAGGAACCCAATCGGCCTGTGGACGCCATGGCGTCGAGAAGCACGCGGGATTTCTCGCAGGTACCGGCGCCCAGTTCGACGAGCGTGTCGGCACCGGCCGCAGTGATGATCTCGATGGCGTGGGCATCCAAGATCGAGCGCTCGGCACGGGTGGGGTAGTACTCCGGCAGGCGGGTGATCTCGTCGAACAGCCGGCTGCCCCTGTCGTCGTAGAAGTAGACGGGCGGCAGCTCTTTGGGCGTGGACATGAGCCCTTGACGGACATCGCGCTCCATGGCGGCGCGGAGATCGGCCGGTGTGAGTCGGATGTCGATGGTGGGGGGAATCACGTTAGGCATCGGAATTCGCTCATCGTAGGGGCGCTGGCCGTCCGCTTGTCCGAGTGACCAGCCTCGGCACCGCCGGTCACTCGTCTCGAGCGAGTCGCAGCCCAGTGAATGCCCACCGTGCACTGGCCGGAAAGAAGTTCCGATAGGAGGTCCGCACGTGCCCCGGTGGCGTTGCACACGATCCCCCTCTCAGCACGTACTGGTTCACCATGAACTTGCCGTTGTACTCACCGACTGCGCCGGGAGGTGGCGAGTAGCCGGGATAGGGGCTGTAGGACGACGATGTCCACTGCCACACGTCGCCCAAAGGATGCGAGTTCGACCCGAATGACGCCGAAGGCCTGAGCACTTCGGGGTCAAGGAGGTGTGCCGGGGGCAGTCCATCTGCAGAGGTCAGGCGCTCGTTGGACACCACTTCCCACTCCGCCTCTGTCGGCAGGCGGGCTCCGGCCCACCGGGCGAAGGCGTCGGCTTCGAAGTAGCTGATGTGGGTGACCGGTCGGGCCGGGTCCACGGGTCCGTCGCCGCCCAGGGTGAACTCGCGCCAGCCTTCGGGATGCATGGACCAGTAGAGGGGGGCGGTCCAGGCGCCGTCTTGAACGGTGGCCCAGCCCTCCGATAGCCAGAGCTCTGGTCGCCGGTAGCCCCCGTCGTCCATGAAGGCGAGCCATTCGCCCGAGCTCACAGGGCGGTCAGCCAGGGCAAACGGCGTGAGGTACGCGACATGGCGTGGTGACTCGTTGTCGAACGCGAACCCCGGGCCTTCGTGTCCGAACTCGACGGTGCCACCAGGGTGTGGCGTCCAGGTCGGTGCCGCATCCCGACCCGGTGGCGAGGTGCTCACCAGGGCATAGGCGGGCAGCAGAGGGTTACAGGAGAGCACATGGGCGATATCCATGAGCAAGAGCTCTTGGTGCTGCTGCTCGTGCTGGATACCGAGTTCGACTAGGTCCACAACATCGCGGTGGGGGTCCCTTGCGAGGAGGTCGGCCATGGCGCCGTCTATGTGGCGCCGGTAGGCGGCGATCTGTTCGATGCCGGGGCGAGTGATGATGCCTCGATCCGAGCGTGAGTGCTTCGGTCCGACACTGTCGTAGTACGAGTTGAACAGTGTGCGGAACGCCGGATGGAACTGCTGGTAACCCGGTAGGTGGGGTTCGAGAAGGAAGGTCTCGAAGAACCACGACGTGTGAGCACGGTGCCACTTCGTTGGGCTCACATCGGGCATGGACTGGACCGTCTGGTCCTCAGGCGACAGCGGCGCGGCGAGCCGTTCGGTGAGTGCCCGGGTGGCAATGAGGCGCTCGGCCACATCGATTGAGGACATCCGACCTACCGGATTCCAAGGGGACGGCAACCAGGCACGGGTCGCACTGTACCGGGCCAAGGAGAGTGCCATCTGATCTACGTCGACACCCGTCAGATTTGTGCTCAAGGTGAGGCAGAGATCTGCCGATACGCAACTGTGGATCTAAAGTGACAGTAATGCAGCCCAGTACGACTCCGCCGGGCAATCCCGAGTCGCACACGCCGCCAGGGGCTGTTCCCGCTGCGCTACCGGCCGATGAAACCGAACGTCTGGCCGAACTCCACGAGGCCGACATCGTCGACACCGAGGCGGAGGAGATCTTCGACCGAGTCGTCCAGTTGGCATCCCAGATCGCCGGCACACCCATCGCCCTGGTCAGTCTGGTGGATGAGGATCGTCAATGGTTCAAGGCTGCCGTCGGCTTGGAAGCCCCCCAGACCCCGCGTGACGAGGCCTTCTGCTCGCATGCCATCCTGGATCCAGGTTCGATCTTCGAGGTAGAAGACGCCACCTTGGATCCCCGGTTTGCCACCAATCCCCTTGTCCTGGGCGAACCTTTTGTGCGCTTCTATGCCGGCGTGCCACTGGTGACGACCTCAGGTCGAGCCCTGGGAACTCTCTGTGTCATCGACCACGTTCCCCGTCAGCTCGACGACGGCCAGAAGCGCGCCCTCGAATCTCTGGCATTGCTTGTGGCCGGCCAGTTGGATCTGCGCATCCTTGCCACGCGACACACCCACGCCAGCAGTGGTCTGGCTCGGGCAGAATCCGAGGTCTCGACACTCAGCCAGTTCTTCACGATCTTCCAGAGCGCTGCTGTGGGCATCGTGATGCTCGACGGTGACGGCACCATTCTCAAAGCGAATCCGACCTACGCCCAGCTTGTGGGGATCGGCCCTGGGGATATCCAAGGGCACAACGTCCTCGAGTTCACCCATGCAGATGAGGTTGACCTCACGGTGGCGGCACTCGAGGAGATGGCTTCGGGTCGGATGCAGCATTGGCGGTTCGAGAAGCGCTACGTCCGGGTTGACGGCCAGGTGATCTGGGTCTCGGTGTCGTCATCGTGTGTCGTTGACGAGACGACGAGCAGGTCAGTGGTGATCTCCTTGATTCACGACATCACCGAACAGGTCGCCCAGCGCGACGCTCTCGCCCACTCGGCAACCCATGATCCGCTGACCGGCGTGGCCAACCGTGCGTTGCTCGAATCCCGACTGCAAGCCGTCGACCGGCGTGCCGGTCGCCCAAATCACTGCGTCGCACTGCTCTATCTTGATGTCGACGGGTTCAAAGGCGTCAACGACACCTACGGGCACAACCTCGGCGATCGCCTGCTCCAAGACATTGCGTTCCGAATCCAAGGAGCGCTGCGCCCTGAAGACCTTGTGGCTCGCCTCGGCGGTGATGAGTTCGTCGTCCTGTGTGAGGTTGGCAGCTCCGACGAAGCGTTGCTTGTGGGTAGACGACTCCAAGACGCGATGGCTGAGCCCTTCGTGCTCGACCGTAGTCAGCTGGCCATCTCCTGCAGTGTGGGAGTGGCCGTCGATGCGATGGGCGAAGTGGCATCCATGGATCTGCTGGCCCGGGCCGATCGCGCCATGTATCGGGCCAAGCATGCACATCGAGGAGATGTCGTCCTCGATCGACAGGACGATCAAGGGACGTTGACGGGGTCCGGCTAGTCCGGCCAGGGTTCCTGTGATCGAACCTCGTGAACCGGGGCCACACATCTTGAACACGGGCGACGGATAGGCCCGCTCACCTCAACCCGTCTGGGCCCTGAGAACGCACCAGAACCCCGCTGAGCCGGCGATGGGAATCGAACCCACGACCTGACGCTTACAAGGCGCCTGCTCTGCCAACTGAGCTACACCGGCCGGACGCCCGAGTGTGGGCGCCGGGCCAGTGTAGGGGCCGAATCGGCACGTGTTGGTGGGCAGTGCTTGCGCTGCCCCTTTCTCCGCGGCAGGCTGACGCGAGTGGACGATCCTTCACAGCCCGAGACCGGCGCTCCTGGCGCACAGGGCCAGCGCCTTGCCCTTGATCGGGCCGTCATCTTGCTCGGCCTCTTCATCATCGCCACCGTCCTGCTCGTTGGTCGCATCCAACCCACGTCGACAGCCGCTCCATCAGGCGGATCTTCGGCGCCGACGACCACGGTGCCTCAAGGTGATGCTGGAGGGAATGGAGGTGGAGCTACCACCACGACCGCCCCGCGTCCTCCGACCACGACGACCACTACGGCCCCCAAAGCCGTGCCGAATGTTCCGGTGATGGTGGCCAACGCCTCAGGAACCCCGGGTGCCGCAGCCACGGTCACCAACCGGCTGCAGCTAGGCGGCTGGACCGTCTTGACACCCGTCAATGCCTCCACCCACGTGACGAGTTCGAGCGTCTATTACGTCCAAGGCCAGAAGTCGGCCGCCATCACGCTGGCCTCGTCACTAGGCCTGCCGTCATCGGTGGTGGCGCCCTATACGACCGCTGCCCCGGTCAGTTCCATTGGAACTGCTGAACTTCTCGTGGTTGTCGGGCCAGATCTGGTCTCGGGGGGAACACCCACAACCGCTGCGGGCAACTGAGTACCGACAGCGGGCCGAGTAGGGGCCCTTCGACCGGCCCCTCAGATCACGCCCGGGAACTGCTCGCACCGTTGATCCTCGATCCGAGGCGGTCAGTCCTGCTCACGGACTTCGACGGCACTCTGGCACCGATCGTGGACGAGCCGTCGGCTGCGGTCCCGTTGCCCGGCACCACAGAACTGCTCGTCGGCCTTGCCGACGTCTTCGGCCGGGTAGCCGTGGTGTCGGGTCGTCCGGTCTCGTTTCTGGTCGATCGCCTTCCTGGCCTGGTGGGTAGTGCCGTCGAGGTGGTCGGACTCTACGGATTAGAGATGGCCGGACAGGATGGTGAGGCCCTTCCTGATCCTGATGTCGCCCCGTGGCGGCCGGTGGTCCGTGCTGCTGCGGAGCGATTGGCGGAACGCTGCCCTGCAGGGGTCCTGGTCGAGGAGAAGGGTGCGACGGTCACCGTGCACTGGCGGGCGGCCCAACAGGAGCAGTCCTGGGTGACCGAAGCGGTCGCCGCTGAGGCGTCCCGCACGGGTTTGGCCGTGCATCCGGCCCGCCTGTCCCTGGAGCTTCGACCACCCCTGGTCATCGACAAGGGAACTGTGGTCTATCGACGGTGCACGGGGATGGCGGGGGCTTGTTATCTGGGTGATGACCTTGGTGATCTGCCTGCGTTCGACGCCCTGGCACGGTGGGCGGCCGACGAGGACGGCGTGGCCATCCGGGTCGCCGTGGATGGCGACGACAGCGCTCCTGACGTCGTCGCAGAAGCTGATCTGGTGGTCGCTGGCCCCGAGGCGGTGCTCGGTCTACTCGATTGGCTGGCGGCCACTGCGGGCTGAGTTGGTCACGAATTGGGTCAGGCTAATAATCTGACCGATTATGAGTCGCTGGAGTGTCGAGACTGACGTCATTGACGATGCCCTGATTGCTGTGGTCGCGTCCGTCGGTTGGGATCGCACGACGGTTGCCGGCGTGTGCAAGCAGGCCGGGGTGTCTACCGGAGCCTTCTACCCCCGCTTCGACTCGCTGGAGACCGCTGCCCTTGCCATATGGCGTCAGCAATTGCGGGCCGGGTTCATGGGTCTCCTGGTTCGTGTGGCCCTTGCTCCCGAGCTCGGCCGACGTGGCGATCTGGTGATCGGCATGAACGACCTGGCATCGGATCGGCCGGAACACCTAGCGGCCATCGAACTAGTGCTGGCCTCCCGGTTCACACCGGAGATGGATCAGATCCGGCAGGAATTCTGTGCGGAGATCAACGCACTGATGGTCGACGTCGATGAAGAGATCGCGGCAGCGAGGATGTTCGCCGTCATCGGGGCGCTCGGTCTCGCGCTCTCCGCAGGCAGAGTGTGGGCGGGAGCTGCCGAGCTCGATCACGTGCTGCACCGGCACTTCGACGCCGCCATGCGCCCCGGACCCCCTCTCAAACTTCCTCCTGACCGGGCCGAGTACATGCATGTCCCACCGGTGCAGACCGATGACCCACGGGTGGATGCCCTCTACCTGTCAGCTCTTGACGAAGTTGCCGTACGTGGGTTCAAAGGAGCCCGGCTGGTTGACATCTGCGCCGGAGCTGGAGTGACCACGGGGTTCCTCTATGCCCGGTGGAAGGGAAAGCAGGAGTTTTTCCTCCATGCCATCGAACACATCTGGGGATCGGCCTTCGGCTCGAGCGCAGCCCTCCAAGCCGACCTGACCGATGAGTACGGGCCTGCCGTTGCTGAAGCGGTGATGTGGCGGGAGATGACCCACCCCGACCTCATCTCCAAGATGATCCTCGTCTTGGAGATGAACCGA
>CAIQOJ010000023.1 GCA_903873395.1 uncultured Acidimicrobiaceae bacterium
GGATCGCTTCGACAACATCGCCTTACTGGCCCGGCGAGCCGGGTATATCCCGGCGCTCTTCGGCTACACCGACCAGGGCGTCGACCCTTCTGTCGCCGATGGGCCAGACGATCCACGCCTCGAAACCTACGAAGGCGTCCTTCCTGGGTTCGACCCCGTGCTGCCCCTCGACGGTCATTTCACCGGATGGCTGGCTTGGCTGGAGTCGCTCGGTCATGGCACCTTGGACCCGTATCAAGCATTGGCTACCGAACCGGATCGCCCGGCCAGGCTGAGCGCTTCGGCCTATCTGGCCGACGGGCTGCTCGAGTGGATGGACCGACGCGATGGTCCGTGGTTTGCCCATGCCAGCTTCCTGCGACCCCATCCGCCCTATGCGGCAGCCGGGTCATGGTCCAACCACTACGACCCGGCCGACGTTGGTGTCCCGATCCCGCCAGCAGACCAGCGTCACCCTCTGCACGACCTGGCCCTCGCCCTGCCGATCTGCGCCGCTCCATCCGACCCGGCCGAGATGGCCAGACTTCGGGCTCAGTACTTCGGGATGATCTCCGAGGTCGATGCCCAGGTCGGCAGGGTCCTCGATCACATCAAGGCAATCGGAGCCTGGGACGACACCGTGATCATCCTCACCTCGGATCATGGAGAACAGCTCGGCGACCACGGCCTGATCCAGAAGCTGGGCTTCTTCGAAGAGAGCTACCGGATCCCCTGCCTGGTGCGGGTTCCTGGACTGGCCGGGCCACAGGGCCGAGTCGTCGAGGCCTTCACGGAGAATGTGGACGTGCTGCCCACCGTGGCCGATCTACTCGGGATCGATGTACCTGTTCAGTGCGACGGACGCTCGCTCCTCCCATTTCTGGATGGATCCTTGGGTGATGCCGTGGACGGCTCCACGGCCGGGATGTCGGCCCCAGAGGGATGGCGTACTGCAGCGCACTGGGAGTACGACTGGCGTGATGTTCTGACCGGCCCCACCAGGATGAGTGGGGGACGCGACTGGGACCTCGAGCGGTGCAGTCTGGCCGTCGTGCGCACGGCTGACCATGCGTATGTGCAGTTCGCTGATGGCACCTGGCGGTGCTTCGACCTGGCCGTCGACCCGACGTGGCGCACAACCACCGAGGATCCGGCGGTGGTCCTGGCATTGGCCCAGCAGATGCTGACATGGCGAGCCGAACATCAGGGCGGACGGTGGTCCCAGACCCTGGTGGGAGCGGACCGACGGGGCCTGTGGCCAGCAGATCTCTGGCCGAACGGTTCAGTGCTGGACAGTTCGAGGAGCACCGGTGAGGTTCCTGCGCATTGACGTACCCTGGTCAGCGGTCAGCGGTCAGCGTTGAGGGATCAGCGTTCAGAGGTTCGGAAGCCGTCGATCAACGATCGGGCCATGGCCCGCACACCAGCATCGGCGTCGGCCAGGAAGATCATCCCGTCGAGTTCCAACGAGACCCAGCCATGGACCGCGGCCCAAATGATCTGGGCGGTCTGGACCGAGTCACCTGGAGTGATGGCTCGGGCATCCATGGCACGGCGCACGTTGGCCACGAGGGCTTCGAAGGAAAGGGCTGCGCTCCAGGCGGCATCTGCCGATGGCTCGAATCCAGGGATCGCCCCGAGGAACATCAGCCGATAGGACGTCGGGTGGTCGAGGGCCAAGCGCCGATAGCGGTCGATGCCGGCAACCAACGCCTGGCCGGCATCGTCGATCGAACGCAACGCCTCGAGTGTCGTTCGCAGCCGGTCGAAGCCTTCGATCCACAGAGCCTCGATGATGCCGTGCTTGCCATCGAAGTGGTTGTAGACGCCCATGGGAGCCACTCCTGCTTCGGTGGCGATCCGCCGCACGGACAGGGCGTCGGCACCTTCGGTCTCGAGGATGTTGGCAGCAGCCCCGAGCAGTGCCGAACGCATGTCTGCGCTAGGGGTGCGGGTTCTCGGAGGACGAGCCATGGACGAATGTTACTGTAGAACAACGTGCTATAGTAATAGAACGCCGTTCTACACAACGCC
>CAIQOJ010000024.1 GCA_903873395.1 uncultured Acidimicrobiaceae bacterium
ATCATCCACTGGATTCCTTGCTTTTCGGCCAACAGCGAGCCATGGCTGAAGCGGTTCAACGAGCGATCGACCATCATGTCGAGAGCAGTTTCGGCTTGGGAGATCCAGCGCATGCAGTGGGCGAGTCGAGCTGGTCCAAGGCGATATTGGCCGAGTCGGTGGCCGTTGCCTCGGCCGCCCAAGATCTTGCTCTCGTGCACCCGAAGATCGCTAATGCGGATCTCGGAGTGGCCGGTTGACCCATGCATGGTCTCCACCTCGCGCACATCGTGCCAACCCTCAGAAGGGATGTCGACGAGGAACGCAGTATTTGCTCCACGAGAGCCCTCGGGGACATCAAGCTCGGTTCGAGCAACGAGGATTGCGAAACTTGCACGACGAGCATTTGAGATGAACCACTTGTGGCCATTGATGACCCACTCTTCGCCATCTTGAACGGCGAAGGTCTTGATGAGGGTCGGATCAGAACCAGCAACCTCAGGCTCGGTCATAGCGAAGCAACTCATGACCTTTCCCTCGAGCAAGGGTCGCAGGTACTGCTCTTTTTGCTCTTCGGTTGCCCAGTGGAGCAAGGTGTGCATATTGCCTTCATCGGGTGCTTGGCAGTTGAGGATCCAGGGCCCAAGGCGGGTCTTGGCTGCTTCGGACTGCACCATGGCGAGATCGACGTGGCCGAGGCCCATGCCGCCCCACTCTTTTGGCATATGGGGAAGCCACAACCCCTCGTCCTTCGCTTTTTGGCGCAGGGCAAAGATTGTCTTTAAGTACTCGTCACGGGTAGTGACCTTCTCTTCGTCATCAAAGTCCCGCACTGCTGGCAGCACAGTTTCTTGGATGAAGGTCCGAACCTTTTGTCGGATGGCTTCTGTTTCAGGGCTCAAGGTGAAGTCGATGGGCATGGTGCTCCTTGGTAGTTAGAGGTACGTCAGTGCTTTGGTGAACAGCGCAACGGTGATCGCGTGCAGGAGGTCGCCGACCCCTCGGTCGGCTCGGCCAGCGAATGCTCGGGCATTGGTGCCCTCCAAAATGATGCCAAGTTTGAAGCAAGCCAGCACGGTGTAAAAGTCAATCTCATCAACAGATCTTCCCGAGCATTCGCTGTAGCGAGCAATGAGCTCAGCTGGGGTGGCAAAGCCTTCCAAGTGGTTGAACGCCATTGCAGGGCCAACCGAAATTGCTCCTTCTCCGGGCCAAGTGGCTAGCAGCCAACCGAGATCGACCAGCGGATCACCAATGGTCGACATCTCCCAGTCGACAATGCCGGTCAATTCCGGCTCATCATGTGAAAACAACAAGTTGGCCAAGTGAAAATCGCCATGCATGATGCCGACTTGACCGTGCTGTGGAAGGTTGGCGGTGAGCCACGATGACACTTCGGCCAATCCAGGAATTTCTGGTCCTTCGTAGCCTTCGAGTTCGTTGTAGGACGCAAGTTCTTTCGTCCAGCGAGCCACCTGTCGCTCTAAGAAGCCGTCAGGCTTGCCATAGTCCGAAAGACCAAGGGCAAGGTGGTCTTGCGAGGCAAGAATCGCGAGTTGCTCCACGGCTGAGAGTCCCATGCGGTGGCGAGCAGCAGGATTGTCGCCCCAGGCGGCTGGCAGACCAGCACCAACATTGCAGCCTTCAACGGCATCCATGAGCTACGACACAACGCCAAGCACCTCGCCGTCAGGGTCGGCGAGGCGAAGTCTCGGAGCGGCGACCGGTGTGTCGTTGAGTGCACTCAGCAGGCGAGCCTCTCGTCGAAGCACATCGTTTGAGGCAGAGCGAAGGTGCAGTGGCGGACGGCGAAGAACGAAGCGTTCTCCAGAGCGTTCGAATCGAACGAGGATGTTCTGGGTGCCACCGGCGAGGAGCTCGATATCTCGCAGTGGGCCACTGCCAAGCTGTGCTCGGTCCATCCACCGCACAACTGCGTCGAGGTCTACTCCGTCCACGGTTGTTGCATCATCATTCGCCACGCCGACACGCTAGCCCTCGTGGGTCACCAAGTTCTCAGTGCGCCACCGGTATGTTGAGGGGACCTCGAAGCAAAGGAGTTCTGCCATGATCACGACGAATCTTGCCCAACAACCTGTAGTTGTCAGTTTTGGCCTCTTCGCCATCCGGGCGATCATTGGGTTTGTCATGGCTGCTCACGGCTACAACCATGTCTTTCGCGGCGGCAAGATCACAGGCACCGCTGGCTGGTTCGAGTCGCTTGGCATGAAACCGGGCGTGCTCCATGCATGGACTGCGTCGCTGACTGAACTCGCGGTCGGAATCATGTTGATCTTGGGCATTGGGACACCACTTGCAGCCACTGGAGTGCTCGGCGTGATGCTCGTGGCACTGATCACCAACCATCTGAAGAATGGGTTTTTCATCTTTCGGCCAGGCGAGGGCTACGAATACGTCTTGACCATCATCGTTGTGGCCATTGGCATTGGGTGCATCGGTGCTGGCTCGTGGTCGCTCGACCACGTGTTCAAGATCTTCCAGAGCCCGACGATCAATGCAGCATTGACGGTCGCACCGGGCGCAATCGGCGCAGCATTGCTCCTCATGACCTTCTGGCGCCCACCGTCGAAATAAGGCTGGGGCCCTCGCCGAGAGGCTCTGGTAGCGTCACTGCAACGTAGCGAAGCGTGTGGGGAAGCCGGTCGAACTCCGGCGCTGGTCCGCAACCGTAGGCAGGAAACTGCAAG
>CAIQOJ010000025.1 GCA_903873395.1 uncultured Acidimicrobiaceae bacterium
CACCATGGTGGACGACGGAACAGGGCTTCCGGTTCGGGTGCTCACCACCGAGGACAAGCTGCTCGGGGTGACCCATGCCACCGACCTCCCGGTGGTCAGTGCCGAGTTGGCTCGCCAAGTGGCCTTCGGCATCCGGCCTGATGCCGTCTGGGCCGGCGTGGCCTGACCGATCGAGTCCGGAACATCCCCATGAGCAGCTCCGGCACGGCACCTCCGCCCGCCAGCAATCAAGCCTCTCCCGATCATGTCCGCTCGTTCGGGCAAATCCGGGGCTTTGACGGCATTCGGGGGGTGGGAGTTCTGATTGTGTTCGTGTCCCACATGGAGGTGATCCTCCCGCTTCCGACGCTGCTCGTCATCCCCGGGGGCACTGTCTCGCTCGACATGTTTTTCGTACTGTCGGGATTTCTCATCACCGCGCTCCTGCTCAGGGAGCAGGCACGACACGGGATGATCGGCCGCCTCGCCTTCTACCGGCGTCGGGTGCTGCGCCTTCTCCCTGCGCTTTTGGTCGTCGTGGTAGCCGCTGGACTGGCGGCGTGGGCGTTCGGCTACTGGGACCAGCGGGACTGGCCATCGATTTTCTCGGTCAGCTTCTACTATTCGAACTACTACGTAGCCCAGTCCCCGAACGCATTCTGCGCCAACCTCGCTCCCGGGTACCAAGCCATGTGGTCGATGTCGTTCGAAGAGCAGTTCTACATGGTGTGGCCATGGATAACGGTCTTCCTCCTGACAATCCGAGTTCGACTTCGCACCGTGGTGATCGTCCTTCTTGGACTCATCGCTGCGGTGTCCATCCATCGCGCCCTCGCCTACCACGGCATCCAGTCATGGTGCTACCTGTTTCATGCCACAGACTCCCGCGCCGACTCCATCCTTTGGGGCTCTCTCCTCGCCCACATCTGGACCCGTCGTCGCGAGCCAACCCGGGGTGTGGCCACTGCTGGCTGGATCGGGCTTGCCGCCCTCCTCGTGCTGATGCCCACAACGAATCTCTTTGGGCCGTTCCTGTACCGAGGTGGCTTCATCCTCATCGACGTCGCCTGTGCAGCCATCGTGCTCGCCGTCCTCGACGCCTCGTGGAAGGGCGGTTGGCTCTTCCAGCAGAAACCATTTGTCGCTCTTGGGCTCGTCTCGTACGGCTTCTACCTGTGGCACATGCCGGTCTTCTACTTCGTGCGCCGTTTCGACACCAACTGGCCACTGTGGCTACGCGTCGTCGTTGCCTTCGCCCTCACCTTGGGCCTCACCGTTGCGTCATGGTTCCTCTTGGAAAGGCCCATCATGGAGTGGAAGGACAGACTGGAGCGTCGGCGTCGGCCGGGCGAAGAGCCAACCCGGGTGCTCACGCTCGCGGAAGAACCGGCGCCTTCAGTAGATCCCGCTCTCCCGCTGATCCCCAACAAGAAGCCGTCCCACTGAGAAGTCCGTTTGGGTGTGGTTGTCTCGGGGAAGGAGCCGTCAGAACTCGCTGATCAGCTTTACTTCCGCTCGTAGAGGGTCCACGTGCCCGAAGTCGTCACCGGTGTGAAGTCAC
>CAIQOJ010000026.1 GCA_903873395.1 uncultured Acidimicrobiaceae bacterium
CCAGCCCAGCCACCACCGCCAGCAGAGCCTGCTCGAACGACACCGTGCTGGATAGAGCCCCCGCCTGCTGCGCGGTTGCGTGAGTCTGCGTGGGCGAGACCTGCCCCGGGAGTGCTGCCGCGGGCAGCATGACTGGTCCGGTGAGGACCCCACCGCATTCTGCGCAGAATCGGGCCGTGCTCGAGTTGCGGGGGTGCCCCGCAATGGGGGCATGTGGGAATGGTCACGACTGCGTCTCCCCGCCCTCGCGTGTGTCAGAGGGAATCTCGAGGTGACGAACGGTTTCGGGCGAGGTGGGCAGTGCATCGGCCTGGCCCTCCTCCGCATGCCCTTCGACCACCTGTGAGATCAGATGCTCGGCGAAGTCCTCTGCCCAGGCTTCGACCTCTGCTGGTGTGGCATCGGCGGGTGGTCTTCCAAATAGTGGTTTCATCGTCCTCCGTTCGTCTTTGGCTAGTCGGTCAGGTGTCTGTCTGACTTGGGTCGATAGGTCTGGCGGCCCGTAGCGACGTCATTCACTGGTGGTGATGGAACGAGCGGTCGATGGCGTAGACGGCGCCCAGAGTCAGGCCGGCACTGAGCAGGGCATCGTGCTTGCGGGCCATCAGCATCTGGTGGACGGCGGCTACCTCTTGGACCGTGGCCGGGCGACCCCACTCGACCTCGAGAGTCGAGGCGATCTCTCCAGGTGTGGGCACCGGCGTGGTGCCCGTGGTCAGGTCAGCCATGATCGACCGTCCGACCCGCCAGCCGATGATCCCGCCCCAGAACCATGCCAGCCCGAAACTGCCGGCCATCATGCAGTAGCCGCCGAAGATCGAACCCTGGTGGGTGGTGGTGTAGGTGACGAGTGACACCACGGCCCCGAAGGCGAACAGTCCGATCAAAGCGAACGACACCACTTTGATTGCTGTGCGTCCAGCCGATGTGCGTCCACCGGCCGTTCGTCCACCGGCCGGAGCGACAGGCGAAGCTGACGCGCGTCCTGTTTCATAGGAGTTCATCTCATCCGCCTCCCTCGAGATCGTCACTCACCCGGATAGTGGGGAACCACGGTCGGGTCCGCCTCTCCACCTCATTGCCGTTGTCGTCGAAGTCCTGCTCGGTCACGTTGGTGGCTGCCTCGGGCCTGCAAAGCCACCCATACCCTTTGAAATACCGTTCAGTTGTGACAGCTCGAGGGTGGGCGCCCGCTCGGGCTGGGCCGATCGTCACCCATGCCGGCAAGGCCTGGAACCGCTGCTCGCGGGTTTTGGGCGGGCCGTCCAGAACGAAGAAGCCGCGCTGACGTAAGGCCATGGTTTGCTCGGGCACCTGCTGGCGATCGTTGTTCAGCACGTTGCGGGCCCAGCCAGGATTGGAGAAGTTGGCCTTCAGCCATGCGCCCGCCTCTTCAGGGCAGGTGATGAACTTGCCATTGGTCCACTGGCAGGCCTCGTCCCCGTCGGTGATGCCAGCCCGAGCCCACCGTTGGAGATCGGCCAGAGATCGCACGTGCGCTTTGCCCCACGCCTGAGCAGTCCGAGCATCGACGACGCCGGCGGCACGCCAGGTCTCCAGGTCCTCGGGTCGCGTCACGCCCACCGTCGCCCAATGCTGGAGGTCGGCGCCGGTGTGGACGCCACTAGCCCGCCAGGAGGCGATGTCGTCCGGGGTGAGGGAAACATTGAGCAGGTCACCGTTGCCCAGCCAGGCCTGGGTCTCATGAGCAGACAGGCCGAGCGACGTCCACTGGCCGATCTCGGCCAAGCCCTGGTCAGTTGTGATGTCAATGCCGGCGCCCGCCCAGGCCACCACCTCTTCGGGCACGGTGATCCCATACGATCGCCAGTGAGCGACCTCGTCGGGCCGGGAGACCCCAACACCGGCCCAACTGCCAGCTCGCCGGCCGCTGGTCACCCCGACATCCGACCATGTGGCGCGGTCATGAGGGCGGAGCACGCCGAGGCGTTTCCAGCCGGCTACCTCTTCTAGCTCGCTGACGCTGGCTGCAGCCCAAGCCGCAGCATCGGCAGGCCTGAGCTCGACCTTGGTCCACTGCTGTGCTTTGCCGGGATCGAATCCTGCTTGCACCCACCGACGTACTTCGAGGGGGCGTGTGATCCCGTGTCGCAACCATGCACATACTTCCTGGTGGGCTTGTGCGAGGTCCAGCGGTGGTGAACCTTTCCGGGTCAGTGCTGACACCCAGTTTCGGACGACACCAGGGTTGGGGGCACCGATGTCGCACCATTGCTCATAGGTCTGCACGTCGAGCACTCCGGTCTCCACCCACTGGATCCGGGTGGCGACCGAGGGGATGTCATGACGGAGGTTCCGCACAGCGTCAGCTGCCCTCTGGCAGGCCGAGCGCTCTGCGCCTAGAGCCCGGAGAACCTGGTCGAGCTCTTCGTCGTGGTCCACCAGGGTGCAGCGCACCCGCTGAAGTGCGTCGGCGTTGACCTCGACTGTGTGGGTGGCATCGCCACAGTTGATGATGAGGTGGTGTTGCTCGGTCATGTCGCCCTCCCGATTTCGACAGCCCGGGCCCACCGGGGCACCGACCGCTCTCCTGCCCACGTCGCCTCCTCGCCGAGGAGACCGATGATCACCGAGGCACCTCCCGGTGCTTCGGTGGGCCAAGGGGTGTAGCCGTCGGTCAGCACCACGACCACCTGGGGACGAGGGTGTAGTCGGGCGGCAACTTCCAATCCGGTGCCCATGTCGGTCCCTCCGCCGCCTGCCAGGACCACATCAGAGGCACGGGTAGCCAAGGTGATGGCCCCGACCTCGGCATCGCAGGCCAGGACCGGCACTCGGCGGGAGGCCAGACCTGCGCGGTCGAGAATCGCGTCGACCTCGCCCAAGGCCACAGCCAGGTCGCTGGGGCTCATGGACCCCGAGGTGTCGATGACGATGGCTACCTCGGGAGCCGGACGGAACAGACCAGGGAGTAGGACCCCGTCAAGGGCAGCCGATCGACGTGACCGGCGGGCGAACGTGAAGTCGACCGACCCGCTGGCCCTCCGAAGCCCTCGACGAATCTCGGCAGCCAGGACCTGGCGCCAGTCGACTACGGATGGTTCGGCCTCGGCCCACCGCAGCAGGTCCCCGGGGACTGTGCCGACTTCCTTGGCGTGGGCGAGAACGTCCCTGGCCACCGTTCGACGGATCAGGTCGCCGGCTGCGCCATCGATCCCTGGGTCACCGTTGCTTGCCTCGAGTTCCCATGGGCGATGACGCCCGTCTGCGGCACTGCCGCACCCGGTGTGTCCGGGATGGCCATCCGAACATCCGTCGGTGTCAGATGGCTCGCTACTACCCGCATCTGGTTGATCGTTGTTCCCCTGAGGGCCCTCTTTGCCTGGACCACTGGGGTCATCCGTCGCATCGGTGCTGGCGCCAATGCTGGTCCCCTCTCCACCCCCCGAATCGCCCCCCGACTCGCCCCCCGACTCGTCGGCTGTGCCCGTCGCTGCTGCCCGGTTTGAGCCGTCACCGGTCGAGGTGCCGTCCTGACCCTGGAGGATGAAGGTCAAGTAGGTCTCGGCCAACAAGCCGTCGTCCCATCCGAAGTGCTTAGGGAGCGACGGGGTCTCGGCGAACTTGCCCCCGTCCGCCACGAGGTCGTCGTCGATCTCGAGATCAGCGGCCAAGTTCCACGCTTCACCCCACAACTGGCCCGCTCCCGCATCCTCGGCTCGACGGGCGTGATCCCGCAGGAGGTGGCCCAGGTCGTGGACGAGGGCCGTCCCGAGCTGGGGCACGGTGAGTCTGGCCACGACATCCGGGTCGGCATAGAGCTGCCAGCGGTCGTCGGCCGCCACCGCCCCGAGGCCGGGCTGTTCCAGCAGGGTCAGGGCGAAGAGGCCGGTGGCCAGGTAGGGGAAGCGCTGGGTGGCCCAGAGGCGTGCGCCGGCCAGCTTCTGACCGGTAGCGCCCGAAGGGGCTGTAGCTCTCGGTCGGATGTTTTCGGCCAGCGTCGGGTCTTCTGTTGTGGAGATCCGCTGCTTCGTCGTATGCGTGGTTGTCATCACGCCCCCTTCTTGATCAGGCCAGCGGTCCGAAGGACCGGGGCGAGAGCACGGGCTGCTTCCGGAGGGCTGGCTCCGGCTGGCTGGCAGCCGATCAGCACCCGGGCAGCCGTTGCTGCCACATCGGCATGGGTGTCGGCGGCCCGGCCGACGACCTCCCATCCGGCCTGCCAACGTTCCGTGGTCGGGTTGGCCGCTACGGCAGCAGCCACACCAGCAAGCACGGCGAAGGCACGGTCCCCACGAGGAGGGAGGTCGAAGGCCGATGGGTCGGCCAGGACGACCTCAGGGTCGGGAAGGTCGGACTCGGCCACCCAGGTGAGGAACTCGATGGCGGCGCCCTCACCGACGCTGCCGACCACCAGTGCCGTGCGGGCCTCGTTCGATGCTCCAGCGGCACCCGCTGCGGCCCACAACCGACCGGCCTGATCCCAGGAACGGGGGCTGGGCCAGGCCAGACCGGCCGCTGAGGCGTCGGGGACCTGGAGGAGGAGGTTGGGGCGGGCCGAGATGAAGGCGGCCAGCAGGCCACGGGCGGCGGGCAGACCCGACTCCCAGCCCGGGGGCAGGGTCGGCACCTTTGGTGCGGGCCATCCCCCGACCAGTCCCCGGGAGAAGTCTCCGGCGTCGGCGGTCCAGTTGAGGTGGCAGAACCGGTTGGCCAGTGGGGCGGCCAGATCCCAGCCGTCGGCCGCCTGATCGGGTGGGTTGGCGGCGGCCACGATCCGCACGGAGTCAGGCAGGGTCAGATCACCCACCGTGCGCTCGAGCACGACCCGCAGGAGTGCGGCCTGGACGGCGGGTGGGGCGGTGGTCAGCTCATCGAGGAAGAGCAGTCCCGTTCCGTGATCTGTCAGACGTCGGGCCCAAGCCGGCGGAGCCAGTGAGACCTGGCCGGAGGTGACTACGGGCAGGCCCGAGAAGTCGGTGGGGTCGTGGATGGAGGCGACCACCACTTCGAGGGCCAGGTTCCAGTGCTCGGCCAATGCACGGATCGCCGAGGTCTTGCCGGCCCCGGGGGGTCCCCAGAGGATGGTTGCCGTGCCGGTGGCTGCCGCCACCGCCAGTGCTTCTGTCGTTGTGTCGTTGGTGCTCATGGTGATCAGGGTTTCCTTTCATCGGTATCCGGTGTGTGGTGTTGCTTGCCGGTCTGCACCGGATCTGGCAGGGGCACCGTGCCCACCGGTTGGTGGGTCGGTTGCCGGACCGTCGTCGGGCCAGGTCCCTCGGGTCCTCTGGATGAGTGCCAACCGGGTGAATCTCCCCAGTTGGTGGAGCAACTGAGCCAGGTGTCACCTGGCTGGGTGGTTATGCACCAGCGGCATCACCACCGGATTCGGCGTGGAGGTCGATCGCGGCCGCAGGGATATCGACCGTGCTGGCACCTGAGGCGACACCCGCCGGCTCAGTGGGGGGAGCAGCGGGGTCAGGGGTCAGCGGTGCGAGCAGCCAGGTGCGACCATCACGACGGTCCTTCTCCCGCTCGATGACGTGGATGGCTGCATAGGTCGCCTCCCGGGCCGAGAGTGCCACTGATGGTTGGATGCCGGAAGCAAGCAGGCGGGCCTCCTCGGGAGCTGCCTCTTCGGTCAACGAGACCGACCAAAGCCAAGCTCCGACCTCGGCGACCAGGATCTGGAGGACCAAGGTCGTCTTGCCCTGTCGTCCATCGTCGAAGTGCCACGGGGTGATGAGTTCGGCCACATAGGTCTCCACGGCGTCGACCTTCGTCGTCCACTCGGGTTCGAGGGCCTCTTTCCCGTAGCCCCTCCAGTGCGGGCCGAGGCACAGGTCCGCGCTGAGCCGGGTGAAGAGCCGCTCCTGGTCGATCCAGTTCGAGCGGACCGCTCGGAGGTAGTCGGCCAGGGGCACGTCTTGGCCAGATAGGTACCCGGCGGCCTCGAGGTGAGCCTCGACGACCTGGCGGCCTCGCCGGATGACCGCATGGGAACGCCCGACCAGTTCGTGGAGGCGTCCAGCCGCATCCTTCTCCTCATCGGATTCGCACTCGTCGAACTCGGGCAGAACCTGGTTGACGTCGGTATGGCGGCCGATCGGCACAACGGGACGGTGCTGTGACCGGTTGATGGTCCGGGCCCACGCCAGGCACGTGTCGCAGAACCACACGGAACGGGACGTCGTGGTCTCCACGACCTCAGCCCCGCACGAGCGGCAGAGGTCGGCCACTCGGGCCCACGGCTCACCAGTGCGGGCGGCCGCAGCTTGTGCTGCGTCCCGACGCTCCCACTCGAACGTGCAGTCGCACAGTTGCTGCTGCCACGGCTCGAGGCCGCTGCCGCACAAGGTGAAACAGGTTCCGCAGACAGAGAGGTGGGTGAACGAGTTCAGATCGGTGAGGGTCATCGTTGCTCCTTTGGTTCAGGGGGACTGGTTCTTGAGGACTGGTTCGGGGAGAGTTCGTTGGTCGTGACGGTCGAAGGCAAGCGGTTGGGCGGTTACCTCAGAAGAGGGTGAGTTGGCCGAGTTCGGTCGAACCGTTGGGGTCCGAGGCCGAGTCCGCAATCTCTCCGATGCGAACCAGGTCTTCGACGTAGCGGATCAGGCCAGCGGCCGTATCGGAATCGATGGCTTCGACGAGATGCCCGCAGGTCTCGAGGAAGGAGGCGGGCACCGTGCGCTGGCCGAGGAGATCGGCGAGAGCCCCGAAAGCGGTCTCCAGCCGGAACTTCGTGGCTGAGCGCGTGCTCGCCGAAAGTCCGCTGCCACCTACCAGGGTGAGGTGCCTCTGGTGGGAGGGGTGTTCTTGTGCGGCGTTGGGGATGGGTGTCGACAACATGGTGCTTCCTCCTATACTGGCTTACCTGACGTAAGGTAAGGTACCGGATAACTTATATGTATGTCAAATCAATCTGTCCGCCGTCACAGAAGATCAGCGTATCGGAAGGGGAAGATACGTGACAACTGCAATAACAACACCGCATAGCGGTAAGCCACCTAGGGTGGACCCTATGCAGATGCCCCGCCCGAGACTCGACCTGGAAGACCAGATCACCCTGGCTGAGTTCGTCGAGCTCTGGTGGGCTGACGAGTTGCCGGCCGCAGGATTCCTCGAGCCGGGTGACGAGCACAGCCAGTTCCTGCTCAACAAGCAGTCGGCCGTGCGGATGCTCAGACAGAAGCATGAAGGTTTCCCTGCACCTGTTGGATCCCTCGGTCGTTCTCAGCTCTTCAGGCTGGGGGACCTCCTCAACTGGGAGCCCCTGGTCTCCATCGCCGAGATACGTGCTCGGCGCGACGGTGGTGGCCTTCCGAAATTTGAGGAACGGGCAGCGAAGGTGGCACCGCTCTGGCACGTCCGGCGCGCCGTCCGAGCATGTGCCCGGTGGTTGGATGCGACCGATGCAGACACGCAACTCCGTCGCATCACCGTGTCCCTCGCCCTCGCCTTGCACCTCACCCGAGAAGCGACATCGGTTGAAGGTTCGTTCCTCTATGCCGACCTGACTTCTTCAGGCGCGGACGTGTTCGCCCTCCTCGACCAAGCCGCTTCGCTCCTTGAGATCGCGGTGCCCGACCTTGGGCCAGCCATCCGAATACTCGTCGACGTGCCTGGCAGACCTTCCCTAGACGAACACGGGGCTGATCTCGATCGACTGGTCCTGGCCATCGACGGCACACTTGAGGCAGGACTCGAACCCGCCCGACTCGTTGAAGTGTTGCTCCATGACATGGCACCGACCAGGACCCGTTCGGGCGGATCGACAGTGACGGCGTCAGCCTTGACCCGTCTGGTCCTTGCCGTGGCGCAACCTCAACCCGACGAACTGGTGCTCGACCCTGCGTCGGGCGAGGGGAACCTCTTGCTGGCGGTGGCAGACGCCACGGATGCACGAGCGGTGCTGATGGGCGTGGAGCAAGACCCGGTGGCTTGGGCCATCGCCGTCTGCCGGTTCGCCGTCAGGGGTCTTCCGATCGATCTGACCCTGGGAACCTTCCCTGACGACCAGGCGGGGCAGGTGCGCGCTGACCTCGTTCTTCTGGACCCTCCTTTGGAGAGCAGGAAGCAGTACCTCGGCTGGTTGGATCTGGCCGAAGGCAGTCTGGAGGAAGGTGGTCGAGCGGTGGTCGTTCTGGCTGCGGTCACCCTTGACACCGGGCGTCGTGAATGGCGGCTCATCGGGCGTGATTCCGCAAGTGCCGCAGTGGAGACACCTAGCCGGCTGCGGGCGGATTTCGGCGATGCATTGGCCATCTGGCTTCTCGAGCGCACGCCCACGCAGGACCTCCTCTTCGTCGATGCCTCGCATCTGGGTCAGCGACGAGATGGTTTGACCTACGTGTCGCCCGACGAAGCCGACCTTGTGTCGGAGTGCATCAGGGGCTGGATCGCAGATGCAAGTCTTCTGGCGCCGCCTCCCCTCAGTGTCCAGGTGACACCGAGATCGGAGGTTGCCAAGGCGAGCACGCCATCGTCGGACGACAGGCAGGCGACGCAGGACGCGCGAGACGTCCCACGGCCAAGTGACCAACCTGCAGTGGTTCTCCCGGACCTGAGTTCGTTTACGTCGCTTCAACTGCGCAGCCCGGGACCCCGTCGATCAAGTGGCAGGCCAGGGTTCCACTCGTCGGATGGCCGACGCCTGTCTGACCCTGAGACACTGGTGGCCCTCGAGGAAGCTCTGGAACTAAGCGAACAACTCCACACGCTTATTGCTGGACCTCTGGCGCCCTTCGTCAGCGAAGAACAGCAGCGTGCCATCCGTCGGCTGATCAAGCGGTTCAGACTCATCGGGCCCGGTTCAGAAGGTGAACTCGATGACGTCCTGCTCAGTGAAGAACGTGGACGCCGCCGCCCCAGCCCTGTTCCCACCAAAGAATCGGTCGAGATCGACGGCGTCACCCGGTTCGCCATCGCGTGGTTCCGTCAGCACGGTTACGGGTTCGGCTCGCTTGCCGATGCAGAGGCACTTGCCAAGACCCAGACCGTGACGGTCGATGAGGTGAGCCGGTCCGGCATCGGCGTCAACGCGGAAGGGGAGTTCAGGCTCCTGTCCTATGAGGAGATGGAAGATCCATTCGAAGCAGGAACTGAGTCGGACGCTCGGCTCTGGAAGCTTGTCCGGTACTTGGCGAACGATCCGACCACCTCGGCTGGGGATGCCTCGTTGTAGCGACGGTGCACACGCAAGGGCTTGATGTCCGCGCTATGGCGATTCGAATCGCGCCAGGTAGCCGCCCTACCGGGGCAACCTCCTGTCCGTCTTTCGGAGTAAGTGACCCGGTGGCTGATGTGTCTCCCGGCGCAGAAGCTACAGGGCAGCGAATGCATCCTTGATCAAGAAGTCTGCCAACCCCAGATGGCCGTACCGTCCGCGTCGTTGATGCTTCCCCGACCTTCCCGACCACCCTGAATTGTCATACCCGGAACTTACGATTCGAAGATGAACGATGAACTACTCGCCCTTGAAGAACTTCGGTCGGATGTCGGTTGGCAGGCAAATGAACGGGCTGCCCGAG
>CAIQOJ010000027.1 GCA_903873395.1 uncultured Acidimicrobiaceae bacterium
CACTGGGACCAACGACAGGCCGGATCAGCGGGACAATCGGCTCGTCGGCCACCACCAAGTCCTTCTCGGTTCGAGTAGCCGATGCGTCGGGTGCCGTGGCCACCCACAGCTACACGCTTTCCGTCGGCTGAGGCAGGTGGGAACTCCCCGCACCATCCTTGGAAAGCCAGGAATGTTCCGGTGTGCAATGGATCTCACATCGGGCGTCGCTAGCATCGGCCCATGGCATTCACCGTCCCCGAACCGATGATTGAACCCGTGGTACGGGGTCTTCTCGGTGCCATCGATGTCGATGGCGGAGCGACGGAAGAGCAGATCCTGGTCCTTGCCGCCATCGTCCACCAGCTCTGGGGTCGTGACGATCTCGACCTGGCAACGTTGGGGGGTCTGACCCCAGGAGAGTTGGCGCGCTCTCTTGACGATGCCATCCCCCGCCGACGGTTCCACGAACTGCTCGTCACCCTCGAGTCGTGCCGCCACCCCTTGACCGATGCCCAGGTGTCCAGCGTCGAGACCTATGCGGCTGCTCTTGGGGTGCATGAGCGTGACCTGGCCATCTACCGCACGCTGATCAACGAAGGCACCCAGAAGGCTGCGGCCGACTTCGAACGCTTCTTCGACGACATGCTGGTGCCTCGCTCAGAGCGATCACTCCAGAGGAAGCCGATCGTCACCGACGAGCCTGAACCAGAGCTCGTGGCCCAACTCGAAACGTTCGCCGATCTTCCCGAGGGCAGCCTGGGTCAGGCGTTCCTCTCCTTTTATGAACGTAACGGACTGGAGCTTCCCGGCACACGAGCGTCCAACGTCAACCACATGTACGTCGGCCACGACATGATTCACGTGCTCTGCGGCATCGAGCCGACCGGACCCGGAGAGATCGGCCTGGGTGCATTCCAGATGGCCATGGACGACAACCCGGTCAACACCTTCGCCTTTCTCTCACCTCTCGCCCTGCACGAATCCGGGCTCAGCAGCATCGACAACATCGAGGTCGTCGACAGCACCCTGTTGCGCCCGGGCGCCATCGAACTGATGGCTACCTCGATGGCCCGAGGTGCGAAATGCACGGGTGACTTCACCACGGTCGATCACTTCGCCATTGCCCATGAGCCCATAGATGAGATTCGCCATCGATTCGGGGTCGTCCCGCCCGAACATCCCGACGATGGCTTTCACTTCTGGCAGCACTGAGCGCTCGACACTCCACCCGTGGGCGCATCACCCTGGGCCTTCAGGCGCTCAATCGGGAATGACGCTGGCCACCTCATCAAGGTTTGTGCTCTCGGCCTCTTCGAGTTCTTCGAAGACTCCAGGTTCTGAATCCACCTTGCCGGGCAAGAAGAGCGACGGGACGATGGCCACGACGCAAACGCCGAACGACCACCAGAACGAGGTGGCGAACGCTGCCGCCAGATGGTCGACTGACGAGGTCGTCAGGTGCTCACTGGTGAACGAGTTCAACGAGGTGTCTTGGCCGGGAAACTGCCGGGTGATGGCTTGTTGGAGCACGACGGCGAAGATGGCCACACCGAATGATCCACCCACCTGGCGGACAATGTTGGTCGCCGTCGTTGCGCGTGGGATCTCCGCATGGGTCAAGCCTCGATACGACGCCGCGAACACCGGCATCATCCCGAATCCGAGTCCGATGCCCCGGACGAACAGTGCGAAGGCCAGGTAGGTGTAGTTCGACGTGCCGGACACTTGGGTATAGGCCAGGGTGCCCAAGGCCAAAAGCGCCATGCCTATGGGCACCGTTCTTCGGGTTCCATACCGGTCGGCCATCTGGGCCGCCGGCCGCATCACCAGTGCTGCACCTATCCCCTGGGGGGCCATCAGCAAACCGGCCATCCACGCAGATTCCCCTCGGACGATCTGGTAGTAGAGCGGAAGAAGGAACATGGTGCCGTACAAGGTGGCCCCGGTGAGGAAGATCGTGATGGTGGCGATCGAGAAGTTCCGTCGTTTGAACAGCCGGAGGTCGACCAGCGGCTCGGGGGCTCGCAGGGACCGCAACACGAAACCGACGGTCATGACGGCTCCGATCAACAGGCTCACCTGAACGCTGCGGGCAGTGAAGCCCCCCGTCGTGCCAACTTCCGAGAGTCCATAGACGAGGAGTGCCAACCCAGGGGCCAAAAGGAGGAAGCCGAGGGCGTCGAGCTTGTGGTCGTGGTCGCGGCCACTCGTGGGCAGGAACCGAGCGGCCAGCACCAAGGCCACGATGCCGATCGGAACGTTCACGAAGAAGATCCAGCGCCAGGAGATATTGCTCACGATGGCACCGCCGATGACCGGTCCGAGAATCGGGCCGAGGAGCGTCGGCACGCCGATCAGAGCCATGACTTTGTTCATCCGGTCCGGGCCTGCCGTCCTGGCCATGATGGCTTGACCGACAGGCATGATCATGCCTCCGCCAAAGCCCTGCACGACGCGGAAGGCGATCAGAGCTCCCACCGACCACGACAATCCACACAAGATTGATCCGCCGATGAACAGCGCCAACGAGGCGATGTAGACCGGCTTGGCTCCAAAGCGGTGCACTCCCCACCCGCTGAGCGGGATCACGATGGCCAGAGCCAGAAGGTATCCGGTCGTCACCCACTGGATGGTGTTGATCGACGTAGAGAAATCCTTAGCCAGGGTGGGTAATGCCACGGACACGATGGTCGTGTCCAAGATGGCCATGATCGTGCCCAGCACGACGACAGCACCCACCCGCATGACTTCGGGACTGAGTTTGTCGTCAGAAGCCGCAGTTGCTGGGGATTCAGGCATCAGTGTGCAGGCTCCGGTGGCTAGAGGGTTCCAGCATGGGCAGGACCATCTTCGAAGGCGACGGGATCAACACTGGCCAGAGTGACTTCCGAGGCAGGTCGGCGCACGTGAGGAGTCGACCCACGCTCGCCAAGCCCCAGGTCGTCTCCCAACCTACCGGACAACCCAGGACGCCGAGCCGTCACCTCGGGCCTCTGTGGCGCCATGCGGGCCGCCACCTCCGTGTTCGTTCCACGGTCGACATGAATCCAGCCCGACAGCGACCAGAGGAGCACGAAGTAGGGTCACCTACGGCACCCCCGGCCCATGGGTTTCTTCGCCTGAGCCTTTCTGGCGAGTCCGCAATTCCGCTGGGAGCCGCACGACTACCGACAAGCACTGGGAGTGACATGGCCTACGGCATCATCCGGATCTACGAATACGAAGCCAAGAATGGCGACATCATCGCCGACGTGGCTCGCAACGTCTTTGGGCCCATCGTGGCCGCCGAAGAGGGCTTCCACGAGTTCCACTGGATCGACTCTGGTGACGGCGAAGGCGCCTCTATGGCCATCTTCGACACCAAGGAAGCCGCCGAAGCTTCGACCTTCCTGGCCGGCGGTGTCGTCCACGAGCGTCTGGCTGAGTATCTGCCCAAGCCCCCTCGGATCATCGAGGGCAAGATCTGAGTCAGTTCGGCACGGAGACCAGGGTCTTGGGCTGTCCGTCGAACACTCCCGTTCACACGCCTGGCTGATGCTCATCTGCGGGCGGTGGCCCGATGTCTGGGTTGCCACACCAACCACATACGTCCACGAGGCGAGGGGCTCTGTCCCTCGCCTCGTGCAATTCCCACCAGCGACCTTCCTGGACTGCCCGGATCACATCGGCCGACGGGCATGGAGCAGGCCATACGTCACCTGCAGGCCATCACGCTCATAGGCGGGCAAGGTCCGATGCCCGATGAGCGTCCAGTCGGCCAGGCTGGCCGCCACCTCCTCGGGGGGCCATCGATGAGTGGTGACCACCACGCCGCCACCAACGGGAATGGTCACCATGGCCTCGGACTGCTGGCCCGATCCCTCGACGATCGGTTCGTAGGTGGCGATGAGATGCCCACCGGGAGCCACGAGTTTCTTCATGCCGACCAGCAACTGAGGCAGGTCGGGAACGAATTCGAGTCCACCCACCGAAGTCACGAGTTCGAACTCCTGGGGCGACCTCGCCACGAAGTGGGTCACCTCATCGACGATGACGTGTGCCTCAGGAATCTGAGTTCGAGCTATCTCGGCCATAGCTGGCGACAGATCCACGCCGGTGAGTTCGGCGTCTGGGAAGGCACGCTGGAGCAGACGAAGTGTGACCCCGGTGCCGCAGGCAAGGTCGAGCACCATGGCAGGGGGATCCAAGCCTGCGAGTTCTTCCGCCACGACCTCGTTGACCGACCAGCCCACCGCGACGGCTTCATCCTCATAGATGGCGGCCAAGCCGTCGAAGTACGCCCGATGCTGCCCGAAGACGGGCGATAGCTCGTCGTGCACTTCACCCTTCGGCGGTAGAACCATCTCCCCATCTCTAGATGGTGGAGGACCGCCCTGCACGCCACTCACTCGGCCTTAGTCGATCCAAGGCCATGAGGCCGAGTTGGTCACAGACGATTGTGCATGTCTTCCCCGAGCGCCCTCAGACCGCGAACGGCAGGTCAATGTTGAGCGCCTCTGCGTGAGTGCACGATGCTAGGGACCGGATTTCTGTGAGTTCGCAGCCACCGGTAAGGTCGTTGGCCAACGAGGCGAAGTCCCTGTCTCTGAGATTGCCTGCTTCGATTGGAGACAACGTTCGTGACCTACATCCAAGCCATCGTCATTGCGCTGGTCCAAGGCGTCACTGAGTTGTTCCCCGTGTCAAGTCTGGGGCACTCGGTGCTGCTACCGGCATGGCTGGGCGGAAGCTGGCAGACACTGGTCACGCAGTCGTCGGAGGGCACGAGTGAATCGTCGTTCTACTTGGCCTACATCGTGGCTTTGCACGTTGCGACCGCCCTTGCCCTCCTGTGGTTCTTTCGAGCGGACTGGGTCAGGATCGTGCGGGGACTGTTCCGCAGCACGTTTCGGATGATCAAGCTCCGCCGATGGGACGTCCAGGATTCCGACGAGCGGCTGGCTTGGCTGCTGATCGTGGCCACCATCCCCGTGGGCCTGGTCGGCCTCGCTCTGGAGCACAACTTCCGCACCTTGTTTGCCAAGCCCCTTGCTGCCGCGATCTTCCTGTTCATCAACGGGTGCATCCTGCTCGGCGGAGAGGTGCTCCGCAGAAAGGTGAAGGCTCGTGGTGCCAGCGTCGGCACGACCGACACAACACTCGACCCGCTCTCAGCCCGAGCGGCCGAGGAGTCTGACGCCAATATTGCCAAGCTCAGTTTTAAGGATGCACTGCTCGTCGGCATTCTTCAGATTGCTGCCTTGTTTGCTGGAATCAGCCGCTCCGGCGTCACGATCGTCGGCGGTCTGTGGCGCGGTCTCGATCACGAGGACGCCGCCCGGTTTGGCTTCCTCCTCGCCACGCCCATCATCTTGGCTGCTGGCGTCCTCAAACTCCCCACATTGGCCGGACCGGCCGGAGCCCACATCCATGGCCAGGCACTCGTGGGGTTCGTGGTCTGTGGAGTAACCGCCTATCTCTCGGTTCGATTCCTGGTTCGCTACTTCGAGACCAAGACCCTTACCCCGTTCGCCATCTACTGCTTGGTGGTGGGTGCAGCGAGTGTGCTGCGGTTCGGGATCGGCTAACCAACACCATCAGTCTCGCAGTGGCTGCCTGCAGATTCAGGAGGCAGGGATGCGCCGGCTCGCAGTCGCCCAGTGGCCTCTCGGACAATTCGCAGTGCGTGCCATGCGATCACCCCCGAGACCACAAGGGCAACTGTCGGATCCAGCCAGTAGGTTCCACCGGTCGCCAGGATGACTGCCCCCACGATGGCAACTGCTCCTGACGCACCAGCGTCAGCCACCGTGTCGAGCAGTACGGCGCGCATGTTGAGGTTGCCCCCGGCATCATCGTCATCATCGTCGTCGCCCCACAGCACGAGTGCGGCACTAGCCATGACCACGCACGCAATGCTGCTGACCACCAGAACAGGCAGCCCATGGACCTCGTGCACGCCCCGGACCAGCCGATAGATCCCCGCTCCCATGATGACTACCGACAGCAGAAGCAACCACCCGGCATTCACCAGTGCCGCCCAGGTGGTGGCCAAGGGAAAGCCTTGAGGCCGAGCGGCCGTGGGCGGAAGGGCAGCCAGTCGAATCGCAGCGAGCGATACGCCGATGGCTGCGGCATCGGCGAGGTAGTCGGCTCCAGCAGCGAGCACGCCCAACGAGTGGCCCACGATGCCCACCACGACCAGACCGACGATGAGAGTGAGGTTGAGCACCAGAACGAGCCAAAGCCTCGAGGAGCGATCCATGATCGCCAACTATTCCATCCGGCTATCTCATCGGTGACTTCCGCCACGCCAAGCCGGCTCTTCGGATTTCAGCGAGGTGTGATTGATCCGCGCAGTGACCGGTCGGGCTTGCCGGAATAGAGCTTGCTTTCAATGGGTGAGCGGATCCTGTAGTTCCTGAACGATGTGACACTGAAGGCGACGCGCTTGGCGCGGGTGATCAGGTTGTTCATCGCTTCGATCGGTTCGTTGGAGAAGTGGTAGTCGAATCAGGCGGTGGTCTCCAGACGCCAGCGCTTGAGCGTGCAGCCCAACGTGCGAACCTCCGGGGTCGGACCTTGTCCGAGAGATCCTCAACCGGTTCGTCGAGCCATCGGAGTGCGACTTCTTGGTCCTGGTGGCTGTAGGGCTCGCCGACCGCTTCGTTGGCGTGCCGGGCGGTTCCCACGTCCCCGTCCGGGTCGCCGGCCTCGAGCAGGTTCAGCAACTTCGTTGTGCCGCCTTTGTTGACAGGTAGGCCGCGATACGCAAGTTGCTCAGGCTCCCAGTGACGCCACTACAGGCAACGTGATCTGCCTACGACCAAGGACCACCAGGCAAGGCCGGAATCCTTCAATCGTGGCGATGCGGGCCTACAGCCCACTGACCGGCCCGGGCCACAAGGGGTTGGTGTAACCCCCATTGCCCAGTTGACCATCTCCGTTGAAGCCCCAGCACCTGACCGTACCGCCGGTGAGCAACGCACAGGAGTGGCCGTTTCCGGCAGAGATGCCGGTCGCCCCGGAGAGTCCGGAGGCGCCTACCGGATAGGACTTGGCGACAATGGTTCCGTCGCCCAACTGGCCGTCTCCGTTGAAGCCCCAGCACTGGACCAAGCCGCCAGAGATCAACGCACAGGTGTGTTGACCACCAGCCGATACGGCCGTCACTCCAGATAGCGGGCTTCCGGTCACGAAGCTCAATACGGACACCGGTGCGTTGGCGTCAAAAGCGGAAAAGTTCCCCAGGCGACCGCCACCCCCATAACCCCAGCACTTGACCTCGCCATCGGAGACCAACGCGCACGTGTGGTACTCGCCCGCAGAAATGCCGGTCGCCCCGGAAATCCCGGTCACGGCGACAGGCACGTTCGAGGAATTGTTGTGTCCGTTCCCCAGCTGACCGAAGACGCCGGCACCCCAGCACTCCACGTTGCTGGCGGACATCCGCGCACAGGTGTGGTAGCCGCCCGCAGAGATGCCGGTTGCCCCGAACAGCCCGTTGACCGCCACTGGCACCGAGGAATCGGCAGTGGCTCCGTTACCCAGCTGTCCGACATAGCCGCCGCCCCAACACTGGACAGTGCCGTCGGAGAGCACCGCACACGAGTGGTCGTTGCCGGCAGACACAGCAGTCGCTCCGGACAGGCCATTGACCGTCACCGGCACCGAGGAGTTGGCATAGGTTCCGTTGCCCAACTGGCCATGGTCGTTGTGTCCCCAGCACTTGATCTTTCCGCCCGAGACCAGGACACACGTGTGATCCTTGCCGGCAGAAATACCGACTGCCCCGGACACTCCTTTGACCGCGTAAGGCAACGGATAGCCCACGGTGGATGCAGTGCCCAACTGCCCGAAGGTATTGCCTCCCCAGCACCTAACCAAACCGGTCGATCCAGTGATTGCACAAGTGTGATTGGACCCGGCCGAGATAGCACTAGCGATACCCAGGTAGGGGTCAACCACGACCAATGCCGACCAGGGACTCTTGACGGGCTTGCCACCAGGAGTCCCAGTAACGGCCAGTCGGAACTTGACCGAATACGCCTTCGTTGAGAGATTTGCCGGGATCGTCACACCGTAGGAAACGGCTCCCGCAATGCAGGAAACCGTGGCGGGCAGCCCGGGGATCGCCCTACTGGCGGTGAACTGACACGTTCCGTCCGGCATCACCGAACCGTCCCCCATCGTCACGGTGGTCGACAGCAGAACATCGCCCCCAACGTGGGGAAGTGAGGTCACCGAGGGCTCCAGGGCAGCCACTGTCGGTTTTGTGCCTGCTCCGACCGCCCCTCTGGCTGGGGTACTCAGTCCTGTTAGCAACAGTACTGATGCGACAACTGATCCCAACAACATGCCGGTCTTGCGAACCCTCATATTGCCCCCTCCATCAGCCAGCACAGTGCCGGGCAGTAAACCATTGCACCAATTCGGAGATGGCGCACACATTGACTCGTCTAGGGCCTCCGCGTGCATCCATTCATCACCTCACGCAGGAATCTCTGCGTTACGGGGGTGCTCCGAGCGATCGACTGGGCTACGCCGTCACCATGGAGGGGTCTGCGTGGCATCACGCAAACCCGTGTTGACCCATTCCAAGGTGCGAGCTACCAAGGAACAGGTTCGGTCGACGCCTAGGTAAACCAATTTGCACCCGCGCCGTGCCAACATCATGTGGGAAAATTCTGACATCCAGTTCCGTTGGTGGCTCCGAACGATAACGAGCGGCCGAGTGCGGGCGCAGAGCGGGCAACGGGTACGCCAATGCAAGCAACAGACGAGGATGACGTGGAAGGCCGAGCCACCGAGGGCGAGGAAGTCAATCTCTCGGAAGCGCCCCTGACGGGGCGGTTCCACGGGCGTCCTAGCGCATTGCCGGTCAAGGCCCTTCTTGCCACAGTGGTCGGGGTTGTCGTGGTCGCTGCTGCCGCATGGGTGCTGTTGGCCGGCCAGACCTATCAACCTCCATCAGGCACCCAAGTCGCCGTGCCCTTGGGTAAGGCGACCGTCAACGGACACGTTCTCCCCCATGTCGCCCTCAACTTCTCCACGTATCCATTCTCCAACGGTACGAACGACGGAGCACCTGTCCACCCCGGCGGTAACCGCACATGGCCGGCCACGGGTCCCACTCCGAACTTCCAGGTCCCAGCGAATGCACTGGTCACGGTGACCGTTCGCCAGTATGACGGCGGGGCGGCACTCAATGACCCGTGGTTCGCCACCGTTCGGGGCACGATCGGGAACGTAGCCACGATCGATGGACGCGTGGTCCACGCCATCAACCCGAATCGCGTCGGACACTCGTTCCTGCTTCAAAGCCTGCCAGGCGCGGCGTCCGGGTTCTTTGTGAACGTACCGTTTCCCGCCGTCAACGGCGACTGGGCGGATAGCGGCAAGCACCGCACCATCGTGTTCGACTTCGTGTCGGGACCCAAGGGAACGTACGTGTGGAACTGCGAGTTTCCCTGCGGACAGATGATTGCCTTATTTGGTTCAGCCATGAGCACATTTGGCTACATGTCGGGCTATCTCCATGCCGTCTGAGACCTCTAATGGGACGGGGTCTCCCTCGTCGGATGATCAGGCCGCAGCGACCCAACGGTCCGACGGTCACCTTGCCGACGGAGCTGCTCGACCCTGGGCGTTCGCCGTGGGGGTCGGAGTGGCGGTCACCGCGGCCGCAGCCGTGGCCGCAGTGGTACTGCCTGGACGGGCTCTCCCTGTTGCGGCATCAAGTACGGCCACCGATGCGGCACACACGATCCGTCTCTACGGTCTCCTCGCCGCACCGGTGCTGGGCGCTGTGGTTGGGACAGCTGCGGCCAGCCTGATTGGAAGGCGCACGAACAACTTGGACGAGCCACCGCCCGATGCACCTCCCGCATCGGGTCGGCCGGCGACCATGGTGGGATTCGCCTTCACCGCTGTGCTCGTCGTAGCCGTCGTGGCCTGGGGCCTGGTGACCCTGACGCCATCAGGAGCCGCAACTGAGGACCCGTTGACGGTGCGGGTCACCGGCCACCAGTGGGTCTGGACCTTCGCATACTCAGGCACCAAAGTTGTCGGCACGAATCTCGTGCTGCCGGTCGGTCGGTCGGTCGCGTTCGAGGTCACCTCGAGCGACGTCACCCACGGCTTCCACCCGGTCGGGCTCGGCACTCAGGTTGAGGCAGCACCCGGAGTGACCACCGAACTACGGGTGACCCCGAACAAGCTCGGGCCGCTCACGGTGCAGTGCACTCAGCTCTGCGGCTTGCTGCACAGTGCAATGGTCACGCACGCCGAGGTGGTAACACCATCCGCCTTCGCCCGATGGCTCGTCACCCAAGGGGTGGCACCAACAGTGGCCCGAACCGTGGCTCGGGTAGGTCCATGACCACGGCACTGAAGCTTGATTCAGCTAGCACTCCGACCACCTGGTCGGACCGGGTCCGGGCGCGCCAGGGTGCTGTCGCCGGACTCGTGGTGGGCGCGGTTGCTGCCGCAGTTGCTTGGACTGGCGCACACGTTGCCTTCGAAGTGGGCAACTGGGGCACCGACCGGGTCACCGCGTTGACCTCGATCGCCTGGATTCTGGGATTCAACCTGGGCGTCGGCACCTGGAACCCACCAATTGGCTGGCTGCTCGGCTGGACGACGGACCCCGAGCTGGAAGCAACAGAAGCGGGGGCGGCCGGCGGTCGCAGCCGATACCTGAGGTTCTGCACCGACCACAAGGTGGTCGGCATCCAGTACCTCGTACTTGGTCTGACCCTGCTGGCCGTCGGAGGGGTGGGTGCACTCTTGATCCGCACCCAGCTCTTGTCCCCCCACTCAACGTTCCTCGGACCCACCGCCTATGGCGACGTTGTCACCTTGCACGGCCTGAGCATGGTCATCGGGGCGCTCCTGCTCCTCATCGGACCGTTCGCCAGCTTTGTGGTCCCCCTCATGATCGGGGCGCGATCGGTGGCACTGCCCAGACTCAACGCCATGGGCGTGTGGATCATGGCGTCCGCCGCTGTCTGCCTGATCGCAACAGTGGTCATCGGCGGCGCCGACGTGGGCTGGACTACCTTTGCTCCCCTCGCAGATCAGGCATCTCCGGCCATGACTGCACTGGCCATCGCCATGGTCGGTCTCGTCGCGTGCGTGATTCTGTCAGGCATCTCCACCGTGGCCACCGTGGTCACCATGCGGGCCAAGGGCATGACGATGCAACGTCTGCCCGTCATGGCATGGGGTTCGCTGGTCGCAGCAGCCTTGGCCGTGGCCACCATGGCAGGCCTGCTGCTGGTGATGACGTTTGTCCTGACCGACCGAACGATGGGAACGTCGTTCTTCGTGCCCCCATGGGGATCGGGCGGGCTCTACGAGGTCATGTTCTGGACCATGGGCCAGCCGCTGCTCTATGTGCTGCTGATCCCTCCGGCGGGCGCTCTCTTGGAGGTGGCCTCAAGCTTCGCCCGCCGCCCCGTGGTCAATCCCCGGGCGATCGTGGTGTCGTTCATCGTCATCGCCGCCATCTCCTTTGTCACCCTCGGGCACCACCTCTACACAGCCGGGCTGTCACCAGCCGTCGCAGGGGCCAGCATGGCCCTCACCGAACTGTTCGCCCTGCCCGTGGGCGTCGTTGTGCTGTGCCTGCTCGCCACCGTGTGGCGCGGCAGCATCTGGGCTCGTCTGCCGTTGTTCTTCGTCTACCTGTTCCTGTGGGATCTGGTGATAGGCGGGGTCTCCGGTGCCCTGCTCGGTAACCCCACGACCGACCGCTCCTTCCACGGCGGCATGGTCGTCACTGCGCACCTCCACTTCATGATGGTCGGCGCTGTGCTGGTCGGCGCTGCAGGCGGTCTCGTCTACTGGTTTCCGAAGTTCACCGGACGCATGCTGGACGAAAGGTCAGGACGTGGCGCCTTCTGGCTCATCGCCTTCGGTATCCAGTTGACCTTCCTCGCCCAATTCTGGGCCGGGGCCGAGGGAATGGCCCGACGCGTGGCCTGGTATGAGCCGGGGTTCCAGACCGCCAATCAGATATCGACCGTCGGTGCCTACCTGCTGACGCTGGGCTGGGTGGTGCTCGTGTGGGCGGGAGTTTGGTCGGCTCGCCATGGGCGCCCTGCCCCCGCTGACCCGTGGCGGGCACGCACCCTCGAGTGGCGGACCCCTACCCCGGTGCCGCTCCGCAACTTCCCGGTGGCTCCCGTACTGAGCGAGGACCCGGAGGCGACCTACTCGGCATGGACCGACTCCTCAACGCCCGGTGCCGTCCCTGTGGGGGGCCATTCGAACACCGGTGCGGGAAGGCCCAGCGCTGGCGAAACGGGAGGTGAGGACTGATGGCCGTCACGGACACCGTGGAACCTTCACTCCCCTTTGATGACGACATCGACCCTGCCCGTCAGAGGACGATCACCCTGCTGGCCGTGTGGTTGTTCGTCGGATTCGATGCCATCCTCACCGCTCTGACCGTCGGGGCCTGGGCCTACCTCCGGAGTAGCGAATCCCCTCACCTGTGGCGCTTCATCGGCTGTACGCCGGCCCACCCCTGCTTGACCCCCGGGGGCTACACCGTCCCCGGTCCCGTGCCCCTGGCTGGCACCTTCCATCTGGCCGGCGTGATCGCCGGGGCGCTCCTCCTCGGAGCGGCAGCCTGGCAGGCAGAACGGGCAGCCCGATCGGGCAAGGCATCCCGATGGACGGGGGGCTGGGTTGTGATCGCCGTGCTGGCCGTCGTCGGCGCCCTGGGCATGCTTGCCGTGGCCTACAAGGGCCTCCTCTTCAACCGGTTCGACGGCGCCTACTCCACCGCTTACTGGTACTTCCTGGTCTCGTGCGGCGTTCACCTCACCGTGGCTGGCGTGGTGCTCGCCGGGTTCGCCAACCGAATCCGGCTCGGGCGAAGTGGGGATGGCACAACGACGTTCCGTGCCATACGGATCTTCGCCGGATGGACGGCGATCGCCGTGACCGTCCTCTGCATCGTGGCCTCGGTCGGCGGATGACGATCACTGGCGAGCCCGACTCGCCCATCTCCGGGGTCCGGCCCACACTGGCCGTCGCCTACGACGTATCGTCGTCCTCCCCACTGGAGATCGTCGATGCCCTTGACGGCGCCTGTGAACTCGTGTGGGTGGTCGACGGGTCCGATCCCCGGCTGGGTTCGTGGTCTCGGCTCCTGCCGAGGCTCGGCCGAGTTGTTGACGTCGCCGATCGAGACTTAGCAGTCGTTGCCGGTGAACTGGCCGGGATCTGCGTGGACGGGGTGGTGGCATTCACCGACAGCCAGCTGCCGATCGCCAGTCGATTATGCGAGTTGCTCGGGTGCGAAGGTAACTCTGCCCGGGTGGTCCGAGCCCTCACAGACAAGGTAACGCAGCGGGAAGTGCTCGCCGAGGCAGGTCTGCCCGGACCGCGTGTTGTCGCCATTGACGCCGGGTTGTCGGTCGCCGAGGCCGTGTGCCGCACCACTCACCTCTCCCACCCCGTGGTGATCAAGCCCCGTCGGGGAAGCGGCAGTGAGCACACGGTGCGTGCCGACGACCCTTGTTCACTGAGCCATGCCTAGCACCAAGCGCTGGAACGGCCCGAGTGTTCCGATCTGATCGTCGAAGAGTGGCTGGGAGGGGCGGCTGTTGCCCCTCTGGGTCCCTTCGCCGATTACGTTTCGGTCGAAGCGGTCGCTCAGCGCGGCGAGATCATCCCCCTGGCCTTGACCGGCAAGTTCGCGCTAGCTGAACCGTGTCGAGAGACGGGCAACTTCTTGCCCCACCTCGAAGGGACTGACACCGCTCGCGCCGTCATCGACCTCGCCGTCAAGGCCGCCACCGCCTTGGGAGTGCAGTCAGGGGTCCTGCACATCGAGGTGAAGTTGACTCCGGAAGGGCCGGCGATCATCGAGGTGAACGGCCGCGTCGGCGGAGGAGGAATTGACGCTCTCTACTCTGCTCAGCGCGGCTGCTCCCTTACCCGCGTCGCCGCCGCAGTAGCCGTGGGCGCACCTCTTGATCTCCCGGCCTTTGACCCGATCCCGTCACCGGGTCCCTTCACCTATGCCTACTTCGTCCAAGCCCCGCTCGAGGCGCAGCGACTTACGGGACTTGGCAACCTGGAGGCCGTGGCTGCTTTGGATGGGGTGGAGACGACCGCCGTCAATCGCACCATCGGCGACTATCTCGATTGGCGGTCAGGGAGCATGGGCTACCTGGTGTCGGTGCGGGGCACGGCGGCGAGTTCTGAGGAGTTGGCCGAAGTGCCCGGACTCGTCGATGAACTTCTCGACATCTCGGTCGAGTAGAGAACGGGATCCGCCAAGCGGACAACCGTGCCGCTGGGCCTGGCTCCGGCTGGTCAGAACCGCTTCACCATGGTGAGCAGTTGGGCATTGTCCACGTAGAAGCGATTGTTGTTGGCCATGAGTTGGCCGCCGAGCACATCGCGTACGTTGCGCTCCACGCTGAACTTGGAGTCCCGTTTGTATCCGCTCAAACCGCAGACCGTCAGGGCTCGCAGCACCACGTCGGCGCTCAACGTGGTCATCGACAACTTCAGATCCCGCATCTCGAGCACCAGCGACAGGTCGTCTTCCATGGCTGCTCCGGTGCCCACTGCCTCGATATGGGCGATGGTGTCGGCCAGGACGGCCCGGGCTTGGCCCAGTACGACGAGCATTTCGGCAAGACGGAGAGCCGACGGAGGGGTGGTTCCGATCGACCGCCGTGCCTCGGCCCGCACTGAGGCGTGGGCTGTGGCCGCCGCCGCCTCGGCGATCCCCAGCCACACCGAGTTCAACGTCGCCGCCGTGGCAGCCAGGCCGGTGCGATTGACCACCGTTGACCACGTGTCGGTCAGCACCATGTCTTCGCGCTCGTCGACCACTAGGCGATACCCCGAACTGCACGTGCCTCGCAGCCCCATGGTGTCCCAGACCCCGGTGGGCTCCACGGAGAAGCTGCCCGGTCCGCAGATCAACATCACTTGGTCGGTCTCGGCAGCCTCCACGTCGCGACGGCAGTTGACGGTGATGGCGTCTGCGTAGGCGGCGTAGGACAGCGCCAACACATCCTTTTCGAGGTGCACCATCCCGTCTCGGTGCTCCAGGCCGCACAAACTGCGGCCGACATCGCCGCCTAGTCCCACCTCACTGTTGGCATTTGCCATCAACACTGATCCAGTCGCCACCCGACCCAAGAGGTCCTGCAGCGCATCGGTCTCCCCGTGGTGGATGAGGTAGGCCACCTCGATCTGGTGCATTGCGAGCACCAGGGCGCTCGAAGCGCAGTGGGAGGCCATGGCCCGGATCGACTCCGAGATGGCAGCCAAACCTGCGCCCTCGCCTCCGAGGGCGACCGGCACCATGGACCCGAGCAGGCCCGAGGTCCGCATGGCCTCAGTGGCCTCGGCCGGAAACCGCCCCTCGCGGTCTACCTCGCCAGCATGAGCACCGGCAACGGTGGCGCCCACCTGCCAAGCCCTTTTACCCAAGTCCGTCTTGCACCATCGGGGTGCATCGACCATCGTGCCGTTGCTCGTAGCCACCGTTCCGTCCTTTTATTCATCCGCCGTGCCGCTTTCGCCGCTGACGTGTCGGCAACCCAACCTATTGGCCGAGTTTCCACACCTGTTGTTCGGAACTATCGGCAGATGAGGATCATTTCCTGAGAACTGATGCTAAATCCGACTCATGGCACGACAGGCTGGACGTACGGTGCTCCGCCTAGGCCGTCGCCTTGCCCTTGAGGCGTGGGGACCTTGAGGAGGCCCTGGTGAGCGGTCCAGGTCGCCTCGGCCGCTGATCGGGAGACCATCTGAGAGGTTCCTGGGACATCAACGGCGTGATCCGGCCGCCACGATGGACGAACGACGTAGGACCACGAAAACAGTTCAGAGGCCCCCGAAGGGGCCTCTGAACTGGAGCGGACGACGGGATTCGAACCCGCGACCCCAACCTTGGCAAGGTTGTGCTCTACCAGCTGAGCCACGTCCGCGTGAATTTCCTACCCTAGCAGTTGCCTCGCCCTGTTCGGTAGGCCAGCACCGTCAACCGTGCCGTGGCACCGACCTCCGGGGTCGACCTCCGGGGTCGCCACGAACGACGGACGTCATCAGGCGGGAAGCTCGGCGTGCCACCACGGCACCTTCCGGGCCTTGCGGGCTGAAGCCGCCACCAGGTCAGCCAGAGCCCGCTCGAACGACGTCGCAAGTGTGGCGATATCGGGCACGAGGTCCCAGCAACCGTTGACGCCGATGTGCACCGTGTCGGCATAGGTAAAGACCGTGATGTTCAGCCCGACCCCTTCCGCAATCGGGCCCACCGGGTGCACGGAGACCAGCCGGGCGCCGGCCAGGTAGAGCGGCACATCGGGCCCCGGCACGTTGGAGACCACGACATTGCACGGTGGACGCACGTGGTCGAACACTCGAAGTCCCGACAACAGGCGAGCGAACTGGTTGGCCACACCGGGGGCCACCGCATCGGCCCAGGCAGCAAGCACCTCGCCTCCTGATGTCCGAGCCTGCTCCTTGGCCACCCCAGCACTCACTCGGATCTGCTGCAATCGAGTCGCAGGGTCGATCACCCCGGTGGCCAACGAGACCAACGTGCCCGTCACCCGATTGCCGAGCCGGTCCCCTTCGTCCTGGGTCCGCACCGAGACCGGCACCATGGCCACGAGTGACGTCTCCGGCTCCTCGTCGCGTGACGCCAAGAGGTCACGTAGCGCGCCAGCCACGACGGCCAGGACCACATCGTTGATGGTTCCGCCCAGCGACTCCCCTACTCGGCGCAGATCGCCAAGAGGAAGATCTACCGTTGCCACCCGCCGACGGGCGCTGATGGCCCGATTGAATGATGTCGTCGGTGCATCGAACGGCGAGGGCGACGAGGTGGAGCGGTGCTCATGGTTACGTTCGGACCGGGCCAGCACCGCCTGGAACGTCGTGGCCAACGATCGGCCCACCGCTTCCACCTGGCCAGGGATGGCACCCAGAGCCGAACGGATCTGCTCCATCTCGCCAGGCAGGGATGCCGGGCTCCAGCCCGGAGTCGCTGGGCGATCCTGAACATCCGAATCGCCGGTTGACCCCTGTTGGCTGGCTGCATTCGAGCGCCGAGGTGGCCGTTCGGCACTGAACAGCGGACGAGGTCCGCTGTCAGGGGTGAGATCGAGGAAGGCGCCGAGAACCTCGGCGCCCGCCAATCCGTCGATGATGGCGTGGTGCACCTTGGCCACGACGGCCACCCGCCCATGTTCGAGGTCTTCAACCACGTGGATCTCCCACAGCGGCCGGTGTCGATCGAGCGGCCTCGACGCCACATCGGCCACAAGTGCATCGAGTTCGGCTCGACCTCCGGGCGAGGGGATGCTGTGGCGACGCACGTGGGCATCGAGGTCGAACTCGGGATCGTCGACGAGGACAGGGTGTTGGAGGCCGAAGGCCATGTCGACAAGACGCTGGCGAAACGGAGGCACCAAGGGCACTCGGTCGGCAATCAGCCTCCGGATGCGCGGGTAGGTCAGCCCGCCAGGAACATCAGTGGGGTCGAGGATCAGGACGCCCATGATGTGCAAGTGAGTAGTCGGTGATTCCATGGCCAAGAACGCAGCGTCGAGCCCACTCAGGCGAATCATCCCTACCGTCCCGTCGATCCGAAGCCCCCGAGGCCTCGCTCGCTGTCGGGTAGCTGGTCGACTTCTTCGAACCGGGCCGTCTCCACTCGCTGGATGACCAGCTGGGCCACCCGGTCGCCCCGACGAACCTCATAGGGAGTGACCGGATCCGTGTTGACCAAGAGGACCGCCAGCTCGTCTCGATAGCCAGCGTCGATCAAGCCAGGCGTATTGAGGCAGGTCACGCCGTGACGAAGAGCCAGACCGCTGCGGGGCTGGATGAACCCTGCGTAGCCAGGGGGAATGGCCAAGGCGATTCCGGTGGGCACCGCCGCCCGGCCTCCGCCAGGTGCGAGGGTCACGTCCACCCGAGCAACCAGATCAGCCCCGGCGTCGCCGGCCCGGGCATATCCAGGAAGAGGAAGATCGTGGTCGAGGCGACGGACGGCAACGCCAAGGGTGGTCTCGTGTTCGGTTGTTGCCTTCACGCGGCGTCGTCCTTCGGCCACCGTGGATTCTTGGCCTTCGTCCGTCGTGGATTCCCTGCTCATGTGCTGATCCCGGACATCGCTTCTGACGCTACCGGTCTGGCGAAGGTGGCGCAGGCATCAGATGCAGCGTCGAACGTCACGGTCGTCTCCCGGCACAGACGCCAGCAACTAGCGTTCCGATCGTGCTCGTATGGATGGACTTAGAGATGACGGGACTAGAACCTGAACGTCACGTCATCGTGGAGATCGCCACCTTGGTGACTGACGACGACCTGAACATCGTGGCCGAGGGCCCCGATCTCGTGATCAAGCCGTCCGACGAGGAACTCGCCCACATGGACGACTTCGTCAAGAACATGCACCGCAAGAGCGGCTTGCTCACCGCCATGGCCGATGGCACCTCCTTGGCAGAGGCGGGGGCAGCCACCTTGGCATTCATCCGCACCCAGGTACCCGAGGCCCGCACGGTTCCGCTCGCGGGCAACTCCATCGGGACCGACCGGCGTTTTCTGGCCGCCTACCTTCCCGAGATCGAGGAGTACCTCCACTACCGGAGCGTCGACGTCTCCACCATCAAGGAGTTGGCCCGGCGCTGGTATCCCGACGTCGTAGCTGCTGCACCCTCCAAGTCCGGCGGACATCGGGCCATGGACGACATCCGTGAGTCCGTCGCCGAGTTGGCCTACTACCGCTCGAACCTCTTTCGACCTGAGTCGAGCACGGACGGTGCAGTAAGCACCTCAGACGGCCCGCGTAGCTGAACAACCACTAACCACGAGAGCGAGAACTGGCATGGCCGATACCGACGAGAGCCCAGTGGCTGGAGTGCCCAGCCGAGCAGAGATCGTGGCCACCCTGACAGCTCCCGACGCCATGTTCGCCATGGAAGAGCGCACCATCAGGGGAATTCCCACTCGGATCTACTCCTCGGCACCCGCCGACCTGCGGGCCGTGCTCGATCTCGCCGGTCTCCACGGCGACAAGGACTTCTTGGTCTACGAGGACGAGCGCTGGACCTTCGCGGAGTTCCGCCGGGCGGCCGCCGCTATTGGCCAGACCTTGATCGAACGCTTCGACATCCAACCTGGTGACCGAGTGGCTATCGCCATGCGCAACCTGCCCGAGTGGATCATTGCCTTCTGGGCCGGCATCGCCGCTGGGGCCATCGTGGTGCCCCTCAATGCCTGGTGGGTCGGCGAGGAACTCGCCTACGGACTCGACGATTCGGGCACCAAGGTGGTCTTCGTCGACGAGGAGCGCCGCGATCGGATTGCCCCGCACCTGGCTTCGATCCCCGGCCTCGCCGCCATGATCATCACCAGCGAAGAGCCGGGTCCGTCCGGAGGTCGCCGCCTCCCGGCCGGTGGGCTTCTCGAACGGGGAGACCTTCCCCCACTTCCCGTCGTGCCCTTCACCGACGTGCTCGGCACTCCGGCCGACGACGTCGCCCTGCCTGCCGTCGAGATCGACGCCGATGCTGACGCCACGATCTTCTACACCTCAGGCACCACCGGTCGACCCAAGGGTGCGGTGGGCACCCACCGCAATGCTGTGACCAACCTGATGAATCTCTTCTTCGTCTCGACTGCAGGCTCGATGCGTCGCACTGCGGAGCAGATCGCGGCATCGACGGGTGGCCAGAACTGCAATCTGTTGTCGGTCCCGCTGTTCCATGCCACGGGCTGCTTGGCCATCTTGGTCACCAACACCGCAGCAGGAGGCAAGTTGGTGATGATGCATCACTTCGATCCGGCTCGAGCCCTCGAACTCATCGAGCGCGAGCAGGTCACCATGTTCGGTGGCGTCCCGGCCATGGTCATGCAGGTACTCGACTGTCCGGACTTCGCCGACCGAGACACCTCGTCGGTCCAGACCGTCTCCTATGGCGGAGCCCCCGCCCCGCCCGACCTGGTGCGACGCATCAAGGAGCACTTCCCGACTGGCGCTCCTTCCAATGGCTACGGACTCACCGAGACCTCCGCCATGACCACCATGAACTCTGGTGACGACTACGTGGCCAAGCCCACGAGCGTGGGCCCTCCTGCACCGGTGGTGGACGTGGCCGTCGTACCCGAGGAGTGGGACGGCCCTGAGCCGCCTGTCCTCGAACCTGATCCCGACCGCATCGGTGAACTCTGGATCAAAGGGCCCAACGTCGTCCGCGGCTACTGGAACAAGCCCGAGGCAACGGCAGCCGCCTTCACTCACGGATGGCTCCATTCGGGCGACGTGGCCCGTATTGACGAGGAGGGATTCGTCCACATCGTCGACCGGGCTAAAGACATGATTATCCGAGGCGGCGAAAACGTCTACTGCGTCGAGGTGGAGGCAGCGCTCCATACTCATCCCGCTGTGGCTGACTGCGCGGTCATCGGCGTGCCTCATCCCGTGTTGAGCGAGGAGGTCGGAGCGGTCATCGTCCTGCGCCCTGGCCACGAGGTCGAGGGCGACGAGTTGGCTCGCCACGTCCGCGAGCACTTGGCCGGGTTCAACGTCCCCACCCGCTACTGGTTCCGCTCCGAGGAGCTACCCCGCAATCCCGCAGGCAAAATCCTCAAGCGAGAACTTCGCACCGAGCTCATCGGCGACCAGCCCGTCATCTGAACCTCGCCACTGGCGGGCCGCTCTCTCATCGGTTCCTTCGGCGCCATCGAGGTCGCCGCCACCGGCACGTTCGAGGTCTGGCAGGATTGTCTCATGGGATCCGATGGAAGCAAGCCCCGCAAGGCACACGAGCACCTTCCCAAGGTGCCGAAATACGAAGAGCCCAACCGTCTCGAAGGTGCTCAAGGGGGTATCGGGTTCGGCCGCGAAGGCCACAGCAGCGACCATCATCGAACGCAAGCTCCCAAGGGATTCGGCGCCTGGGTCCTCAAGGTGCTCGGACGCAAGCCCAAGGTCTGACCCCTACGACCCCCACACTGACCGTGGTGGCAGGATCAACCCTGGGCCAGCAGTGCTCGGGCCTCGTCGCAGTCTCGATCCATCTGAGCGATGAGCGCCTCAACTGAGTCGAAGGCGGCCTCGTCCCGCAGGCGATGAGTGAAACTCAGGCGAGCCGGCTCACCGTAGAGATTGCCATCGAAGTCGAGCAGGTGAGCTTCGACGAGGAGCATCCCCTCAGGACCGTAGAAGGTGGGGCGCCTACCCACCGACACCGCGGTAGGCCAGCGAGACCCGTCAGGACGCTCATACCACCCGGCATAGATGCCAGGGCTGGGCAGGCAGATCTCCGGGTCCACATCGATATTGGCCGTGGGATAGCCCAACTCGGCACCACCCCTGCGGTCCCCGGTCACCACCGGGCCACGCACTTGGTGTGGTCGGCCAAGAAGCAGCGCCGCATCAGCGACGTGACCCGAGGTGACCAGTTCTCGGATTCGGGTGGACGAGACGGGCGGCGCCGGCTTGTCGTCGTCGACTCCAGCAGTCGACAGGCTGACCCCGTCCACCTCAAAACCCGAGGCTGCACCCATCTCCGTCAGCAGGGTCACGTTCCCCTTGCGCCCGTGGCCGAAGTGGAAGTCCTCCCCCACCACCACCAGTTTGGCCCCGAGTCCTTCCACTAACTCGTTGGTGACGAACTCTTCAGCCGTCTCGTTGGCCCGCTCCTCGTCGAAGTGGATCACCACGGTCCGATCCACCCCGGTGGATGCCAAGAGTTCCAACTTCTGATCAAGATCACACAGCAGGGCCGGCGCCGACTCGGGCCGAACCACCGAGGCTGGATGTCGATCAAAGGTGACCACCACACTGGCCATGCCACCGGCCCGGGCCCGAGCCTGCAACTCACGGAGTAGGGCCCGATGCCCCAGGTGGACGCCGTCATAGGCCCCGATGGTCACCGCCGCACCATTGGGTGGAGGGGGCAGTTCGTCGATGGCGGTCACGATCTCCACAGGTCGCAAGGATACCGTCGGGGAAGCGATGACCGGCTCAGCCGGCGGAGCGGATGACCACGGCCGGTCGGATCCGGTCGGTTTCGGTTGCCTCGTAGACAGCCAGTAGGTCGTGCCCCTCGTCGACCAGGCCCCAGGGGCCGTCACCAAGCACGCCCAGAGGCACTCGGTCGAGCGGGAGGCCCCGAGAGATCAGCCGCTGCGTGTCAGGACCCACCACCACCTGATCGAGGTCACGCATGGCTTGGGCCGGAGTGAGCACGACGGCCGGGGTCAGTTCGTCCACCAAACGGGCGTCATCGGCGCTGAACGAGCCGATCCGCGTCCTGCGCAGGTTGCGAAGGTGCGCTCCCCCGCCCAGCGCAGCACCTAGATCAGCAGCCAAGACCCGCACGTAGGTCCCTGACGAACACTCGACTTCCATGCGGACGATGCCCGGTCCAGTGCCGTGGGCGACATCGAACCGGTGCACGGTGACCGGCCGGGCCGCTCGGTCGACTTCGATGCCCTCACGGGCCAGGGCATGGAGCCTGCGTCCACCAACCTTGACCGCCGACACCATGGGCGGGATCTGCTCGATCTCGCCGGTGAGGCCAGCCGCCGCTTCACGGACCTCGGCGAGGCCCACCTCGGACATGTCCCACGTGTTGGTGGTCTCCCCGGAGGCATCCAACGTTGTCGTCGACACCCCAAGGACGATCTCGGCCTCATACGTCTTGGGTAGGGCCGTCAGAAACCGCATTAGCCGCGTGGCTCGTCCCAGGCCGACCAGCAGCACTCCTGTGGCGTCCGGATCGAGCGTTCCGGCATGACCGACCCGCTTCTGGCCGAAGATGCGGCGGCACCGGGCGACGACATCATGGGAGGTCCAGCCGGCTTCCTTGTCGACCACCACGAGCCCATTGACCTGATCCCCGGTCGACATGCTCATCAGAGGCCCCCGTGAGCCCCGCCATCGTCCGCTGGGCTCCCTTCGCGGTCTTGGGCGGCCTCGGCATCCCTGAGCCGCCGGAGCACCTCCTCGACCTTCCCTCCGGCCACGACGGCTGGATCCTGGGCAAAGGACAGCTGGGGTGTCCGCTTCATCTGGGTCTGGCGAGCCAGAGCTTTCTGCACCTGCACCCGACGTGCCTCGAGGGCACTAGCAGCCTCATCGGATAGCGAGCTCAGGTAGACGGTGGCTTTGCGCATGTCCGGAGCGGTGTCCACAGAGGTCACCGTCACCAGCCGGAGACGCTCGTCGGCATCAGCCAAGCGCTCGAGCTCCTCGGCGACAACCTGCCGCAGCACTTGGTTGACCCGCAGTGAGCGGGCATAGGGGGCTGCACCTCGGTTGTCGTTGCGGCGTGCCACTATCTCTCCGCTCCCGACCGGCCCGTGCTACCGCCCCGCCGGGCGGCAGCAAGATCAGGTCCGGGGGATCTCCCGCTCGTCGAACGTCTCGATGATGTCGCCATCCTTGAGGTCCTGGTAGTCCGAGAGGCCAATACCGCACTCGAACCCAGCCTGGACTTCACGGGCATCGTCCTTGAACCTTCGCAGTGAGGTGATCGCACCCTTCCAGATGATGACGCCCTCACGAAGGAATCGAACCTTGGAGCCACGAGTGATGACACCTTCTCGCACGTAGCAACCAGCGATGGCACCGATCTTGGGCACACGGAACACTTGGCGCACTTCCGCCTCACCCGTGACGATCTCCTCGAACACCGGCGCCAACATGCCGAGCATGGCGGCTTCGAGATCCTCGAGCAGCTTGTAGATGATCTCGTAGGTCCGGACCTCGACGCCCAACTTGGCGGCCATCTCCCGGCTTCGGCGATCGGGTCGCACGTTGAAGCCGATGATGGTGGCATTAGAGGCCTGGGCCAACTCCACGTCAGACTCGGTAATCCCTCCCACCCCGCGGTGGACGAAGCTCAGCTTGACGTCCTCCCGCTCGAGCTTGCGGAGGCTCTCGGTGACCGCTTCGAGCGAGCCACGAACATCGGCCTTCAAGATCAGGTTCAGCGTGGCCGTCTCGCCTCGCTGGATCTGCTCGAACAGATCTTCGAGCTTGGCACCGCCCAGTGCCGTGGTGGCCGCAGGCACATGGCCAGCCACACGGTAGCGATGGGCTCGAGCCTCACCGATGGTGCGAGCCTGAGCCTGCTCGGACGCCACCCGGAACTCGTCGCCGGCTTCCGGCGGTTCGGAGAACCCGAGTACCTGCACCGGCGTTGAGGGCGGAGCCTCCTTGATCTGCTGGCCGTGGTCATCGACTAGAGCCTTGACCTTGCCCCAGGCAGCACCGGCCACGATGGCGTCACCGACTCGCAGGGTGCCCTGCTCCACGATGATCGAAGCCACCGGGCCACGACCGATCTCCAGCTCTGCTTCGAGGACGACACCTCGAGCGCGGCCTTCGGGCGTGGTCTGAAGCTCCTCGATCTCGGCGACCAAGATGATCTGCTCAAGAAGGTCCTCGATCCCCAGGTTCTGGAGAGCGGAGACCTCGACAGCGATGGTGTCGCCACCCCAGGCTTCGGGAACGAGTTCGTGCTCGGCCAGCTGGCTGAGTACACGATTGGGATCGGCCTCTTCACGGTCGATCTTGTTGACGGCCACGATGATCGGCACGTCAGCCGCCTTGGCGTGATTGATGGCCTCAATAGTTTGAGGCATCACACCATCGTCGGCAGCGACGACGAGGATGACGATGTCGGTCACCTCGGCACCGCGGGCCCGCATGGCCGTGAAGGCTTCGTGGCCTGGAGTGTCGATGAAGGTGATGGGGTGGCCCTGCCACTCGACTTGGTACGCACCGATGTGCTGGGTGATGCCACCGGCTTCGCCAGCCACCACGTTGGCCGACCTGATCCGGTCGAGCAGCAGTGTCTTGCCGTGATCGACGTGACCCATGACCGTGACGACCGGCGGCCTCGGACGCAACTCGGATTCGTCGATCTCGTCGTCGTCGTCCTCGAAGAATTTGGCTAGCAGCTCGGCTTCGCGCTCCTCACCGGGATCGACGAGGCGAACCTCTGCGCCCAGCTCTGCGGCGAACAACTCAATCATGTCATCGGTCAACGACTGGGTAGCTGTGACCATCTCCCCCTGCAGAAGCAGAAAGCGAATCACATCGCCGGCCGAACGGTTCAGTTTGGGACCGAGGTCGCGTGCGGTCGAGCCGCGTTCGATGATGACTTCGTTCTCGGGCACAGGAGCCGTGGACGGCGTATAGGTCGCCATCTGCGTTGGCTCGAGCTCTTCGAGGTTGCGACGGCGCCGACGGGGTCGCCGCTGGTTGGGTCGGCCACGGCCCGGAGGGCCCCCACGCCCAGGAGGACCGCCTGGACCGCCGCCGGGACCGCCGCCAGGGCGTCCACCGGCATAGCCACCGCCACCGCCACCGCCGGGACCGCCGCCAGGGCGTCCACCGGCATAGCCACCGCCACCGCCACCGCCACCGGGAGGTCCGCCAGGGCGGGGGCCACCGGGGCGCGGGGCGCCAGGAGCAGGACGGCCGGCAAACCCGGGCCGCGGAGCTCCAGGAGGAGGACGACGCCCACCCGCCCCAGGGGGCGGAGGGATCGGCTTACCGCTGAGCGAACGAGGTGGGCCACCGGGGGGTGGGGGAATCGGCTTGCCCGACGCGCTCATCGGTGGCCGAGGCGGTGCTGAAGGTGCAGCGGCCCCGGGGGCGGCGCCGGTCGGAGTTCCTGGCTCGGTCGCCACGGGTGCAGCGGTCGGAGTCGCTGCCGGTGCGCCAGCCGTCACCGGTGCAGCAGGTGCCTGAGTAGCAGGTGCCTGAGCGGCGGGCGCCTGAGCAGCAGGTACGGGTGTGGCAGGTGCCGGTGTGGCAGGTGCCTGTGCGGCAGGTGCCGCTGGAGCCGGAGTGGACGCGACAGGTGCGGGGGTGGCAGGCGTGGGAGCGGGGGTTGCTGCGGCAGCGGCGGGCGCAGGTGATGCAGGTGCGGCCGGCGCCTGTGCTGCTGGTGCCGCAGGCGCCGCAGGTGCTGGTGCTGCCGCAGGTGCCGGTGTTGGCGTCGCAGCAACGGCAGCGCGGGCGGGAGGTGTAGCCGCAGGGACAGCGCCGTCCGTTGCCGATCCAGGAGCAGCAGGGGCTGCAGTGGCTGCCGGTCGAGGGGTTGCAGATGCCGGTGCACGAGTAGCTGGGCTGGCGCCGGGCTGCTCGGAGGCCGGACGACTAGTGACGAGGCGGGCTCCCGAACGCTTCACCGGAGTCTTCGGCTCATCGACATCGGCGTCGGCTGCAGGTGCGGGTTCGGCGGCGGGCGCGGCCTTCTTGGCTGTGGCCTTCTTGGCTGGCTTGGCCGGAGCTTCGGGCTCCTCGGGCTGTACGTCGCGACGGAGGCCCTCGCGATCAGCCTTTCGGCGGGCCCGGTCGGCCTGGGCATCCTCGATCGAGGATGAGTGGCTCTTTACGCCCATCCCTAGGGACAGGCAGAGGTCGAGAGCCTCTTTGTTGGTCAGGCCGAGCTCGTGTGCGAGCTCGTACACCCGGATCTTCTTAGGTGGCAACTGGTGCTACTGCCCTTCCGTCTTGTTCGTAGGTGCCGATGCGCACATACGCTTCCATCCTCGCACATCACGGCAACGGTTCCACCGCTGCCTCAACATCGGCCCTTGGAGGCCCCGATGCCCTGCTGCTGTCCAAACACTCGAGCGACCCAGGATCGACCGGGCCACGAAAGGCCCGCTCGAAGGCTCGACGCCTCCGTGCCTCAGCCACGCACTCCGGCGAACCGGCGCACAACCAGGCACCGCGGCCAGGGAGCGTGCGACCGATGGCCAGCGTCCCGTCCGTGAGGCGCACCACCCGCACCATCGTGTCGAGCGAACCCTTCCGCCGACATCCGATGCAGGTTCGCTCGGGCGCTATGCCGGATCCTCCCCGACCGGTTCGGCTGACTCGGTAGTCACGGAATCGTCAGCTGGAACCTCGTCGGCTGAACTTTCGTCGGCTGGCGCCCCATCAGCCTGGGCATCTACCTGGTCGGTCGCCTCACCAGGGGCTGCATCTTCAGGCCCATCAGCACCTTGCGACCATTCGGTCACCGAGACGGCTTCTCCGCCCTCAGCGGGCTGCCAAACCATCTCTCCGGCCTCGTTCTCCACCCACTCGCCTTCGGCCCACTCCTCGCCCCCGTAGCCAGCCTCTTCCTCAGCCAGTTGCGTCTCGCTCTTGATGTCGATGCGCCAACCGGTGAGCCGTGCAGCCAGTCGGGCGTTCTGCCCTTCCTTGCCGATGGCCAGAGACAGCTGATAATCGCTGACGATGACGGTGGCCGTGCCGGTCTCGTCGTCGAGACGCACCTCCCGCACGCGGGCGGGGGCCAGAGCAGACTGGATGAGCTCGACGGGATCGTCGGAAAAGGGCACCACGTCCACGCGCTCACCACGGAGCTCGTTGGTCACCATGCGCACGCGAGAGCCTCGGGCACCAACACAGGCGCCGACAGGGTCCACGTTGGGATCGTTCGACCACACGGCGATCTTGGTCCGATGGCCAGGCTCGCGAGCAGCTGCCTTGATCTCCACGGCTCCCGAGGAAATCTCGGGAACTTCGAGCTCGAAGAGCCGCTTTACCAACCCAGGGTGGCTTCTACTCACCACGATCTGAGGACCCTTGGTCGTCTTGCGGACCTCGACGATGTAGGCCTTGAGGCGCGCACCATGCTCGTAGCGCTCGTAGGAAACCTGCTCCGCCTGGGGCAGGAGGGCTTCGACCTTACCGAGATCGAGCAGCGTGTAGCGGTTGTCCGTCTGCTGGACGATCCCGGTGACGATGTCACCCTCGCGACCTGCGTACTCTTCGTACTTGAGATCACGCTCGACCTCACGGATGCGCTGCAGGATGACCTGCTTGGCCGTCTGGGCGGCGATCCGGCCGAAGTCGTCGGGAGTGTCATCCCACTCCCTGGTGACGTTACCGTCCTCATCGAGCTCTTGTCCGTAGACGCGAATCTCACCCGAGTCTGGGTCGATGGTGACGACTGCTTCCTCAGCCGCGTCTGGGCGCCGCTTGTAGGCAGCTACCAGCGCGTTGGCCAAGGCGTCGAGCAACGTCTCCACCGAGATGCCCTTGTCGCGGGCGATCTGTCCGAGGGCATCGAGGAACTCGAAGTTCGTCTTGCTCATGGGGTTGCGACCTGCTTCCTCTTCTTCTCCGTCTGCTTCCCGTCCGACTTCTTGGACTGCCCGCCACGGCCACCAGGAGCGGACGTACCGCCCCACACGAAGACCGTGCGGGCTCGATCGATGTCGCTGTAGGCCAGACGAACCGGTACGCCGTCGCCTTCGTCCTCGACCAAGGAAATCCCCTGGTCATCGGCCGCAGTCAGCACGCCGCGTCGACGTCGCTCACCTTCCACCTGAGGTCGGGTCTTGATCGATACGGTGGCCCCAACCGCCTTGGCGAAGTGAGTCGGCGTGCGCAGCGGCCGCTCGATCCCCGGACTCGACACTTCAAGCGAATAGCGGCTCGGGATCGGATCCAACTCGTCCAAGAGGGCGGACACCGCCCGATTGGCGTTGGTCAGTGCCTCAAGATCGACGCCGCCCTCGCAATCGACGGTCACCTGAAGGATGCCGGACTTCAACTCCACATCCACCAGTTCAAGTCCAACTTCGGCCACCACGGGAGTCAGGGCATCCACGAGATCGAGTGTCATGGGTTCTGCCTCCTTATCGATTGTGGCGTTCAACATCGTCATGCTGCCGTCCCGTCAGAGTGCGACCAAAACAAAAGCGTGGGCATACCGCCCACGCTTGTCTCAGCGTTAACCCACCCCGAACTCAACGGCGGACACAGAAGTATAGCAGCGGAGGTGCCAGGAGGGCGATCTTTCGGTGCATGAGACGGCCGCAGCGCAGGTTTGCATCCCAAGCCCAGGTCGAACTCCTAGGTCACACTCACGGCACGACGAGCAGTCGCCAACTGGTGGTCGCTCCCTTGAAAACGACCTTCACGGGCATACTCAGCCAGCCAGCAGATCCTCGATCGGTCCATCGAGCGGCGCCTCCCGCTCGTCTCCGGTCGCACGCTGGCGGACTTCGACGATCCCCCGGGCCACGCCCTTGGCTCCCACGACCAGGCGAACAGGGATGCCGAGCAGATCGGCATCAGCAAACTTGACTCCGGGCGACACATCTCGGTCGTCGTAGAGGACGTCGATTCCTGCGGCCACCAGGCGATCGTGCAGGGCGTCCGCAGCTTCAGCCACCTCGGGAGCCCGTCCGGCCCCGAGGGCTGCGAGGTGCACCTGAAATGGCGCCAGAGCACTCGGCCAGACGAGGCCTTTGTCATCGTGGTGTTCCTCGGCGATGACAGCCACCAGTCGGCTCACGCCCATCCCATAGCACCCCATGGAGAACACAGATTCACCACCGTCTTCGGTGACAAACGTCGCTCCGGGCATCACGTCGGAGTACTTGGTTCCCAACTGGAAGGTATGAGCCGCCTCGACCGAGCGAACCAGCTCCACCGGCTCACCGCAGCGCGAGCAACCGTCACCCGTGACGACCTCGGCGAACGAACCCCATTCGTCAACAGCGAAGTCGCGACCGAGGAGCACGCCTCCGGCATGGTGGTCCACCTTGTTGGCCCCAGTGATCCACGGTCCGGGCCGAGCTACGCCGAGGTCAGCCACAACACGTGCTCCCTGGGACTGCGCTCCCATCGGGCCGATGTAGCCCTTGACCAGGAAGGGGTGCCTGGCAAAGTCGTCATCGTCGAAGAGTCGCCAGCCCCCTGGGAGGCGAGCCTCTCGGTCGCCGGACAAGAGCAAGAGGGTGGCGCGCCCTTGATCATCGACCAAGGCCAGACTCTTCAGGAGATCGCCCGGAGTGATCGTCGCATCGTCGAAGAATGCCACCACGTCACCGATTCCCGGACACCCCGGCGTGTGGTGTTCCACGATGCTCACGCCCTCTGGTACTGCTGCATCATCAGCCGGAATCACGCCGGCTCGAGTTGCTGCCTCCACATTGGCGGCATAGCCACACCCTGGGCACCGCACGAAGTGATCCTCCCCCACCACGGAGGGGACCATGAATTCGTGGTTGACGTCGCCGCCGATGGCGCCCGACTGAGCCTCCACCGGAGAGACGTCGAGGGAGAGCCGTTCGAAGATGCGCAGGTAGGCGTCGTAGACGATTCGATACGAGTCCTGCATGGCCTCTTTGTCGACGTCGAAGGAGTAGCCATCGCACATGATCAACTCACGAGTACGGAGCAATCCGAACCGGGGCCGTGCCTCGTCGCGAAACTTGACCTGGATTTGATAGACGGTCTGGGGCAGCTGTCGATAGGAGTCGACCTCGGCGGCCACCGTTGCCGTCACCACCTCTTCATGGGTCGGGCCGAGCACGAACGTGCCGCCCCGACCGTCGACGGTCAGTGCGGGCAACGCATCGCTACCGAAAAGCGCAGCTCGACCACTCTGCTCCCAGAGCTCGATGGGGTGCAGGGCCGGCAGCAGGACCTCTTGGCACCCCACCTGATCGAGTTCCTCTCGGATGATCGCTTCGAGGCGATGCAGCACACGGAGGCCGAGCGGGAGGAAGGTGTAGACGCCCGAAGCGAGTCGTCGGATATACCCAGCTCGGACGAGTAGCTGATGACTGGCCACCTCAGCGTCAGCGGGCGCCTCACGGAGGGTGCGGACGAGGACGGCAGACATGCGCATGGGCGGAAATCCTACTGCCCAGGCCAAGGCGCCCGGAATGGCCGTGCACACGGCATGAGCCAGCAGGCAGCCGTGGGGTTTCGACTCCGCTCAGGCGCCGGCGTCGTCGAGTCGCTTCCGGATCAGCTCCACGGCGACCTCTGAGGCATTGACATCGCTGCCCTTGGCGTCCAGTAGGTCAGCTCGGTCAGCCGCCGCCTCGGCTTCGGCTTGATCGTCAGCGGCGGCCAGACGGGCTTCGACGCCCTCTTCGACCAGGCGTTCGGCCTCGGCCACCAACGCCTCCACCATCTGATCCTCGGGCACGACCCGCACGATCTTCCCCTTGATGAACAGGTGCCCGCGCTTGCGCCCAGCAGCAATACCCAGGTCGGCTTCGCGAGCTTCGCCTGGACCGTTCACCACACACCCCATGACCGCCACCTGAATGGGCAGGTTGCGATGTTCGAGTGCCTCTTGCGCAGCCTTGGCCACAGCGATCACGTCGATCTCGGCCCGACCGCAGCTCGGACAGGCGATGAGGTCGAGACCTTTGCGCTCCCGGAGCCCGAGTGCCTCGAGCAGTTGACGGCCGGCGCGAGCCTCTTCGACGGGATCTGCGGTCAGTGAGTAGCGAATGGTGTCTCCGATCCCCTCGGCCAGCAGGGTGGCAATCCCGGCCGTCCCCTTGAGGAGACCAGCCGGTGGTGGGCCCGCCTCGGTCACCCCAAGGTGGAGCGGATAGTCGAACGTCTCCGAAGCCAGGCGATAGGCGTCGATCATCAGCGGGACCGACGAGGCCTTGACCGAAATCTTTACGTCGTCGAAGTCGACTTCGGCGAAGTAGGCCAACTCCATCCGGGCGGACTCGACGAGAGCCTCGGGCGTCGCACCTCCGTAGCGGGCATAGAGGTCGGGATGCAGCGAGCCGGCGTTGACTCCAATGCGAATAGGTACGCCCCGGTCCTTGGCCTCGGCGGCTACCTGCTTGATCTCGTCGGCCTTGCGGAGATTGCCGGGGTTGAGACGCAGGCCTTGGACGCCCGCTTCAAGGGCAGCCAGTGCCATCTCGTGATGAAAGTGGATGTCGGCCACGATGGGAACAGGCGAACGAGGGATGATCCGAGCCAAGCCTTCGGCGGCAGCTGCCTCGTTGCAGGTGCACCGCACGATGTCAGCCCCCGCCGCGGCAAGGGCGTAGATCTGAGCAAGGGTGCCTTCGACGTCAGCGGTCTTGGTCGTGGTCATGGATTGGACCGACACCTGAGCTCCCCCGCCAACAGCCACGTCGCCGACGTGGATCTGCCTGGTGGGTCGACGGTCGGTCAGCGAGCCAGCGTGCGCCATTGCCCCATGCTACGGGTGGAGTGCAGGTCGACATGCATCCTGGGGTCATGAGCGACGTCTAGATCGGTCGGACCGGACATGCTGCGTTGATCAGCCAAACGGGTTGGCCATCGGGTGCAACACGTCGGTCGCCAACGACGTGGCGAAGAGGATCCCGAGGAATCCGACCATGAGCCACGTAAACGGCATGAGTTTGGCCACGTCTGCGTGGTACGGGGTCCGCCTGCCAATCGAACGCAGCCGCTCGTAGGCGGCGATTGCCACATGCCCTCCGTCCAAGGGCAGCATCGGGAAGAGATTGAAGATCCCCACGAAAAGGTTGATGGAGATCAGCACCAACAGCAGTTCCGCCAGACCGGCATGCGCGGCATCCTGGGCCGTCTGGACGGCACCGACGATGGACTGGACCCGAGTGCCGTTGGCTGCTGCTTGATCCGCGGCCTGCGCACTGGTGATCTGAGAGAACCTGGCCACCGTGGCACTCGGCGAGAAGAGATGGCCGACGCCGACGACCGAGGCCCACGAGAACCGAGCCAAGTCGGTACCGACCTGGGGAACTGCCGCCAGAGGACCGGTACGCACCGTAGGTGACCCCAGCGAGACTCCGATGATCCCAAAGGGCGCATCACCTGACGGCGGCGACGCTCCAGCCTCGTGGACGCTCCGACCATTGGTCGGCGTCACGATGATCGTCCGGGTGTTACCACTTCGATCGACCACCAGCGTCACCGGAGCTCCAGGATGGGACCGGATGGCCGCGACCAGAGCGCCGGGATCGGCCCCGACGCGATGACCGTCGGCCGACACGACGACGTCCCCAGCCCTCAGGCCCGCCACTTGGGCCGGGCCGGGCTGACCGTTCAAGGCGGAAACCTGCTGGATCGACGTCCGGGTGGCATCAGGATGGCCGACGAACACCAACAGCACCCACAAAAGGACGAACGCCATGAGGAAGTGCATGGCCGAACCAGCCACGGCCACCAGAAGTCGGGCATGGAACGGCTGCGCCCGATAGGTCCTGGCTTCGATATCAGGATCAACCTCGTCGAGATTGGTCATGCCGGGGATCTTCACGTAGCCGCCCAGCGGAACAGCCTTGATGCCGTACTCGGTCTCGCCCCGGCGAATGGACCACAGGCGCGGACCGAAACCCAAGAAGTACTCCGTGACCTGCATCTTGCCGTGCTTGGCGGCCAGGAGATGTCCGAGTTCGTGAACCATGATCATGACGATCAAGCAAGCGATGACCAGAGCAAGTGCCCCATGTCCGGTGACCAGGGAAAGTGCGACCACGCCGGCGACGACGGCCACGAGCAGGGCGATTCGGCTCCGCTCCGAACGAGGAGCGTCGTGCTCCACGGTCGGCTGCGTCTCCGACTCGATCTCCTCGGATTCGCGAATGCTCATGCGGCCACCCGATGGGACACCACGGTCTCCGCCAGGCGACGAGCCGCGGCGTCTGCCTCCATTACGTCTTCGACCGAGCGGCCGGAAGGACCGGCCGGCGCCACGTCGTAGCCGTCAAGGGTTGCAGCAACGATCTCTGCGATGGTCGCCCAGGCGATCCGGCCTTCGAGAAATGCTGCGACGGCCAACTCGTTGGCGGCGTTCAGCCACGCTGGCGCCAGGTCACCGGTTCGGCCAGCCGCGTAGGCCAGGTCCAGGCAACGGAAGGCATCGCGATCTGGGGCTTCGAACTCAAGCGTGCCGAGTTGACGCCAATCGATGGCCCCGAAGGGAACCGGTAGCCGAGCTGGATAGGCCAAGGCGTAGCCGATGGGAAGCCGCATGTCCGGAAGGGACATCTGAGCGACCACAGCTCCGTCGTCGAACTCGACCATGGAGTGGACGATCGACTGTGGGTGAACCACCACGTCGATGGCGTCGTAGGGCACCCCGAAAAGCTCATGGGCCTCGATGACTTCGAGTCCCTTGTTCATCAGCGTCGACGAATCCACGGTGATCTTCGGGCCCATGGACCAGGTCGGATGGGCCAATGCCTCGTCGATGCCGACTGACGCGAGTTCCTCTGCGCTCCGACCGCGGAAGGGGCCTCCCGATGCCGTGAGGAGGAGACGTGCGACATCCTCGGCCCTTCCCGCACGTAGGCACTGATGCACAGCACAGTGTTCAGAATCGACCGGTATGAGTTCGGCTCCCGGCGTGTCACGGACTCGGGCGACCACCGGCCCGCCGGCGATGATCGACTCCTTGTTAGCCAACGCCAACCGGCGACCGGCTTCAAGGGCGGCCAAGGTCACGCGAAGACCAGCGAAGCCAACGACCCCGTTCACGACCACCTCGGCCATGGTTGCTGCGGCTGCCAAGCCATCAGATCCAGCCAAGACCTCTGTCCCCGAGGGCACCTGACGTGCGAGTTCGGTGGCCAAGGATGCGTCACCGATGGCCACAACGGCTGGGTGGAAGAGCCGAGCTTGGGCAACCAGGAGTTCGACCGACCGCTGTGCACCAATGGCCACCACATCAAACGCGTCTGGTGCTGATGCCACGACCTCGAGGGTCTGAGTTCCGATGGACCCCGTCGAGCCCAGGACGGCCACCGTCGAGGGCGACGCACCGTCACTTCTGGGCGCTGAGACCGAGTTCCGCAGAGGCGTCATGCCACCAGCCTGCCCCAGGTTCACCCGAGGTTGAGGGCGCGCACCAAGTAGTAGGTCGCGGGCAGCACAAAGAGCAGTGCATCCACACGGTCGAGCACGCCCCCGTGCCCCGGCAGGATCGTCCCCATGTCCTTCAGGCGAAGATCACGCTTGAGAAGTGACTCGCTCAGATCGCCCAGCGGAGCCACGATGGCGACGATGACGCCCAGCAGTGCGGCGCTCGAGGGCGACCACGGCGACATGCCACCGACAACCACGGTCGAGATGAGAATCGATGCCAACGCGCCGCCTGCCAGGCCTTCCCAGGTCTTGTTTGGGCTGATTGATGGATAGAGCGGTCGCGTGCCCAACCATCGCCCGATCACCAAGGCGCCTATGTCATTTGCCGCCGTAGCCACGATGGCGCCGAGCAGAAAGGCGATGCCATGGCGATTCGGGAACGTAGAAGGGGACAACAGCAGCCCGGCGAAGGAGCCAAAGAGTGCCACCCAGCCGACGACCAACATGGTGGAGGCCGTTCCGGCGACAGCCGATCCCCGCTCTACCCCGAAGAGGTACCACAGCATGGTGAATGCGATCAGGAGCACCATGACCAGTGGTAGTGCAGCAACACCCTTGGAGTAGGCACCCACCATCAGCGAGATGGTCCCGACCAGACCGAGAAGCGTCGCCGGGCGCCATCCGGCACGGCGCAGTACGGCGAAGGCCTCCCCCGCCGCACACACGACAACCACCAGCGACAAGATCAGCGCCGTGACCGTGCCCCACTTGAATGCGACCAAGGCAACAACCGCGATGGCCACTCCAGTGCCGACTCGCAGACCCGTCGAACTCGCAGATTCGGGGCGGGACGGGGGCTGATCTTCTGGAGGGGCCGGTGGCCCTCCACCAGTCTCCTCGGGCACGTAGTTGCTCGACGAGCGCAGTGGGCGATCAGGGTCCCCACGTCGGGACAGTCGATCCCGCCAGCCGACTGGCTCCTCGTAGTGCTGCTCCATGGGGGCAGCATCACCAGCCGAATCGGCATCATCGTTCGACCGATCAGCGGCGGCCAGCGCAGCAACGCCGCTCGGCCGACCTCCCGCGCCCGGAACGTCAGCCACTGAAGCTCCGGGCAGTTCGTCGACATCGATGCCGTCAGGTCCATCGGCGGGACGCTTCGCTCGAAGACCACCAGCCCGCAGGCTGCTGCGCCGGACTCGGCCACTGCGCACCGCACCGCTCGGTCGACGGCTGTCCGAGGCGGCCTCGCCATCGTCGGCAGTTCCTTCAGCGGCCATCGCCGCTGCTGTTCCTGCTGCTCCTGCGGCCAAGCCAACGCCAGCCAGGCCTCCATCTGTCAGGCCTCCATCAGTCAGGCCTCCATCTGTCAGGCCTCCATCTGTCAGGCCTCCATCAAAACTTCCTTCGTTAGATTCCTGGTCGATCCCAGCTGCACCTGAGGACCGGCCGAGGTCACCGCTTTCTGATGGTGCAACGGGATCGTGGAGCGAACCTGTTGATTCAAGGGGTGCAATGACCGGTATCTGCTCGGTTCCTGGACCCGTATCGACCGTTTGCGCAACGTCGGCTTCGTCCTGATCGAGGTCGAACTCCCAGGGCCGACGATCTTCATCACCTTGGGTCGATTCGTCGAGGGCCCCAAGGGCTACCTCGTCTTCATCTCCGAACATCGATGGCTCGAAACTCTCTTCAGCAGCCCGCCAGTCCGAGTCATCCTCGCGCCAGGTGGGGGCTTCGACGGGCGATGGGTCCAGATCTCGAGCCAACACCGCTGGGACCTGGCCCGTCGGAGGCTCAGTCCAATGGGGAAGGTCGGTGGAGGGTTGCGTGTCTCCACCGCGATCCGACTCCACGTGCATCTGGTCGTCGTCTGCACTCTCCCCCGTCGTCGACGAGACGAGCGGCACCTCAGAGGTGATGTCTGCAGCTGTCTCCGCGCCGACGATGCGCACGCGATCCGTGGCAGGACCCGTGAACTCGGTTGTGGCCGGCTTTCCGCCGGAGTCGTGCTCGGCTTGGTTGTCGGGACCGTTCTCCACGTCGTGTGCATCCTCCCCAGACGCTGGCTGGCGTGCAGCCTCGTTCGTTGTCGGACCGGTGAGGTCCGGAGCGCCGGGACGAGGCCCAGTCGGCTCAGATTTCGAGGAGCTCCTGCTCCTTGTGAGCCAGAAGCTTGTCGATGGCAGCAACATGCTCCTGGGTGATTCGATCAAGGTCCTTTTCGACCCGTTCCAGTTCATCGCTCGAAAGTTCGCCGTCTTTCTGGAGGCCTTCGAGCTCTTGGCGGGCAGCCCGACGCTGATTGCGCACCGCCACCCTGCCCTCCTCGGCCTTGTGCTTGACGACCTTGACCAACTCCTTACGCCGTTCCTCAGTGGGAATCGGGAAGGTCAGTCGGATGACCGTGCCATCGTTAGAAGGCGTGATGCCGAGGTCAGAACTCTGGATCGCCTTCTCGATGGAGCCCAGAGCTCCTTTGTCGTAGGGCGAGATCACCAGCAGCCGAGCCTCGGGCACGCTGAAGCCAGCCAACTGGCGCAGTTCTGTTTCTGTGCCGTAGTAGTCCACGCGGAGGTGTTCCACCAGGGCCGGTGCGGCACGGCCGGTTCGCACGGAGCTGAAATCCGCCTGAGTGTGCTCCACCGTCTTGGTCATGTGCTCGTCGGCGTCAGACACCACGAGTGCGATCATGTCGTCGTCCATTAGCTACCCAGCGTAGTCATGCGGCCACGGGCGTACCCGAAGCGCGTTTCGATCATCGTGGTCATCGGACGAGCGTGCCGATCGACTCGCCACCGAGGGCACGCCGGATATTGCCGGGTGCCATGACGTCGAAGACTCGGATAGGCAGACCGTTATCCATGCAGAACGTGATAGCGGTCAGATCCATCACTCGGAGGTCCTTGGCCACCACTTCCATGAAGGAGACCTCGTCGTAACGAGTGGCCGAGGGGTCGAGGCGAGGATCAGCGTTATAGACGCCATCCACACCACCATGCGTTCCCTTGCACAGCAATGAGGCCTCGATCTCAGCCGCCCGAAGGGCGGCTGAGGTGTCCGTGGTGAAGTAGGGGTTCCCCATGCCGGCTGCGAAGACGACGACTCGTCCCTTTTCCAAATGGCGGATTGCTCGTCGCCGGATGTAGGGCTCAGCAACTTCGGCCATTTGCACGGCGGAAAGGACACGGGTGGCCTGGCCATGATGCTCAAGGGCATCCTGGAGGGCCAGGGCATTGATGACGGTGCCCAGCATTCCCATGGTGTCCGAGGTGGCTCTGTCCATACCGGCACCTGCGCCAGTTGTGCCCCGCCAGATGTTCCCACCGCCCACCATCACCGCAAGCTCCAAACCGAGCTCATCACGGGAACGGGCGATTTCGCCGGCCAACTGCTCTACCGCTGTGGCATCAATGGTCTCGTCTGAGGCCGACGAGGCCAGTGCCTCGCCACTCAGCTTCAAGATGATGCGTCGGGGTTCTGCCACTGGGACGTCAGTCGCCTACAACGACCTGGGCGAACTCCGTCACCGTGGCGTCGCCCAAAAGCTTGGCGATCGTCTGCTTCTCATCTTTGATGAAGGCCTGGTCGAGCAAGACCCGCTCTTTGTACCAACCACCAAGACGGCCTTCCACGACCTTCTCGAGTGCGGCTTCAGGCTTGCCTTCGTTGCGTGCGATCTTCTCGACCGTCTCGCGCTCGGCGGCCACGTCGGCCTCCGGCACATCGTCGCGGCGAATGTACGAGGGCCGAGCAAAGGCGATATGGGCGGCAATGTCGTGAGCGATCTCTTCAGTGCCCCCAGCAAGAGCCACGGCCACGGCGTTGACGCCCCGTCCGGCCTGCACGTGCAGGTACGTGTCAGCAACGCCACCGTCTGGAGCCTCGATGCGGACCACTCGCCCGATCGAGATGTTCTCCTTCAGACTGATGTTCATGGTGTCAAGATCGTCGGCGCGCTCAGCCACGGCATCTGCACCCTTGGCCGCCACAAGTTCTGCCAGTTCATTGACGAAGTTCACGAACTCGGGCGACTTGGCCACGAAGTCCGTCTCCGAACGAAGCTGCACGATGGCCACGGCATTGCCCGAGCGGGCCACTGCAACGGCACCTTCAGACGCATCCCGGTCCGCACGCTTGGCCTGGCTGGCCAGACCCTTCTCACGGAGCCACGTGACGGCCTTGTCCATGTCTCCGCTGTTCTCGTCCAAGGCGCGCTTGGCATCGAGCATGCCGACACCAGTCATTTGGCGGAGGGTCTGTACGTCTTTAGCGGTGAAGTCGGGCATGGTCAGACCTCCTCGGTCGATGCAGTCGGTTCGGCAGCAGGAGTTTCGACGGCTGGTGCCTCAGCAGCAGGTGCCTCAGCAGCAGGAGCCTCAGCAGCAGGAGCCTCAGCAGCAGGAGCCTCAGCAGCAGGAGCTGGGGCTGGGGCCTCAGCTGCTGGCGTGGCCGGAGCCGGAGCTGGCGTGGCTGAAGCAGCCGCTGCAGCGGCTGCGGCGGCAGGACGCTGCTGGGCGATGAAGCGACCTTCGGTGACGGCATCCGCCACGACTCGGCACAGAAGTGCGCCGGAACGGATGGCGTCGTCGTTACCCGGGATGACATGAGTGATCACATCGGGATCACAGTTTGTGTCGACCACAGCCACGACCGGGAGACCGAGCTTGTTCGCTTCGGTGACGGCGATGTGCTCCTTCTTGGTGTCGATCACAAAGATGGCGTCGGGAAGCTTGTCGAGGGAACGGATGCCACCGAGGTTGCGCTGGAGCTTCTCGAGCTCACGAGTGTGGCGCAGGGCTTCCTTTTTGGGCATGCCTTCGAAGTCGCCGGCCTTCTGCATGGCCTCGAACTCCTTCATGCGCTGCACGCGGGTGGAGACCGTCTGGAAGTTCGTAAGCATGCCGCCCAGCCACCGCTCGTTCACATACGGCATGCCACAGGCATCTGCGTACACGGCAACGGGTCCCTGGGTCTGCTTCTTGGTGCCTACGAAAAGGATGGTCCCACCACCGGCGACCAGGTCGCGCACGTAGCCATAGGACTCCTCGATGCCCTTGAGGGTCTGACGCAAGTCGATCAGGTAGATCCCGTTGCGCTCACCAAGGATGAATCGGCGCATCTTGGGGTTCCACCGGCGAGTCTGGTGTCCAAAGTGGACACCGGCGCCCAGCAGTTGCTTCATCGTGACGACGGCCATGTGGCTGCTCCTTGTAACGGTTCGAATCCCTGGCCGCTGCACCCCGGCAAGCGGGGCGACCGTAGACGCGGTCGGGTACTGGAAGTAATGCTCGGATGACTCACTGGTTAGCGAGACGACGACATGCTACTCGGCTCACGGCCACGGCTCCACCCCGACCCCGCCCCATCAGCATGTCCGTACCCTGGCGCTCCTGCGTCGGGCTCGGCGCCGTCTGTTCCTGTGCATCCCAGGAACGTCTCTCGGCCAGTCGCTCTGCTGGCCTGGCCGTCAGTCAGTCAGCCGATCGATCAGCCGATTGATCAGCCGGTGGTCGCTGACTCAGCTTTCGCCTTTGGCCTGGTCGTTCCCTCGGGACGATCGGCCAGTTTGGCTCTCAACTGCAACACAGCCTTGGTGTGAATCTGACACACCCTGCTCTCGGTAACCCCAAGAATCTCACCGATTTCGGCAAGCGTCAGGCCTTCGTAGTAGTAGAGGGTGAGCACGGTCTTCTCACGATCGCCCATCTCGTTGACCGCTCGAATGAGGGCTTCTTTGGTCTCTTGGACCTCGAAGGTCTCCATAGGCCCAGCCGCCGCATCAGGTAGTGATTCACCAAGGGTCGCCCTATCGGAGTGATCACCGCCGCGGAATACTTCGTCCAACGCCACCACACCAACGAAGGAGATCTTGCGGAGAGTCGATTGGAACTCCGTGTCGCTCATCTCGAGGTCGGCGGCCACTTCCTCATCTGTCGGCGTCCGATGCAGTGACGACTCAAGCTTGGAGTAGGACTGCTCCACGGCACGAGCTTTCGCCCGAACCGAACGAGGCACCCAGTCGATGGAGCGGAGTTCGTCGATGATGGCGCCCTTGATCCGGGGAATTGCGTACGTCTCAAACTTGATGTTGCGAGCGGGTTCGAACCGTTCGATGGCATCGATCAAGCCGATGATGCCGTAGCTGGCGAGGTCGGCCTCGTCAACGTGGCGTGGCAGTCCCACCGAGACGCGGCCCGCCACGTACTTGACCACTGGGGCGTAGTGGACGATGAGTTGGTCACGCTGCGCCTTGGCCCCTGACTTCTTGTACTCCGCCCACAGCGCATCGATGCCATGACCCGAAGGATCTGCTTCTGTCGCCACCACTCCCCTTTAGGCCCGTGGGTGCGTCCCGGCATAGACAGACCGGAGGCGCTCCTTGCTGACATGAGTGTAGACCTGTGTGGTCTGCAGGCTGGCGTGACCTAGCAACTCCTGGACCACCCGCAGGTCAGCACCCCCGTCAAGTAGGTGAGTTGCAAAGCTGTGGCGTAGGGCGTGGGGATGAGTCGGCACCGGAGATCTGCGATCCAAGATCCTGCGCACGTCACGGGAACCAAGCCGGCGACCACGGCCGTTCACGAACACAGCGCCCGTCGGCGTGACGTCGGTGACCATGGCGGCACGAGGGTCACCGAGCCACTCGTCCAAGGCTTCGATGCACCGCTGATGGACCAAGACCTGGCGTTCCTTCGAACCTTTTCCCGTGACCCGGACGATGCCCCGTCCGAGATCCAGATCATCGATGTCGAGTGAGCACAACTCGGCTACCCGGAGGCCAGCGGCATACAGGAGTTCCAACACCGCATCGTCCCTGCTGTCCCGAGGGGTTCGGCTGTCGCCATCCCCTGCGGTCGAGGGATGGCCAAGCGGTGCTCGGACGATGGAACCTGCATCGTCGGGCACCACCTGATCGCCTGGTTGCGCAGGGGTCTGGAGCAACGCCTCGATCTCCCCGTGGCTGAGCACTCGCGGCAGTCGGGAATCGGGTGACGGTGCCGACAGACGGGCCGACGGGTCCGAGTCGATCACTCCTCGCCGTGCACACCAGGCGAAGTAGGAGCGCAGTGATGCTGCCGTGCGGGCGATGGTGGCCCGGGCATAGCTGCGAGTAGCGAGAAAAGCGAGATACCTGCGCAACATGACGCGGTCCACGTCTGCCGGGCCATTGGCGCCACCGCGTTCAGCCCAGTCGGCGAACTTGGCGACGTCAGACGCGTAGGCACGCACGGTGTCGGGTGACAGACCGGCAACCGACCGGCGGTAGTCATCGAATGCCCAAGCCACGTTGCCACGGTACCTGGCATCGGAGCGGAGTCGTCGGTCATTGGATCCATGTGGAGAGACCACGCGCGTCCAAGGCCGTGGGAGTAGGGTCGAAAGGAGCCACTGATTGGCCTGCATCGGGGAAATGGTGCAGGACTTCTCAGGGGCGCCTGAGACAACAAGGGGGATCATGACTGATCGCATCGACCGTCGCTCGTTCCTTGCCCGCGGGGCAGTCACCGGTGCTGGCCTAGCCGCTGTTGGCGTGTCCGGCAGCTTTCTGGCTGCCTGTGGATCTGGAGGATCTTCCGGCTCGGGGGGCTCGACGAGTACGCATCCCGACGGGGTGTCGACAGCCACCCCCCACAAGGGCGGCCAACTGGTCATCGGAGTGGAGGCTGAGGAGAAGGGCTTCTCCCCCACGTTGGGCACCTTCGACACGACGGGCATCATGTACGCCCGCACCGTCTTCGATCCGCTCATGATCATCGACGCAAACGGCAAGCCACAGCCGTACTTGGCTGAGTCGGTCACCGCCAACTCGGACTACACGGTCTGGACCATCACCGTCCGATCTGGCGTCACCTTCCACAACGGGGCCCCGTGCGACGGTGCGGCAGTAGCGGCCAATCTGCAGGCCCACCGTGAGTCACTCCTCACGTCGACCACCGTCAAGCCGATCTCGTCGATTGCGTCATCAGGCCAGACCTGCACGGTGACGATGTCGAGCCCGTGGGTTCCCTTCGACTACTACCTGACGGGGGGCATTGGCAGCCAGATCGCCTTCGTGGCCGAGCCAGGTTGGCTCAAGTCGGGAAGTCAGACCAACCCCATCGGCACCGGCCCCTTCGTCTTCCAGGAGTGGACTCCCAACGACCACTTCACCGCCACCAAGAATCCTCACTATTGGCGTCCTGGTATGCCCTACCTCGACTCGGTCACCTATAAGCCGATCCCTGACTCCAACCAGTTGCTCTCGAGCCTGCAGTCAGGCTCGGTCGACATCATTCACACCTCGGCGGCTGAAGTCACCAAGGCACTGCGTGCCGACACGTCTCTGGCCTATATCGACGACGCAACAACCATTGCCGGTGAGCCCGACATGGACTGCCTCATCCTCAACTTGTCCCGTGCCCCCTTCAACAACCTGAAGGTCCGTCAAGCGGCTGCCTATGCGATCAACTCGGCCCAGTACGCCCAGGTGATCAACTTCGGAGTCACTCCGACCTCCAACGGTCCCTTTCCCAAGGGTTCGCCGTACTGGCTGTCGAACAATGGCTATCCCTCACCGAACATGTCCAAGGCCAAGCAATTGGTCTCTGAGGCATCCCAAGAAATCGGAGGGCCAGTCAAGGTCCAGCTGGCATGCGTGTCGACCCCAGGCAGCCAACGCGTGGCCCAGTACATCCAGCAGCAGCTCCAGACGGCAGGCATGCAGGTGACCATCAACTCAATTCAGCAGGTCTCCTACATCAACAACGCCCTGACGGGGAACTTCGATGCTCAGCTCTGGCGCCAGTTTGGAGCCGTAGCCCCGGACCTCAACTACATCTTCTGGAGTCCGACCACGGTGACCGGAGGGTTCTCCATCAACATGGCCCGCAACACCGACCCCAACATGCAGACGGCCCTGATCAACGGCCGCCAAGCCGTGAACACCAGCGACCAGGTGGCCGCCTATCAGGACGTGAACCGCTTGATGAGCTCGGATCTTCCCTACATCTGGTACGGCCAGACCGTCTGGAGCATCGGCGCTAAGCCGTCTGTCCAGAACTTCGACGGACCCACCACACCAGCCGGCCAGAAGGCCTTCGGCATGATCAGTGGTGCGTTCTGGCCTACGACGACCTGGATTTCCTAACCGCTGTCAGGTTGTCCAAGGGGTTAGATCGTCAAGGGGTTAATCGTCAGGGGGTTGATCGTCAGGGGAGGATCAGCCGCTGTCGGCCTCGTCGCCACGGGGAATCACGGGGCGACCAGATGAGACGAACTCATGTCGTGCTGTCCTGCCTCCGAGCGGGTTCCGCTCAGGC
>CAIQOJ010000028.1 GCA_903873395.1 uncultured Acidimicrobiaceae bacterium
GTTGGTATCAGTAGCCACCGCCACATAGCTCCGCACCAACGAACCACCGTCGGACGTCGGAGCGTCGAACGCAACCCGAAGAGAGCCGAGCGCGGCTCCGCCAGTCACGGTCACGTTCCGCGGGACACCCGGCACGGCGGCCGGCACGACCTGAGCATAGGAGCCGCCGTTCGAAGTCTCACTGGTGCCGACCCCATTGGTGGCGGTGACGAGGAGTCGGTACTCGGTCCCGTTCACCAGTCCTCGCACGGTGATCGGACTGGACAGTCCGGTCGCCACCTGACCCGTCGGGTGATCGTTGGCGTCGACGACAGCGACCGTGTAGCCGGCAATCGGCGATCCGTTGGCGGATGGCGTATCGAAGGTCACTCGAGCCCCTCCGTCCTGCGACTTGGCCTGCGCCCCGGTCACCGGGTTCGGTCGGGTAGCAGCCAGGAGCGGTGGAGACGGCTGAGACGCTGGTCCGAATCCGACGTCGTTGCTCGCCCGCACCGTGAACGTGTAGGTACTCCCCACAGCCAGACCGGAAACATCGACCGGCACATAGCGAGAGCGCACGGTCGACACCACGACACCTTGGGCGTTGACTGCACTGACCAGGTAGTCACCATGAGCCGAGAGCCCGCCGTTGTTGACCGGCGCAGTGAAGTTGACAGTCGCCGTGGTGGTGGGCCCAAGAGTGGTGTCCTTCGGTGACGCCGTCGCACCAGTGGGAGCGCCGGGTAGTCCCGCCGGCAATGCGTAATTGAACACATCGAGCGGAGACATCGCACTGGTGCCGACGCCATTAGTGGCCGACACCTGGAAGGTGTAGGCGTCACCATTGGTCAGACCCGAAACAACGATAGGGCTCGACGCTCCGGCCACGACTTGGCCGCCGTTGGCCGCATGGCTGGCATCGGTGGCACGCACCATGTAGCCCGTGATGGGGGAACCAAAGGCGTAGGGGGCGGTGAACGCCACGGACACCGTGGTGTCGCCCCGGGTGAGAGTCACGCCAGTGGGCGTTCCGGGCGGGCCAGCCGGGGTCACCGAATCCGATGGTGCCGATGGCGTACCGGCACCGATGGAGTTGTTGGCTACCACCACGAAGGTGTAGGCGTCGCCGTTGTTGAGTCCCGGAACTACCACCGGGCTCGACGCCGAAGATGTCGTGGCCAGTGCCGTGCCCGAAGCATCCCGAATGGTGACCGAGTAGCCGCTGATGGGAGCACCGCCGTCGTAGGAGGGCACAGTCCAGCGAACAGTCGCCCTTCCGTTGCCCGAGGTTCCGGTCACGCCGGTCGGGGCGAGCGCTACACCAGCGGTGAAGGGAACCGGTGTAGACGGAACAGAATCCGCACTCGTGCCCACCGCGTTGGTGGCCGTCACTGTGTAGTTGTAGGTCTCTCCCAAGGTGACGCCAGGGACCGAAATCGGACTCGCCACACCCGACGCACTTCGATCGGGGCGGGATCCCGTCAGGAATGCCACCGAAAAGGTGTCGCCCAGGCCGAACCAGCCCTGCAGTGGATAGCTATATCGCCACGTTCCGGGAGAAGTGCCGGGCGTGACGTCAACGGGTCCGCTTCCACCCTGGCATGTCGCGTCGCACAGCGAAGGGGCCCAGGCAGTGATGGCCAAGGATGAAGAGGGAAGGGGTCGCGTGCGGGTAACTCGGAACGACGTGCCGCTGCAGTTGCTCCCCGTGCTCGTCCATGAGAGCACGTCGCCGGTGAGTTGGACGTTCCTGGCCGGGCCTGGATCGCAACTGACCAGGTTGTGAGCGGTGACCGTGTAGGTCGAGGCCGGAGGAACGGAGGCCGGAGGGTCGAACGAAACTACGGCCCCATTGGCGTTACCCCTCCCGACCACGTTGGTCGGAGCATCGGGTGGGCCCGGCATCCTGACATCAATGGACTGCGACGAATAGCACGTGGTCCCCGAGGCGTTGTCCAAGGCGGCATCGCTGGGGACAGGGCAAGAGATCCCCTTTTCCGTGGTGCCGTTACTTGCGTAGACCGTGAACCGATACAGGTGCGAAGGGATGAGACCACTTCTGCTGCACTGCACGGGAAGAGACGGCGGTGCGGTACGAGACCGATTGCGAGGGAATACGTCGCACAAGTTCTGGGCTTGTTGACTCGGGTCGGTCTGGTCGCTCGCCAAGACGAACTCGTCGGTCAGCGGAGCGCCGCCCGTCGACGACGGTTGGCGCCAGTTGACCGCAACCGACACGTGGGCCGGGGTGTCGCTCGTCGGGTCTCCCGGGATGTAGGTCGGGTCAACGATGATGTTGGTCACCGGCCCCGGAATGCCTGTGGCTTTGTAGTCGAATACCGGCTGATCTTTTCCGCTCGCCCCGAGCCCCGACAATGATCGGACGGTGATCCGATACTGATGTCCGACAGTCAGACCGCTGAGCGTCGCTGGGCATGAGGGAGATGTGACCTGCAACGGGGCTGCACTCGGAGTCGTCTGGTCCGTCGCCGTCACTTCTATTCCGTTGGCGGGCAGGTCGTA
>CAIQOJ010000029.1 GCA_903873395.1 uncultured Acidimicrobiaceae bacterium
CGAAGACATTGAGTCGGGGACGATCGCCATCGACGGCAAGGACTTGGCGTCGCTGAACAGGCCTGCTGTCCGACGTCAGATCGGATGTGTCCTGCAGTCGAGCGCCCTGCTCCCCGGTTCCATTCGGGGCAATGTGTCGATGGGTCGCCACCTCTCGAATGCAGAGATCTGGGAAGCACTCGACGAAGCTGCCATCGGAGAAGACATCCGAGCCATGGCCAGGGGTCTCGATAGCCCGGTCATCGAAGGCGGCACGTCGCTCTCCGGTGGAGAACGCCAAAGGATCCTGATTGCACGTGCGCTGGCGGGACGTCCTCGCATGCTGGTCCTCGACGAATCGACTAGTGCGCTCGACAACGAGACCCAAGAACTGATCGTGGCGTCGGTGGAGGCATTGAGAATTACTCGAGTAGTCGTCGCCCACCGCCTCTCCACCGTCAAGCGAGCAGACCGGATCGTGGTCCTCGACGGGGGCCGAGTGGTCCAACAAGGTTCGTTCGACGAACTCATGGCGTCAGACGGACCGTTCCGAGAGCTGGCCGAGCACCAACTCGTCTGAGCCGTGTCGGCGACCGGGCTACGGTTTGGTCCATGACGCCATCAGGGAGCCCTATCCGCTTGGTCGGCCACCAGCGACGCTTCGACGAGGCCATCGCCCAGATCGACAACGAGCTTGAGTTTGCTTTGGGACCCGTTGTCGCGGCGAGGCGAGATGCCGTCGTCGCTGCTGCGCTAGCCGCCTACGGACAGAGCGAGGACTACCGGGGCGTGCGCGATGCCTGGGACACGGTGTTCCCTGACGGCGTGTACAGCGCAGTGGCGTTGGCCAAAGCACGACGAGCCGAGTAGCGACTCCATCTGACGCGGGTGCTGACCATCGTCTCGACTACCGCACCAGACGTTGACGCAGTGGGCCAGATGATCGAGGTTCAACGATGCCCATCTTGAGCCCGGGCCAACAACTGGGCCTGATCGGGCACGTCGGCTTCCCGCATCGAATCGATGCACCTTGTGCTTTGACAACAGTTCTGCGAGACGGCTTCGCTTGGTACGTTCCGGCGGCACTTCGCCCGTCTCATCCAACGCTGTGCACGCTCGTGGATGCCACAACCACTGTGAGGAGGGGTGTGACGGTGGCCTCGCTGCCATACCGCGCGAAGCATGAGTCGATGGTTGGCCAGGGGGACATTCTCGGCCACAAGGGCCCCCATCGAGTTTGCACTGCGAGTTCGAACATGCAAGAGCCCCGCAAGGCGATGCCCCGAGGCGTGATGCCCCGGGGCCGCCCATCACATGCGTTCGATGATGATGGCCGGGGCCATGCCGCCAGCAGCGCACATCGTCACCATTCCGAACTGCTTGTCCTGACGCTCGAGCTCGTCGAGGACCGTGCCGATCAGCATGGAACCAGTGGCACCGATCGGGTGTCCGAGCGCCATGGCACCACCGTTGACATTGATCTTGTCCCGGTCAATGTCGAGGTCACGGATGAACTTCTCGGTCACCACGGCGAAGGCCTCGTTCACTTCGAACAGGTCGATCTGGTCAATGGTCATGCCAGCCTTGGCGAGCACCTTGCGGGCGGCGGGCACCGGGGCATTGAGCATGAGGGTGGGATCGTCGCCGATATTGGCCGTGGCCACCACCTTGGCGCGAGGCGTAAGACCATGGGCCTGGGCATACTCCGGGCTGGCAAAGAGGATCGCTGCGGCGCCATCGACGACACCTGATGAGTTGCCGGCGTGGTGGACGTGCTCGATCGTGAGGTCGGGGAACCGCTGGGCGATCATCTTGCGGAACGTGGTGCCCTGGTCGTCCAACTCATAGTCAGCGATAACCTCGAAAGAGGCAGGAAGGGCGGCCAGCTTCTCCACCGTTGTGCCTGCACGTGGGTACTCCTCGATGGCCAGCGCCACTGAGCCGTCTTCGTGAAAGACGGGGATCAGGCTCTTGTCGAAGCGGCCTTCGGCGATGGCCGTGGCCGCACGGGCCTGTGAGGTGGCGGCCAGCTCGTCGAGCGCTGAGCGTGGGATCTTCTCCATCGACGCGATGGCGTCAGCCGCCACGCCCTGATTGGGCTGGGGATAGATAGCCCGGAGATGCATGTTGCCGCTGTCGATCATGCCGCCAGCCACCATCGAGCGGTTGGTGCCATAGGACGACATCATCTCCGTGCCTCCGGCGACGACGAGGTCCTCCATGCCCGACATCACCTGAGCAGCAGCCAGGCTGGCTGCTGTGATCCCTGACCCGCAGTAGCGGTCCAGGGTCACGCCACTGGCCTTCAGGTCGTAGCCAGCATCCATGGCGGCCATGCGACCAAGGTCGCCCCCTTGAGTGCCCACCTGCATGCTCGTACCCCAGATAACGTCGTCGACATCCGCCGTCTCGAGGTTGTTACGTTCGGCGATGGCTCGGAGCACGGCGGCTCCCAGCATCTGGGGATGAAACTCGGCCAGCGAGCCCTTGCCGGGCTTGCCGATTCCTCGTGGGGTCCGGCAGGCGTCGATGATCCATGCTTCAGTCAACGGAGCTCCTTGGGGGCGGGTCGGCCCAGCGCCGACGACGAGGAAAGGCTAGCCGCCGACCACACGTCAGGGAGAACCCGCAGTGCCCTTGCGCCCTTCTGTGGCATGACGGCCAACCCGGCGAGACAGAGTGATTGCAAGCATCCAGTGGGAAATCAGGAGACGGCAGTGAGCTCCACCATGTTCACGGCGAACGCACCAGTGCGCCCCGAACCGTGAGGTCGGGTGAAGCCTTCGCCGATCATGGTGTTACCGGTGATCGTGAAGTGGTAGGTGATCTCTTGGGTGGCAAGCATCATCTGGTTGCCATCAGAAGACAACACGCCAACCGCCTTGGCTTCGGCTCCCCCATTGATGAGGGCCAGTTCGAGGGACCGACCTTCCTGGCGGAGAATCCTTAGCCGGATCTCGTTGGTATATCCATGCCATTGCGGATCAAGGTCGGCATGAGACTCCCATTTCGGGTGGTGAGGGGTCGAGGTACCCCAAGCAGTGCAAGCCAACTGGCCTGACCACTCGATGGGAAGCTCGCGCACGTCGTTTGGCATACCTGACCGTCCTTTGATCATCTCGTTCGGGCAGTTCCGGAGTTCAGCACTCTGCCCCGAAACCGTCAACCCAAGAACACGCATCACAAGCACGACGATGATCATGGACTTCCTCGCACGTCATTCGACAGCAGTTTTGGCCCAACCGCCTGCGCCCTTGGATCCGTCACTACCCCCCCATGGCGACGTAGCCATTCGCACACGCCTCGCTACTGGGCATAGGTGTCGTGCAGGTGAGGACGCAATTCCGGGGATGACAGAGAGCCGCTGTGTGAGACTGCCCGAGATGCCGGCCGAGACACGAACTTCATGGCAGTTGTGTGGCCCGGGGGGAGACTCCGGACAACCATGAAGCAGCGACACCCTCGAGATTCGTCGATGCCAGGTTGGATCTTGGCGATCGCCGCGATGTTTTCAGTTCAGCTCGGTTCGGCATTGTCGTTGCACGCAATCTCGGCGTTAGGACCCGCGGGCACTGCGTGGCTCAGGCTGACTGCAGGGGCGGCCATTTTTCTGCTCATGGAACGGCCTTCGCTGCGATCGTTCAACCGGCACGACGGGCCGATGCTCATCGGCCTAGGAGTGACCACGGGCGTGCAGACGATCGCCTTCCTCGCAGCCATTCAGCGCATCCCCTTGGGAACCGCGGTGGCCATCGAGTTCCTCGGCCCCATGTCCGTCGCCGCTCTACACAGCCATAGCCCCAAGACGTTGCCCTGGGCAGGAACGGCTGGCATCGGCGTCGTTCTGGTCACTGAACCGTGGCACGGACCGGTCAACTGGGCAGGCGTTGCGTTCGCCGCCATCGCTGCAGTCGGCTGGGCTGCCTACATCGTCTTGACCACGCGCGTCGGCAATCGGTTCTCCGGCCTCACCGGACTCGCTCTCACCATTCCGGTGGCTGCATGTGCTGCTGGGATCGTCGGCATTCCACAGGCAGCGGGCCACCTCACATTCGAACTTGTCGCCATCGGCGTGGCATTGGCGGTTCTGCTTCCCGTGCTCCCCTATTCCTTCGAACTACTAGCGCTCCGACGGATGACGCCGACCGCCTTCGGCACACTCATGGCCCTAGAGCCCGCGATCGGCGTTGTTCTGGGATTGGTCGTCCTGCATCAGCACCTTTCGCCGATACAGGTGACTGGCATCCTGCTTGTTGTCCTTGCCGGTGCGGCAGCACAACTCGGCGAGCCGGGTCTACCGTCCGCTGATGGTGACAGCGATGCCCAACCCAGCACAGGTCCGGTGCCGTTCTGATCCCCCGACTTGGCAAGCGGTCCCCGTGCACCGCTCGTTCAGCCAGCCCCGCCATCCGGAGGTTTTGGATGATGCAATGAATCAGGCCCGGCGAAAGATGTGACGTGATGCAACTAGGGGGTCGGGATGGAACTCGGTGTTCCGTAGGGTTCTTTCGCTCGACCACTCATTGCTGGGGTGTCATGGCTGCCGAGCCATGGGAAGTATGTACTGCTGCGTTCACTTCCACTGGGCCCGCACTGGGTGCGATCGGAGCATCGGGCCGACCAGGTGTCCACCGTCGAAACTTGAGTGCTGGACGTTCGATGAGCCACCAACTGGCGACTGCGAGCGGAATGGTGCACAGCATGCTCATGGCAAAGAACAGCGGATAGCCGTGATCGGCCATTCCGTACGGTCCGAGGAGAATTGCCACGGGATATGAATAGATGTACACCCCATACGAGTAATCGTTCTTCGAGCCAACGGACGTCCAAGGGAGATGGAAGCCGAGCCAAAGTACGGGGTATGCAAGCAGGGGGGCGAAGAGTTCGGTACTCGTAAGGGTGACGGCGGGCTTGTTTCCGCCGAACGGAAGCCACAAACTGACAACGACTCCGGTGATGCACGCCAGTGCGATCCAACCTGAGTCTCGTATCTGATCCCGATAGAGGTAGATCAGAGTTCCAGCCAAGAAGACAACGGATAGTTCGAGGAAGATCTTTGGGTCGTTCGTTCCCGTCGCTCCAGTCGTCGATTGCCAAGGACGGTGGATCGTGCATGCGGCCTCGATGCACCAGACCCCTAGGAACAGCGCGAGCACAACTAGCCGTCGTCGAAGCAGACCGGTCAACGCGAGTGCTCCGAGAAGGAGGTAGCAGAGGAACTCGTAGAAGAGCGTCCACAGCGAGCCGTTCCACACGGTGGAGATGATGGCGTATTGATCGATCTTCAGAAACCAGTTGTGCAAGACATAGTCAAACGGGCCGTTGGGGGCGTGGAAATAGGTGGATGGGTGCGTGGGAAGGTGGAAGAGGTGGCCGACGTGCCACCAGCCGAGGAACGCGATGCCGAAGGCGGTCACGATCAGGCAGACCCAGTAGGCAGGAAAGATGCGGATACACCGCTGCCACAGGTAGCGACCGGTGCTATTCGATTCGGCGCTGCGAGCGATCAGGAACCCACTGATCCCGAAGAACCCGAAGACAGCGATCTGCCCGATGGTCGCCCGGCGGCCGATCCAGTCCTTCCCGAACAGTCCAAGATCGATGGAATGACTGGCCACGACCATGACCGCCATGATCAGGCGCATCAGATTGAGGCTGTTGTTGCGGGGGTCGAACGCGTCGATGACCATTCGTTTGGAGGGAACGGTCCGTTCGTCGCCGCCAGAAGGCTGGGTGAGACGGTCGGCCATCACTGCGTGCCCTCGATAACCAAATCGTGCAGCTCAGCCCCGCCAATCTGTGCGAACAACGTGCTGATCACGGCTGACCTTGACTGCGGCACTCGCCAGACCAGGATCAACACGACGATCGAGGCAATCGCCGAAATTGCGGACGCGTTGTGTACGTGATGAGTGTGATGCCCTCGGGAGTACCAGCTAAGCGCCACAGCATCTTGACGGCATCAACCATTGGACCACGGTACCTGTGCAACTGCCTGCCGCGAGGTATCAGACCGGTTGCAGGTGCCTGAAGGGCGGTGCCGCGGTCGGAGGCACGGTCGGAGGCACGGCGATCGCGTCGCACTGGGGAAGTGGAGTTCCTCTCCACTTCCCCTGGTCATCATCGTGTCGGAGGGGCGATTACTGCGATGAGTACACGGGCGTCGTTGTGGGAGATGAGGTGGTTGGCGTGACCCCTGAGGCGACAGACCCCCCCCCACCGGAGCAGTGGACCGTCGTCAGGTTGCAGATGGTGCGGTCAGGACTTGGCGGTGAGCTCCAACATCGCCACCCCGTATTCCTCGCTCGCCTGCTCCTTGCCATGCAGTCGGTAGTGAGACTTGCCCACCATCGAGTCACCGTCAATCACGTACGAAGCGTGACCCATTGGACCAGCAATCTCCAACTGCGTGCCATCAGCGGAGAGTAGACCGATCGCCCCGATCCCACCGATGGATGTCCCGATAAGCAGTTCAAGAACTCGGCCTTCCTGCAGGACGATTCTCATAGTGGACTCTGTAGTCTGCGTGTGAACTGTGGGGTCCAGATGGCCGTGCGTTTCAAACTTCGGATGGTCCTCCCCAAAGACCAATCCCCAAGACACCTCAACGGCCGTCCCAACCCACTCAGTCGGCAAGATACGCACTTCATCAGCCATGAATCATCCTCCACGTTTCGACCCGCACCACAGTGACCCGGTGCCAGTCTCCTCGTCAGCGGAACCGCTGGTCCCACCTGGGCGGCACGCAGCAGATGTTAGTGAGGGTGACGTCGGCCAAGGGCAACGACGGGCCACACTCAACCACGATCTCCCCGGGTGGTGAACAGTTCAGATTCCACCGGTTGGCGCAAGGGTCAACCTCAAGGGGCCAGATAGTGGAACAATCCACCGATCTGCGGCCTTAGCAACCTTGTGACCTGCGTTACTGCTGTTGTGGGAGGGGCGATTACATCAAGTAGCACTCGTGCGTGGTGGGAGACGAGGTGGCCGCCGTGAGGTAGCTCTTTCTACGCCAGAGGAAGGTCCGTCGTCAGGGTGAGGGAGTTTGTCTCAGCGCTTGGCGGTAAGCGTCGCCATCCCTACCCCAAACGTACCTCCGGATCGATCCGAACCATGGGGCCTCGAAAACGCCTCGATCTCCATGGTGTCTCCATCAATCGTTGCGTGGCACGTGACGTCTTGTGTTGCGTACACCAGTCGCCGCCCATCAGCAGACAGCGCACCAACGGCTTGCGCCTCATGGCCGCCGGAGAGCACCAACAGTTCGAGTGAGCGTCCCTCTTGGCGAACTATCCGGAGGGTGCTTGGGTCAATGTATGCGTGCCACTCGGGATCCACGTGGCCATGGGAATCATGCCTTGGGTGATGCTTGGTACTCACACCCCAAGTGGTCGCTACGGCCGTGCCAACCCACTCGGTCGGCAAATTTGGCACTTCGTCAGCCATAATCATCCTCCACGTTTCGACCCGGACCACAGTGACCCGATGCCAGTCCCCTCATCAGCGGAACCGCTGGTCCCTGCTGCGCGACACGCAGCAGATGTTAGTGAGGGTGACGCCAACCAAGGGCAACGACGGGCCACGCTCAACGACGACCAGGCAGGGTGGCAGCGAGTTTAGATTCCACCGGTTGGCGCAAGGGTCAACCCCAAGGGGCCAGATAGTGGAACAATCCATCGATCTCCGGCCTTCGCAACCTTGTGGCCTGTGTCACTGCTGTTGTGGGAGGGGGGAACCCGACCCTGCTCAGCGGAGGTGTCCCCAGGACGGTGATCAGTCATGGTGGTTCCTCCTTGTTGATGGTGGTCCGGCCTTAGCCAGGTGCTGTGACGGATGCATCCGACACCCGGTCGATCCCGAGCCCAAACCGATGGGGATACCTCCGGGTTCCAGTCCCACCACCAGGTACCGCCAGCCCGGTGATCGATCCGGTCGACCACTGCGGCAATCCCCTCGACCTCGAGCACCAGTGCGACCGATAGGGCACGGGTATTTCGTCAACCCGTTACTCGTCAATTCACGCTGCACAACACCACTTGACAGATGCCAGAACGTTCTTCCTATGCACCGAAAATGGCTGCTGCCCGGGTTACGCTGCCGCTGCCCGCTCATTGGGAGCTGGGTTCTGCATCACATAATCCGTACGTTCCTAAGGGGCACAAATGCAGCGCACCGGCACATCGAATATCCGACACGGATCGACAAAACGTCGAACCAAGATCACCGCCACGGTCGCACTGGCGGGGGTGAGCCTGCTTTCTTTCGCTGGCGTCCAGGTAGCCGGCCAGCAGGTAGCTGGAGCAGCGGCCAACCGGACCATCATCGGTTCCGGGTTCAACAGCCCCTTCGGCGTGGCCGTCGACACTTCGGGTCATGTGTTCGTGGCCGACACTAACAACGGCCGGATCGTCAAGATGGATGCCGATGGCACCAACCAGACCACCATCGGCTCCGGGTTCACCATTCCCTACGGCGTGGCCGTCGACACCTCGGGTCACGTGTTCGTAGCTGATAGCTACACCGAGGGCCTCGACAGCCAAATCGTCAAGATGGACGCCGACGGCTCCAACCAGACCACCATCGCCACCGGGTTCAACGCTGCCGCCGGCATGGCCGTCGACACCTCAGGTCACATCTTCGTGGCCGACAGCTACAACAACCAGATCGTCGAGATGAACTCCGATGGCACGAACCGGACCACCATCGGTTCCGGGTTCGACGGACCCTACGGCGTGGCCGTCGACACCTCGGGCCATGTATTCGTGGGTGACGGCAACAACCACCGGATCGTCGAGATAGATGCCGATGGCTCCAACCAGACCACGATCGCTTCCGGGCTCGGTA
>CAIQOJ010000030.1 GCA_903873395.1 uncultured Acidimicrobiaceae bacterium
TGCAGGTGCATGGGGTGCAGGTGCATGGGGTGCAGGTGCATGGGGTGCAGCCAGCCATGCACCGAGCAACAAGCAACCGAGCAGTCCGAGGGCTGCAGCCACGCTCCCTGCGGCAAACACATGGCGATGGGCCTCCATCCCTCCCGAGGGCCCGATGGCACCGGTCAATGCGTGCCAGTCGGCGGATCCGGCCCACAGCACTCCCACGGCAATGACTCCGACAGCCACCACTGCGGTCCGCAACCGAGTCCACCCGCGGGCAACATCGTCGAGTCCGAGTGCGGCCAGCACGACGGCGGCCAACTCCCACGTAGGGTCGGCATAGCGATAGAAAGCCATGCTGCGTAGACCTGGCACATGGGCCAGGACATCCACGACCGGGGCGAACCCATAGGTTCGGGCCAGACACACGGCGATCCACAATCCGAGACCGATCCGCAGGGTCCGATGGCGACGCCCCACGAGGCCGATGAGTCCGGCCGCAGCCAGCGTCACCCCCAGGTAGCCACCGACGTTCGACCAAAAGATGCCGAGATTGTCGATGGGCCCCGATGACCGGAACCCGGCGATCGGTCCGACGCCATAGGGCAGGATCAACTGCGCCAGGTCTCGGGCCCGCAACGTCACGTGGGCGAACCCGTCTCCGGCGTGACCTCCGGTGTAGGCCGACGGGAGAAAACCCACGAATGCGACCCACACCGGGGCTGAAAGCACCACGGCGAGTCCGCCGCCTAAGGCCAGCTTGCGTATGGTCATCCACCGTTGACGCACTCGGCTGCGACCAGCGGCCAAGCGATCCGAACCAAAGGTTCGCAGCCCGGCCCACACGACGACGAAGGCCAGATCCAGCGCAGTGGTCTCTGGGAATCCAGCCACAACCGAGCCCGCCAGGCCAAGAGCCAGGATCCGCCATCCCCAAGGTCGTTCGTCGGCTGCGGCATCCAGCACCCGCTCCACCCCCAGCAGGCAGAGCGGGAGGAGGGCTAGGACCCGCACCGGGCCATGGGCGAACCAGGCGAACGTCCCACACAACCCGAATGCCACGCCCCCCGCTCCGGCCAGGGTGCGGCCCACGCCTAGGCGGCCCAGGAGGGCCACCGTCGTGCAGCCAGCCAAGACCTCGAGGCTCGTCTGGAGCCAGAGAAGGCCATTGGGAAGAGCCAGCAGCAGGGTGAACGGATAGAACGCCCCGCTCTGCATCTCCCCGGCCAGGGGGACCCCCACCCCCTCGTAGGGATTCCACCAAGGCACATGGCCGGTGAGCCACTCCGTCGACGCCAGATGCCCGAGTGCCTGGATCAGGAAGCCGGCATTGGGATCTGCCGTCGGGTAGCCGTGCAGCCACTGAGGGAACCCGGTCAACAGCCCCGAATCGATGTGCATGGGGTCGGTCGTCACCAGATGGGCAACTGCAGGCAGGTTGGCGGCCAACACGGCGAACACGACCAGCCCATAAGGAACCCAGCGCCGACCGGTCACACGAGTGCGTCCCCCAACGCCTGGCACTCAGCGCGAGCTGCAGCCCGCAGATCGGCAACGTCCGGGCCGGCACTCAGGATCGATCGCGAAGCGCTGGGGAGGACCGAACCTGGCCGGCACCCGGCGAAGAGTGCGGCCGCTCCCTCAGCGGTGCCCCCTTGAGCCCCGAGGCCGGGAGCCAGGATCACCCCACCGAGGTCGGCCAAGTCGAAGGCCGAAGGGGCGCGAGTGGCCCCGATCACCGCTCCCACGGAGCCTGGCGTGGCCAGCCCTCCGTGGTTGCAGGAGGCGATCTCCCCCAAGAGCATGTCCTCCACCGCCGGCCCGACCACGTCCTCTGTGCCCTGCGTGCGTGCTTCTTGAAGAGATCGACCCTCCGGATTGGAGCTACGCACCACCACGATCACGCCGCGCCCTGTTGCTGACGCAAGATCCAGTGCCGGCTGGAGTGCGCCCAATCCCAGATAGGGGGCCACCGTGACGGCATCGGCGGCCAGCGGACTCGACGGATCGAGCCACGCCGAGGCATAGGCCGCCATGGTCGAACCGATATCTCCTCGTTTGGCGTCGGCGATGACCAGCAGGCCAGCGTCGCGACCGGAGGCCAGCACGTCTTCCAACGCAGCCATGCCCTGCGCTCCCCAACGTTCGAAGAACGCCACCTGGGGCTTGACCACCGGCACCTCGCCAGCGAATGCCTCGATGCAGCGCAGTCCGAACGTGCGGACGCCATCGGCCGATGCTGGCAATCCCCATTCGCCTAAAAGCCCCTCCGACGGGTCGATCCCTGCGCAGAGCGGACCTGTTGCGGCCACAGCCCTGGCCACCCTGGCGGCAAAACCTTCGACGCCAGTTGCTTCGTGGATCAGTTCGGTCATCGTGCTCCTCCAGGGTCCATCGATTGCCTCCACAGAGATGACCCGGGCAGGCGAGATGGGTGCGCTCTCGTGATGTTCGTCCTCTTGACCATCTCTCGGTGTAGCGCAGATGCACGGGTCGTGGTCATCATCGGTGAGCCACCCCTTGCAACTCGCGCACCGAGCCCACGCCGTGAGCCGCACACCAACGATCCATCTCCTCGAGGACCGTCCAGGCCGCTCGTGGGTCCCGGAAGGTGGCTGTCCCGACCTGCACGGCGTCCGCCCCGGCCATCACCAATTCGATGGCATCTCGACCGTTCATCACTCCGCCGACACCGATGATGGCCAAGTCCGGGTGGGCAGCCCGCACATCGAAGACGGCTCGCACGGCCAGCGGGTGGACCGAAGGACCCGACAAACCCCCACCCGCACGGCCCGATCCCAAAGCCGGTCGCCGACTCTCGACATCGATGACCATGGCCAGTGCCGTATTGACGAGGGTGACGGCTTCGGCGCCACCATCGGCCGCCGCACCGGCCACGGCAGCCAGGTCGGACACCATCGGACTCAACTTGGCCCAACGGGGAAGGTGAGGGAGCTGCTCTCCCACCACTTCGAGCACCTCGGCGGTGGCCAGTGTGGAGTGGGCGAACATGTGACGGCGGTCCTCGATATTTGGACAACTCACGTTGACCTCGATGGCCGTCAACCCCTCGACGTCGGACAACATCGCTGCGGCACGGGCGTAGTCAGACACTCGCTGGCCCCAGATGCTCACCACGGTGCGGGCCCCGGTGGCACGCAACCGAGGGAGGTCGTCAGCAATCCAGGCATCGACGCCGGGACCTTGGAGGCCGACGCTGTTGATCATGCCCGCACCCGCAGCGTGGACCCGAGGGGCTGGATTCCCGGGCCACGGATCGGCAGACAGTGATTTGACGACCATGGCCCCCAGGGCATCGAGGCGACCATAGGCAGCGAGTTCATCGGCGTGTCCTGCCGTGCCTGACGCCGTCATCACCGGGACAGGCAGCGCGACCGATCCCACCGAGACGGCCAGGTCAGTACCGGACCGACGGATCCCGCCGGCGCGTCCGCGGCTGCGGGTCCGACGAGCGGCATTCACCGCTGGTGATGCTCTTGGAGCGAGGTGACGGTCAGAGGATGGCGGATCCAGTCAGCTATCCCGGCAGCCGCAGCACGAGCGGCGGCAACGGTGGTCAGACAGGGGACCTGGTGGGCCATCGCCGTCTCTCGGATGTGCAGACCGTCAGCTCGAGGACCACGCCCTCGCGGCGTATTGACCACCAGCTGCACCTGTCCTCCAGCGATGAGCTCGACCGCATCGGCGGCGCCAGGGTGAGGTGTGCCCACCTTGGCCACCACCGTCGCCACCTCGATCCCTTCAGACTCCAAGAGTGCAGCGGTGCCCGAGGTAGCGGCCAGCGAGAAGCCGAGTTCGGCGAACGTCCTGGCCGCCTCGATGCCGCCTGCCTTGTCACGGTCGGCCAGCGAGAGGAAGACCGTCCCTTCGGTCGGGAGACGATTCCCGGCCGCCAACTGACTTTTGGCGAAGGCCAGACCGAAGGTCGCTCCGATGCCCATGACCTCGCCCGTCGAGCGCATTTCTGGGCCCAGCAGGGTGTCCACGCCAGGGAACCTGTTGAAGGGCAGCACCGCTTCTTTCACTGATACGTGACCACCAACCGGCTCACAGAGCAGTCCTTCGGTCCGCAACTCGGCCAGCGTGGCCCCGACCATCACCCGAGCGGCCACCATGGCCACGGGCACTCCGGTGGCCTTGGCCACAAACGGGACGGTCCGGCTGGCCCGGGGATTGGCCTCGAGCACGTAGACCTGGTCGTCTTTCACGGCGAACTGCACGTTGCACAGCCCTCGAACTTCGAGGGCGTCGCAGATCAGGCGGACGATGCGCTCGAGTTCGACGATCACGCCGGCGTTGAGGGTCTGCGGTGGCAGAGCGCAGGCCGAGTCGCCCGAGTGGACGCCGGCCTCTTCGACGTGCTCCATGACGCCACAGATCATCACCTCGCCGGTGGCATCGCGCACAGCATCGACATCGACCTCGGTGGCGTCCTCGAGGAACCGGTCGACGAGTACCGGACGCTCGGCTGTCACCCCACCCTCTCGACCCAAGGATCCATCGATACCGGACATGGCCTCGACGGCGGCAATGAGACGGTCATCGTCGTAGACGATCTCCATGGCCCGGCCGCCCAACACATAGGACGGCCGCACCAAGACCGGATAGCCGACCCGCCGAGCCATGGTCACGGCCTCGTCTGCCGTCGTAGCGGTTCCTCCCGGCGGCTGAGGGATGTCGAGACGGACGCAGAGCTCGTTCCACTGCTCCCGGTCTTCTGCGAGATCGATTGAGGCAGGAGACGTGCCGAGCACCAGGGATTCGTCGATGCCGCCCGCCAACTTCAATGGCGTCTGGCCGCCGAGTGAGACGATGACGCCGACCAGGCGTCCTCCATCGACCGATGCCGCCTGTTCGGATTCGATGACGTTGGCGAGGTCTTCGGGCGTGAGGGGTTCAAAGTAGAGGCGATCCGACGTGTCGTAGTCGGTCGACACCGTCTCGGGATTGCAGTTGAGCATGATCGTCTCGAAGCCGGCGTCACGCAGGGCCATGGAGGCATGCACGCAGCAGTAGTCGAACTCGATGCCCTGGCCGATCCGGTTGGGACCCGAACCGAGGATGATCACCCGCTGGCGGTCCGAGGTAGCGACCTCGTCCTCGTCTTCATAGGTCGAGTAGTGGTAGGGAGTGTCGGCCTGAAACTCGGCAGCGCAGGTATCGACGGTCTTGAAGGTGACCCGAGCGCCTGCAGCGAGGCGAGCGGTGCGGACGGCGTCGACAGAGGTGCTCAGGACATGAGCTACCTGTGCATCACTGAAGCCGAGGCGCTTCACGCGGCGCCACTCCCTGGCGTCGAGATCGTCAGCCGTGACGCCCAACGTGGCCCGCAGCTCGAGGGCCATCCGGGCATCGGTGATGCCGGCGATCTCGCCGAGGAACCACGGGTCGATGCCGGTCAGGTCGGCCAACTCGGCGACGGACACGCCCCGCCGCAGGAGGGCCTCGAGCTGGAACAGGCGCTCGGGAGTGGCCACGGCGGCCTCGGCCATGAGGTCCTCGGTGGACGTGTCGTCGAAGGACGCCTCGGCGGGATCGCCATTGAGGCCCGCACGACCTTGCTCCAGCGAACGGATGGCCTTTTGCAGCGACTCGGGGAATGTCCGGCCAATGCCCATTACCTCGCCCACCGACTGCATGCGGGTTCCCAGCACCGGGGCCGCACCGGGCAACTTCTCAAAGGCCCACCGAGGGATCTTGGTGACGACGTAGTCGATGACAGGCTCGAACGAAGCAGGCGTGGCCCCGGTGATGTCGTTGGTGATCTCGTCGAGTCGATAGCCGACCGCCAAGCGGGCTGCGATCTTGGCGATCGGGAACCCAGTGGCCTTGGAGGCCAGAGCCGAGGACCTCGACACCCGTGGATTCATCTCGATCACCGTCTGATGGCCCGTGAGGGGATCGACGGCAAACTGGACGTTCGAGCCTCCCGTCTCCACTCCGACCCGGCGGATGCAGGCAAATGCTGCGTCACGCATCTCCTGGTACTCGACGTCAGTCAGGGTCTGAGCCGGGGCCACGGTGATCGAATCACCGGTATGCACGCCCATGGGATCGAAGTTCTCGATCGAGCAGATGATCACGCAGTTGTCAGCGTTGTCGCGCATGACCTCGAGTTCGTACTCTTTTTGGCCCGCGATCGAGCGCTCGACGAGCACCTCGGTGATCGGCGAAGCATCGAGGCCCTCGGCAGCCAGGCGACGTAGTCCGTTGGGGTCCATGGCGATACCGGTCCCCGCCCCACCGAGGATGTAACTCGGCCGCACCATGATCGGGTAGCCGATCGACGCCCCGATCTCCATGGCCTCGTCCAGCGAATGGGCGAAACCTGATGCCGGCACCGAAAGGCCGATCTCCTGCATGGCCGCTTTGAACTTCTCTCGGTCTTCAGCAGTGGCGATGGCTTCGGGATTGGCCCCGATCACTTCGACGCCGAAGGCATCGAGGACGCCGCGCTCGGAGAGGGCCATGGTCAAGTTCAGGGCTGTTTGCCCACCCAGTGTCGGGAGGAGGGCATCAGGCCGCTCCCGCTCGATGATGGCGGCCAGCACGTCAGGATCGAGTGGCTCCACGTAGGTGCGGTCGGCCATGCCGGGGTCGGTCATGATCGTGGCCGGGTTGGAGTTGGCCAGAACAACCCGGAAGCCTTCTTCGGCCAAGACCCGACAGGCCTGGGTGCCCGAGTAGTCAAACTCGCAGGCCTGGCCGATCACGATGGGGCCCGAACCGATGACCAGGATGGAGTCGAGGTCGGTGCGCCGCGGCATCAGCGACCACCTCCCGGGCGGGCGCCGGTGGCATCCATGAGCAGACGAAACTCCTCGAACAGGTAGCGGGCATCGTGGGGGCCAGGGCCGGCTTCGGGGTGGTATTGCACACTGAACGCCGGCGTACCGGTGGAGCGCAGCCCCTCGATCACCCCATCGTTGAGATTGACATGTGTTACCTCAGCGGCACCCAGCGATTCGGCAGCCACCGCGTAGTTGTGGTTCTGCGACGTGATCTCGACCACGCCGGTAGACGACCTTTGCACAGGGTGGTTGCCCCCATGGTGGCCGAACGGAAGTTTGTAGGTACTCGCCCCGAGGGCGGTGGCCAAGAGTTGGTGACCCAGACAGATGCCGAAGATCGGCACCGTCCCGACCTCGGCCAATCGACGCACCTCGCTGACGATGTCTGGCAGGGCCGCCGGATCACCAGGGCCGTTGGAGAGGAAAATCCCGTCAGGGGCCATGTCCAAGACGGCATCGGCCGGCGTGGACGCCGGCACCAACGTGACGGTCGCCATCTCACCGAGCTGTCGGACCATGGCCTCTTTGATGCCAAAGTCGTAGGCCACCACTCGATACGGGCCCGCACCTCGAACGAGGATGTCGGAGGTGGTCACCGTCGAGACCAGGTCCAAGCCTTCGGTCGACGGAGCCAGACGAGCTGCCTCGACCAGGTCAGGAAGGGGTGCGGTGCCAAAGGCGCACGGCACCGACCCGTGTTCACGAAGGTGGCGAGTAAGACGCCGGGTGTCAATGCCGGTGATGGCCGGTATGTCATGGCCGACAAGGAACTCTTCGAGCGATCCCGTGGATCGCCAGTTGGACGGCCGCTCGGCCAGGTCTCGCACGATCACGCCGCGGCAGTGAGGTCGCGTCGCTTCGTCATCGGTCGGGTTGACCCCGTAGTTGCCGATGTGGGGATAGGTGAACGCAATCACCTGCCCGGCATAGGACGGGTCGGTGATGACTTCTTGATAACCAGAGAGCACGGTGTTGAACACCGCCTCTCCGGTGGCGATGCCGCTAGCGGGCTGTGCCCCGGCGGACTCCCCCTCGAAGACGGTGCCGTCGGCCAAGACGAGATGGGCGATGGAACGGGGGGCGGCCCCGGCTCGGCGGCTCATCGCTGCGCCTCGGCATCGATCACGACCGGTTCACCCATCAAGACGGTGTGACGCACCTGTCCGGTGAGTGTGCGGCCGCCATAGGGCGTATTTCGGCTGCGGCTCGCGAGGGCGGCCGGGTCGACCACCCATGTCGCTACGGGATCGACCACGGCCAGGTTGGCCGGTCGGCCCGGGGCCACATCACCACCCTGAGTGCCACCCGAGGCGCCATCGAGGCGAGCGATTGCCGCTGGCTGCCAACTGAGGAGGGCCACGATGTGCTCGATGGGAAGGGCGAGCTCGGTGACGGCCAAGGCCAATGCTGTCTGGAGGCCCAGCATCCCCGGCGGAGCTTCGTCGAACGGCAGATCCTTCAACTCGGGCGCATGGGGGGCGTGGTCGGTTGCGATGGCGTCGGCGGTGCCGTCGGCCAGCGCGGCCTTGACGGCGGCCACGTCGGCATCGGTACGCAGCGGAGGGTTGACCTTAAAGACGGGGTCGAAACCGCAGGCACAGGCATCGGTCAACGTGAAGTGATGTGGTGCTACCTCTGCGGTGACGGGGACGCCCTCGGCCCGAGCCCGACGCACCAGTTCGACGGAACCGGCCGTGGAAAGGTGAAGGAAGTGGACCCGACCGCCCGTGGCCCGAGCCAAGGCGATGTCACGGGCCACCATCACCTCTTCGGCCTCAGAGGGCTGACCGGGTAGTCCGAGTCGGCTCGACCACGCACCTTCATGCATCACGCCACCACCCGACAGGCTCTTGTCCTCGCAGTGCTGAGCCAAGGTCACATCAAGGTCCATGGCGTACTGCAGAGCACGGCGCATCAGGCCGGCTGACTGCACACCGTCGCCGTCGTCGGTGAAGATCCGCACGCCCAGAGCGGCAAGCTCGGCCATAGGAGCCAGCCGTTCACCGGCCCGTCCGACGGTGATGGCCCCGGCCACGGCGACATGGGCCATCGCCCCTTGGGCCAGCGCGTGCACGTTGCGCACCGATTCAGCTGAGTCCAGTGCGGGCTCTGTGTTGGGCATGGCCACCACGGCAGTGAACCCACCCAGCGCCGCAGCACGGGTGCCCGAATCAATGGTCTCGGCCTCTTCCCGTCCTGGCTCACGCAAGTGAGTATGGAGATCGACAAAGCCGGGTGACACCACACATCCACCGGCATCGAGCACGGTGGCTCCTGGTGCGGCCTCGAGCCCCTCGGCAACCTCGACCACCGTGCCTTCCACCACCCGGACATCGCTACGACGACTACCGGTGCGATCCACCACGGTGCCGCCCCGAACCAACAGTTCCATGGGGGCGGTAGGCGACATGCGCCCGGTTCCTGGATCAGCCACGAGGGCCTCCTTCGGGGGCAGGTCCGCCGATCGGTTCGGAGTCGGGTGGTTCCGACATGTGCTCAAGAGACGCGGGCTGACCGAGCAGCAGGAAGAGCACGGCCATGCGCACAGCAACTCCATTGCCGACCTGGTCGGTGATCCTCGCTGATGGCAACTCGGCCACCTCGGACGCGATCTCCACGCCGCGGATCATCGGACCTGGGTGGAGGATGACTGCTTCAGGGGGTAGCTCGAGCGCACGCCGAGCGGTCAGGGCGTATCCGGCCGTGTACTCACGCATGGTCGGTACGTACTCGCCGCTTCCTCGCTCAGCCTGCAGTCGCAGCAGGGAGACCACGTCGCTGGTGGCCAGCACCTTGTCGAGGTCGTGGCTCACCGAGGCCACTGGCCAGCCCTCGAGTGATGGCGGGAGCAATGTAGACGGAGCCACCAAGGTGACGTCGGCCCCTAGGGCGGCATACGCGGTGATCTGGGACCGCGCCACCCGACTGTGGCGGATGTCACCGACAATGGTCACCCGCAGGCCGGCGAAGCGGGCGAGCCCTTCGTCGCCGCCTCCGAGGGACTGTCGCACGGTGTAGAGATCGAGGAGTGCCTGGGTCGGATGCTGGTGCCAGCCGTCACCGGCGTTGATGACCGCGCAGCCCTCTACCCACGAAGCCACCCGAGCGGGAACCCCCGATGAGCGATGACGGATGATCACGGCGTCCATCCCGATGGCCTGGATGGTCTCGATCGTGTCGCGCAACGACTCGCCCTTTTTGACCGCAGAGCTCCCCGCAGCGAACGACAACACATCAGCAGACATCCGCTTGGCTGCCGTCTCGAAGGACATGCGGGTCCGAGTCGAGTCCTCGAAGAACAACGTGGCCACGGTGCGCCCCCGCAAGGTGGGCACCTTGGGATTGGCTCGACGACCGACCTCGGCGAACGAGTCGGTGACTCGCAACACCTCGCCGATGGCCCCGGCATCCAGGTCATCCATGGCCAGGAGATGCTTGGGGAACGCGCTCACCAGATCACCGGCCCAACACTTCGCCGATGACAACACCTTCGTCGGACACGTCCACCATCTCGTCCCGACTGGTCGGGAGGTTCTTGCCTACATAGTCCGGACGAATCGGGAGTTCACGGTGGCCGCGATCGACCATGACGGCCAACTCCACGGCCTGGGCCCGTCCGTACTCGCCTAGCGCGTTCAGGGCAGCCCGAATGGTCCGGCCGGTGAAGAGCACGTCGTCTACTAGGACCACGGTCATCCCCGTGAGGTCGAAGGGGATCTCGGTTGTCGCTTCGGGAAGTACCGGTCGCAGGCCGATGTCATCGCGGTAGAACGCCACGTCCACCGTGCCGACCGGAACCTCGACGTCTTCAACCTCAGCAAGCGTGTCCGCCAAGCGCTGCGCGATCCCCACACCGCCTGTTTGCAGGCCGATCAGGGCGATGTGATGCAGTCCCCGGTTCCGCTCAGCAATCTCGTGAGCCATTCGGGTGATAGCTCGCCGCACGTCGTCCGCAGACATGACCTGGGCCTTGGGAACGAAGATGCCACCCCGTGGTCGGGTATGACTACGTTCGCGTTCTGCCACCTGCTCCTCCAGTCCGTACGGGCCTCACGGGACCCGCTTCACGGTCTACGCCCTGACTCTACACGTTGGACAGCAGTGGTCGGTTGGCCTTCGGGTCCAGTTTGGACTGCCGAACCGGGCCTGACCGAGGCATCCGGCGTCCACCGATGCCTCGTCTCACGTTCGCCCCGATGTCGCGCGAGACGATCTGCGCTGCGTGAGTTCGCCGCAGCTGATGATCGATGCAGCTGGATCTCAGATTGGTGAGATCACTGCCGAAGGAAGGAGCTCAGTGACCCGGAAGGATCTAAGTGACCCGGAAGAAGCTCAGTGACCTGGAAGGAAGGAGTTCACCAACGGGTTAGGCGAGACGACCTGTTTCGCACTGGTCGACAGCACACGAGAACAACTCAGCTGCGGACCTGTGTAGCCACGGTGGCCAAGATGCCGTTAACGAAGCGACTCGAGTCGTCGGTGGAGAAGGCCGATGCCAGTTCCACAGCTTCATTCAGCACCACGGCTGTGGGCACATCGTCGCAGGCCAACAGTTCACCGGTAGCCATTCGCAGGACATTGCGATCGACGACTGCCATCCGCTCGAGATCCCACCCGATGGCAGCGTCCCCTACCAGCGTGTCGATCTCCACTCGTCGATCATCGACCGCAGAAATCAACACTGCTACATAGGCATCAGGAGCAGCCGGAAGTGCGGCGAGAACCTCGGTCCCAGATATGCCCTTCATCTCTGCTTCGTAGAGGAGGGCCAACGCCCGCTCGCGGGCATGATGACGTGGGGCGCTGGATGTCGTCATGGTGAGAGAGGTGCAGGCCGGCTGAACCGACCCGAGGGCCTCAGGCCCGTGTCAGGTACTCGCCCGTGCGGGTGTCGACTTTGACCTTGTCGCTCGGGTTCACGAAAAGCGGGACCTGGATGACGAGTCCGGTCTCGAGTGTGGCCGGCTTACGGGCCCCGGAGACTCGGTCACCTTGGACACCGGGCTCGGTCTCGGTGATCGTCAACTCGACGGCAGCAGGGAGTTCCACTCCGACGATCTCGTCTCCCCAGAACTGCAGGACGGCGTCATCGCCCTCCTTGAGGTAGCTGGTGGTGTCGCCAAGTTGGTCGTTGGTTACTTGCAGTTGGTCGTAGGACGAGGTGTCCATGAAGACATACTCCGTACCGTCGCGATAGAGAAACTGCATCTCCCGCTTGTCGATGATTGCCTGCTCGAGTTTCTCGTCGGCGCGATAGGTGCGCTCGATGACCGCACCGGTGCGCTGGTTCTTCAGCTTGGTGCGCACAAAGGCGCCGCCCTTGCCTGGCTTGACGTGCTGGAACTCGATCACGTTGAAGAGGCCCTCGGGAAGGTCAAGGGTCATGCCGTTGCGCAGATCGTTGGTGGATACAGACATCAGACAGCAACATCCTTCGGAAACAGAGTGAGTGGACGAGAGCCCTCAGAGGTGACCACCAGCGTGTCCTCGATACGGACCCCGCCAATGTCGGGCAGATACACGCCGGGCTCCACGGTGACCACGGTGCCTGCCCACAGGATAGCAGTCGAACCTGCGCCGACCGATGGCCCCTCGTGAATGTCGAGGCCCACACCATGTCCGGTCCCGTGTTCGAAGTTCTCCGCCCAGCCTGCAGCCCCGATGACCTCCCGGCATGCCGCGTCCACGTCCCCTGCTTCCCGGCCAGGTAGCACCGTGGCCACGCCGGCCTGCTGGGACTCGGCCACAACGGCGAACACGTCGCCGAGAGTGCCAGTTGGCTCGCCGCCGATACAGAAGGTGCGAGTCATGTCCGACCGGTAGCCGTCGACCATGGCCCCGAAGTCGACGACCACAGGATCACCGGGACCGATGATCCTCGAGCCGGGCCGAGCATGCGGCTTGGCCGAGTTCTCTCCTGAAGCCACGATCGTCTCAAAGGCACGATCCTCCGCTCCCTGCATGCGCATGGCGTGGTCGAGTGCGGCACCGAAGGCCGCCTCGGTGAGCACCTCCCCTGTGCGCCGGCCTGCGGCAGCCAACAGCGGCAGGGTCTGCGCCAGGGCGGCGTCGGCGGCAGCGGCAGCCAACGCCATGCGGGCGATCTCCGCGTCGTCCTTGATGTGGCGAAGCTGTTCCACGAGTCCCGACACTGGCACCAGGGCCGATGGGGAGAACGATGCTTGCCACGACGTTGCTGCTGCCCAACTCACCCGATCGGCCTCGAGGCCTACCCGACTCGCTCCAGCCGCTGCTGTCACCAGAGCATCGCGCTGCGCTCCCCCGCCCCCGATGACGATGTCGACCCCTTCGGCCCCGGAGGCATCGACCTGCTCGGTCGACTGCGTGCGATACCGCCCGTCGGTAACCAGCAGTGCTCGCTCGGGCGTGACCACCAAGGTCCCGGCTGAACCACTGAAGCCGGTCAACCAGCGGATGTTGGCTGCTTCGGTGACCACCAGCACGTCGAGGGGACCTCCCGACGGGCTTCCATCGCTCGACGCCCCCGAGGTGGAGCCTGCACCTTCAGTGGCCAGAATCTTGCGCAGGCGGTCGAGGCGACCAACGACGGAGATTGGGGGCAGATGCTCACTCCTCCCCGGCGGGGAGGTGCCGATGTCCCGGCCACCGCCAGCCCGACTCGTCATCGATTCCCGCTCACGACTGAGCGGCGACTACACGCACCACAGCCTCAACGGCCAAGGGGTAGCCCAACGCACCAAAACCAGCGATGCAACCATCGGCCACCGGAGCGATCACCGACGTGTGCCGGAAGGGCTCTCGGGCCGCCGGATTCGAAAGGTGTAGTTCGACCACCACGCCGTCGAATGCCGCCAGCGCGTCATGGAGCGACCACGAGGTGTGGGTCAAGGCTCCGGCATTGACGATGATGGCCGTGGCCCGAGTGCGAGCAGCATGGACCGCCTCGATCAACTCGCCCTCGTGGTTCGACTGCACGTGTTCGAGTGTCCATCCGAGGGCTTCTGCTGCCACCCGGGCGGCCGCCACGTGATCATCGAGCGTCTCGGTGCCGTAGATGGCTGGCTCTCGATCGCCGAGAAGGTTGAGATTCGGCCCGGACAACAGCACGATCAGGCCCGAGTTGGCCGAAGCCGTGTGAGACGACGTGGGTGTGTCGGCCATCAGAAAGGGCCGTCGTTCCAGGGTGCCATTCGCTCCATGTCTGCCAGGGTAGCGACGACATCGGCCGAATCGATGCCACGGATGGCTTCGAGGCCGTCCGGGCCGTCCAGGACAAAGGTCAGGTCCCCTTGGGCCTTCTTGTCGCGCGCCATGAACGAGACGAGTTTCTCTGCGTTGAGACCTCGGGGGAGGTGGCCGTCGAGATCGAAGGCCTCCACCACCCGACGGTGGTGCTCCACGGCCGCTTCATCGATACGTCCCATGCGTTCAGCGAGCAGTGCGGCAAAGATCAGCCCGATGGCCACGGCCTCGCCATGACGAAGATCGGCGTCAGCGTCACCGAAGGCTGACGCCTCGATGGCGTGCGCCAGGGTGTGGCCGTAGTTCAAGAGCATCCGACGATCTCCCTCACGTTCGTCACCAGCCACTACCGCAGCCTTGATCGCCGCACACTGAGCGACCTGCATCTCAATCGGATCGTCAGCGGAAGGCGGGCCGCCTCTACCCGATTCGATGCCCAACAGGGCGTACTTCGCCACCTCGCCCCTACCAGACGCCCACTCTCTTGCGGGCAACGTCTCCAGTGCCTCGGTGTCACACAAGACGGCCCTGGGCTGCCAGAAGGCTCCGATCAGGTTCTTTCCTTCGGGGATGTTCACCCCTGTCTTGCCTCCGATGGCCGCATCGACCTGGGCCAGCAATGAGGTCGCCACGTTCACATAGGCCGTCCCCCGGTGGAACGATGCCGCGGCGAATCCGGCCAGATCGGTCACCACGCCGCCCCCTACGGCCACCACCACATCAGCCCGGCTGAGTCCAGCGGCGGCGAATCCCCGACAGAGCGCCTCTACCTGGGCCAACGATTTTGCTTCTTCGCCATCGGGCACGACGAAGACGTCTACTGGCAAACCGGGGTCGACCTCAATGCCGATCCCCTCTTGGGTCACCACCGCCGCTCGGCGAGCACTCGGCACACCCTCAGCCACCACTCGGGCCAGTTCGTGGCGAGCACCCCTCCCGACCACGATGTCGTAGGACCGCTCGCCCAATGCCACAGGGACGACGTCCATCACGCCCCTCCCGCTGGTAGTCCCACAGCTTCCAGAACCCGGTCAGCCACCTCGTCAGGCGAGTACCCATCCACGTCAACGATGACCGTTGCTACTTCGGAATACCACGGGCGTCTTCTCGCATCGATCTCGGCAAGAGCCTCAGCCGGCCGGCCCTGGAGCAAGGGTCGATCCTGAGCGTTGCCCACGCGGGAGGCCAGCGTCGCAGGCTCGCCCCGCAGCCACACGACTGACCCATGCTGGCCAGCGGATGCGGCAAGGTCGGCCAGCAGAGTCCGGTTGACGTCGGTCACCACGATTCCTCCACCGGTAGCGACCACGGCAGGGCCACGGTGAGATGCGTCAGGTGCGATGCCTTCTTCGGGAGTGAGGATCTCGACCAATGCGGCTGTCTCCTCTTCTCGGAACCCGGCCTCACCTCGCGCAGCGAAGATCTCGGATGGGGTTGACCCCGTGCGACGGGTCACGGCCGCGTCGGTGTCGACGAACTCCCAGCCGAGTCGCTCGGCCAGATCGAGTCCGACGGTGGTCTTGCCTGATCCCATCATGCCGACCAACACGAGCAGGTCACGCATCGGCCGCCGAAGGAGTCTCGCCCAAGGTGGCGAGGTAGCCATCGAGGTTCCGGCGCAACTCAGCCACCGAATCACCGCCGAACTTGCGTAGCGACTCGGACGCCAGCACCAGCGACATCATCGTCTCAGCAACCACGCCCATGGCCGGCACGGCAGTGACATCGGTGCGTTCCTTGAACGACACCGTCTCTTCACCCGTAGCCACGTCGACCGTTCCCAGCGTCGGCCGGTTGAGCGTCGCCAAGGGCTTCATCGACAGCCGAGCCACCACGGGACCCCCCGTGGTCATTCCACCTTCGATGCCACCGGCCCGGTGGGTGTCGCGTACGTAGCCCCCGCCCCGGACGTCGGACTCGGTGCCGTCCGTGTGCGCCATGCGGATAGCGTCATGCGCTTGGGAGCCAAGCAACCCAGCGGCCTCGCCGCCCTCGCCGATCTCCACCGACTTGATGGCTTGGATGCTCATCAGGGCTTGAGCCAGCAAGCCATCGAGGCGCCGATCCCAGTGAATATGACTCCCGACGCCCACGGGCATGCCAAGGGCCACGACCTCGGCGACTCCACCAAGCGAGTCTCCGGCCTTGGCCGCAGCCTTGATGGCGCCGATCATGCGCAATTCAGCCTCGGCGTCGAGACACCGCACTTCGGATGCATCAATCCGATCACGGTCGTCGACCGTGGGCAGTATGCCCGGGGCAGCTCGCTCGGCACCCATCTGGACGATGTGACTGACCACGCCGACGCCCATCTCCGCCAAAAGCAGCTTGGCCACAGCGCCCGCCGCCACCCGAGCGGCCGTCTCACGTGCCGAAGCCCGCTCCAGCACGTCGCGGGCATCCTCCAAGCCGTACTTGAGCATGCCTGACAGGTCGGCGTGACCCGGACGAGGCTGCGTAAGGACCTTGGAAGGCCGGCCTGGTGCAGGAGACATCTCCTCCATCCACTTGGGCCATTCGGTGTTGGCAATCTCGATGGCAATCGGTGAGCCCAGGGTCCGTCCATGGCGAATTCCACCGACCAAGGTGACCTCATCGACTTCGAAGCGCATCCTGGGGCCTCGACCAAAGCCCAGACGACGGCGAGCCAGTTCAGCCTGGATGTCCTCCGCCGTGACGTGCAATCCCGCAGGGATGCCCTCGAGGATCACCACCAAGGCTTGGCCGTGAGACTCTCCGGCGGTTAGATAGCGCAGCATTCCGCAAATCTACCCGGGGTGACACCAGGGTCTGGAGGGATGGGCTTGAGTTGAGCAAGGGGTTGTCGAATTGCGGGGAATCAAGGGTGAACCAACGCTGCATGCGCCCCATCGAATCACCGCGATGCTCAGACACGTGATGCACCTCTGTTCCAGCAGAAGACTTCTGGTGACGTGGGCTTGCGTCCGGCAGACGACGCGCCGGACCTAGCCCGCGGTGTGGAACAACACGTGTGCTGCGGCTCCGCCCCACAGCGTTGCCGCCACGGCACCGCCAGCCAGCGGGGGGCCGAACGGCACTCTCGTCTTTCGTCCTTCTGACGAGCGCACCAACACCACGACCCCCACCATCAGGCCAAGAAGAAAGCCTCCGAGGAACCCGAGATAGGCGTGCAGCAAGCTGAGATAGCCAAGGCCGACCCCGATCAATCCGGCGAGACGGACATCGCCGAATCCCATGCCCCGTGGAACGAAGAACCAGATCAGGAAGAAGAGTCCGAAGGCCACGCCACCAGCGATGGCCGCACCCACCAGGTCGTGCCACGTGCCATCGACAGCGCTCACGGCGATGTCGATAGGAACCATGACGACCAATGCCGCGTAGACAAGGTGGCGGGGCACCAACCGATGCGTGAGGTCGGTCACCGAGACTGTGACCAGGGTTAAGAAGAAGACCCAGTAGGAGACCACGATCAGATGAGCGCCGAAGTGCGCTGACGCAGCAGCGAGCAGGACAGCACACACCACAGCGACCGCCAGTTGGCGAGCCCGAGACGGACCGATGGGAAGATAGGGGGTAGGCCGAAGAGGCGAAGGAGCGCCAGAGGTGACTGCTCCATCCACGTTGTCGGTGGCCGCGCCCGGTGGTTCAGATTCAGCTGCCCGCGCTGCCCGTTCCGCTCGACGTCGTTCATCGGCCGCTCTACTGCGCTCGGCCAACCTCTGGCCAGCGGGATCGAGTACTGCACCGCCGACTCCACCCACCACAGCACCCACCGCCACGAAGAGGGCGCTCATCTCGAGCCCGTATCAGGTGGTGGATCGGCGACCGTGAGACCGATCAGGCGGGTTGGTAGTACGGGTTTGCCCCGTCGGCATGATCGGTGACGTCCACGACATCGGCGATCTCGGGGATGGCCTCTCGCAAGATGACTTCGATGCCCTGAGACAAGGTGGCCTTGGCCATGCCGCATCCCTGGCAACCACCCGACAGCCGAAGATAGATCGACAGGTCGTTCACGGCGACCAGATCGGCCCGACCACCATGGGAAGCAATGCTGGGGTTGACCTGCTGCTCGAGTACATCGACGACGCGCTTGGCGAACGGATCAGACAGGTCAACCTCGGGAAGTGAGCCGAGGCCAGCCAACGTCGGAGCTGGCGGGGTGTTCGGGTTGACGATGACCAAGCCACCCTCGCCCGATGCATCGGTCACGAAATCGAGGCGTGCACCCTGCAGGCGGGCCACGCTGTCTTCAGGAACGATCACCGTCAGCTGGTCGTCTGGCTGGACCACGTCTCCGGCCGAAGCACCGCTCACGGCCTGGAAGTACATGTCGTAGGCGTAGGCACCATTGACCTCACCGCTCACCTCGAGCCACAGGGCAAGCGTGTCGGCCTCGGCCTCTTGGGCCAGCACCTCGAGCACGGTGGCCCGGGCCTCGGGCGTGATGGTCAGCACGGGTTCGACGTCCTCACGGTCAGCAGTCATGCCTGCCATCATACGAGGGTGCCTTCCTCTTCCACGCATCTACCCGACGACGCCCATGAATGGGTCAGTTTCGACGACCCTTCCGAGGAGCGCACGTGGCTCTTCGACGTGACGTTTCTGGCCAGCGGTTGGAACTGCATCTTCGGGTCGGGGTGCCAAGGAGTGTTGACCGGACCGACGCCTGAACTCATCCAAGGCTGCTGCTCGTATGGAGCGCATTTCACCGACGCAGAGGATGCTCGACGGACCGAAGAGGTCGCGTTGACGGTGTCCCCAGATCTGTGGCAGTTCCATGCAGAGGGAGCCGATGGGGTTGTCATGACGCTCGAAGACGGCGACCTTGGGACGCGACTCGTCGACGATGCGTGCATCTTCCTCAACCGCCCCGGATTTGCCGCTGGCGCTGGCTGCGCTCTCCACCTCGAGTCGGAGCGGCGGGGGGTCAGTCACGTAGAACTCAAGCCTGAAGTGTGCTGGCAACTTCCGCTGCGCCGTGAGGACGAAACGTCCCCCGACGGCCGCGTCACCTCAACCATCCGTCAGTGGGACCGCCGCCACTGGGGCGACGGTGGCGATGACTTCCACTGGTGGTGCACCGAAGATCCCGCGGCGTTTGCTGCCAGCGATCCCGTCTACCGCACCATGCGGGCCGAACTCGAGGCCATGGCAGGCCCTGAGGTCTACGCACGCCTCGTCGACTACCTGGATCGACGGATGCTGCCAGCATCCACGACCCTGCTCCCCCACCCCACACTCAAACGCTGAGACACTCGGGGGAACTCTTGGCGAACCACGCGAGTTGCGCATCGGCGAGTTCGACTGTTGGGAGTTGAACAGTGATCAGTTCAACAGTTATCAGTTCAACAGTGATCAGTTGAACGGTGGCAATCGAACGTTGGCAATCGAACGTTGGCCTGACCCGCGTTGTGCAGTCAGCGTGACAGATGCATCGACCACGCCAGCCACAGGGTTTCCCGCTCCCGTCCAGCGGCTTCACCAAAGGTGCACTGTCAAGCGGCCGCCGGCGTGGGATGAGGAGCCGCTCAGGCCACGCGCGACTCGATGGTGCCCACGGGGGCATGCCCTCAACAGGCCTGGCCGGCCTTGCGCGGCCCATCAGGCGTGGCCCGCAATGCCCTCCCTACTGCAGCAGGGGATCGTCCTCGTCAACCTCGACAGCCCGCGGCGCAGTGCCGAGGATCTCGTCGTACGCATCTTCGGTGGCCAGGCACCACGACGCGTGCTGGTCTTCTGGCTCTGCACCGCACTCGGCACAGCGCTTGCTGTCGGTGGCAACCGAACGCTTCAGGCTGCGCGCTTCTTCGAAGCGGCGATGGCGTCCCTTCTTCACGGAACCAACTCCTTGACCCACCCCGGGGTGGCCAGACCGGCGCGGATTCGCCAGGTCTTCCACCAAAGATCGATGAGGCGAGTGTAGTGCGCCGCAGATGATGCCGGTGGCCATTACCGGGCAGTACAGTCGTCGTATGCCCGCTGAGTTCGACCCCGCCGCCATGATCGAGCGCTTTCGTGCCCGATCCGAGGCTGTGCGCAAGCGCGGACTACCGCCCGTCGAGGGCCCCGATCGGGAGCGGTTCAAGGAACAGGCTCGGGCCGACTTCATGGACTTCGCCATGCTGGGCGATGCCACGGCATCGATTGAGGACGGCATCCTCATTTTGCACGTGGATCTCCGTCCGGCGGGTGACAGCGACGCCTGACGAACGGACAGTTTCACCACAAGAAAGTCCAGTTCAGCAGGGTTGTTTCCCTGGGAACATGTGCCCTCGCCGAGGCGATTCGATGACAGCCGTCAGGACCAGTTTTCCAAAGAAGGCGTCAGTCCGGAAGGGTGAAGTGATCCGGCGACAACACGTCGGTCGAACTCGCCCCGATGAGCGCAAGCGCCCGGTCGTAGTCTTCGATCAGCAGTTCGAGCACCCGGGACACGCCCTCACGGCCGCCAACGCCGAGGCCCCACAACGCGGGTCGACCCACCATCGTTGCCGTTGCCCCGATTCCGATCGCCTTGGCCACATCGACACCTTTACGGATCCCCGAATCGACCAACACCTCGCCATGCCCTCCAAGTGCATCAACGACGTCGACCAGAGCTCGGGCCGTCGGAATAGCCGTATCGAGTTGGCGCCCTCCGTGGTTGGAGACGATCACGCCAGCCGCCCCATGTTCGACAGCCATCACCGCGTCGTCACCGCGCAGGATCCCCTTCACCAGAACAGGCACCGACGCGTCTTCGATCGTCCTCGCCAGGGTGGCCCAGGACAGGTCATGGTCCAACGACGCCCACACCGGAGCCAGCCGTGGGTCGGCCAGGCCTACTTCGGCCACACAGGCAACCGGTCGGTTGCCTCGCAAGATGAATCCGGTGTGGAGATCGCGATCTCGGTGACCCAGTGCAGTGAGGTCCACGGTGAGCAAGATCGCTTCTGCGCCCGCTTCCTCTGCTCGTTGTACGAGCGATGTGTTGAGTCCGTGGTCGTTGAAGCAGTAGAGCTGAAACCACCAACGCAACCCGTCGATGTCCTCCAGATCGGTGAAACCGGCCGCTCCGAAGGTGGAGTGACAGTAACGAGCATTGGCATCCACGCTCCCTTGGGCGAGACCTATCTCACCCTCGGAGTGCACATACCCCTGAAACCCCACCGGTGCCACCACGATCGGATGAGCTTCACTGGCTCCCAAAACAGTGGTGCTCAGGTCGCGCGTACCGACACCGGCGAGCGCTTTCGGGCGAATCTCAATGGCATCCCAGGCGTCGAGGTTTCGGCCGAGAGTGAGTTCAGCCCCAGCGCCACCATTGACATAGCCCTGCACGCCTTCAGACTCAATGATGGAAAAAGCGGCAGCGAAGTCATCGATCGTGGCGGGCCAGTTCATGTTCTGGACATTAGCGAACGGCATTCAGCGCGCCACCTTGCGACCCATCGAGCGTGCCCCTCGGCACAATTCGTCAACCTGGATCCAACCATGGAGGCACCGTGTCACTGCTGATCCACGGTGGGAACGCAGGCATTCTCGGCCTCGTGGCCGCCATGCGGGTCGTCGCCACGGCACGCGGCACGCGGCCGTTCCGGGGCCACCCTTTGGAGTTAGTGCAAGCATTCGCCTCAGTCGCTCTGGCGGCCCAACACGCCCAAGAACGAGACATCATCGACGATCTCGGCCCCCTTCTGGCCTTGGATGAGCCGTGGTCGAGCGAGGAAGAGGCGGTAGCGGCCATCGCTCGCTGGATCCCTGATCACGAACAACGGGGAGAGGTCGTGCATGCGGCACTACTCGTCGCCTTGGATGCAGATCAGCCTGATCCTCACGGTCTGCACGCCGCTCGCTGGCTGGCCCGAGGACTCGGTGCCGACGATGCCACCGTCCGCGACGTTGAGGCAACGTGTCGAAGCGACGCAGCACGGGCCCAGACCGACCTGTTCCGACGGTTTCTCTCATGGAAGACCGGTCTTACTGTCGAGGTGATCGCCGCCCGCATGGACCACCTCGAGCCTCCGGTTCTCACGCCGGCGGCGGACCTCGAGCTCTTGCGCAGAGCGATCCGTGAGCCGAAGGACGGCACAGTTGCGGATCAGTTGGCCCGCTTCTACGCAGATACCGAGTTCGACCTTCCCGGTTCTCCGGGGGTGCTTCCACTCGAGGTACTCGGGTCTCACGACATCCATCATGTTTTGACGGCCTACGACGCAAGTCCTGAAGACGAGGTCTATCTCGCCGTGTTCAATGCTGCCAACAGTCAAAAGGGCGGGATGGACTACCTGGCCGTCATCATGTTGCAGTGGCACCAAGGCATCAGGGTCGGCGTCTTCGACCCCGACCGAGCGCGGCTCGATCCCCGCAAGTTGGCCGCTGCAGCACTGCGCGGCTCGGAGACGACTACCGATCTCAGTGCACGGTCCTGGGATTTCTGGAGCATTCTCGACATCCCGCTCGACGATGCCCGCACAACGCTGGGAATCCCGCCAGGCGGTTCCGTACTGCCCGGAGGGCATTGGGATGCCGGTAGTCATCGCATCGTTCCTGTCCGCTCCGCCACTGGCGAGGCGACGTAATGGCGGGTGCACCCGTAGTTGGCGGAGATGGCCGAACTGTCATGACATCGTCGATGGTGGCCCTCTTCGCCGCCTCCTGCGGGCTTGCTGTCGCCAACATGTACTACGCCCAGCCACTTCTTCCCCAGATCGCCCGAACCTTCGGCGTGCCCAAGGGCCCGACGGCAGACGTGGTGACGGCTGCACAGGTCGGCTACATCCTCGGACTTGCCCTGGTGGTCCCGCTCGGAGACATCCTCGTGCGAAGAAGGCTCGTTCCCATCGTGCTGGCCGCGGCCTCCGTCGCACTGGCCGTCGGCGCCTCAGCGCCTTCCCTCATCGTCCTGGAAGTAGCCATCGGCGCCGCGGGGGTGTGTTCGGTTGCCGCCATGATCCTTGTCCCCTTCGCCTCCTCCCTCGCCCAACCGGAACGTCAGGGCCGAGTGGTGGGAACGGTGATGAGTGGCCTGCTCCTCGGCATCTTGCTGGCCCGATCCTTCGCCGGACTTGTCGCACAGCAGTCCAGCTGGCGGACCGTCTACTGGCTGGCTTCGGTCATGATGCTCGTTCTGGCTGGAATCCTCGCCGTCCGCCTTCCTGGCGAGCAGCCTCGGCCAGGCGTGCACTACCTGGTCCTTTTGCGCTCGGCGGCCCGATTCCTGGCCACCGAGCCGGTCCTGCAACTGCGTTCCGCACTGGGTGCCTTGATCTTTGCCACCTTCAGCGTCTTGTGGACCGGGCTCTCCTTCCTCCTGGCTGGCCCCCCTTACGGCTACGGATCGGCCACCATCGGACTCTTCGGACTGCTTGGCGTGGTCGGAGCAGGAGCGGCATCGTTCAGTGGTCACCTCGCCGACCAAGGCTGGGAGCGCCGTGTCACCGGCGGGGCACTGTTGCTCCTCGTGGCATCCATGGCCGTGATGGCCCTAGGTGGGCATCACCTTTGGGCCCTGGTAATCGGGGTGATCTTCGGCGACCTCGCAGTCCAAGCTGTCCACATCCAGAATCAACACCAGGTGTTTGCCCTACATCCAGCGGCCCGATCTCGCCTGAACACGGGCTACATGGTCTGCTACTTCTTCGGTGGTGCGATCGGATCGGCCGCAACCGGCGTGGCGTGGACACGTGGCGGTTGGAGTGGCGTCGTGATCCTCGGCATCTCCTTTGCGGCCACAGCGTTTGTCGTATGGGCGATCAGCGTTCTGGTGGCAAGACCATCCGTGAAGCCTCCGCACGCCGGCGGTCTGCCAACTCATCCTGCTGCGGATCCGTCCACCACCTGACCCCAACGTGTAGCCCCCGACCTTCAGCCTCCGTAACTCATCCGGGTGTCAGACATGGACAAGATGCCTGCATCGGAGTGATCGCCGAGAGTGTCGAACTTCTCGGAGGCACCCACCTCGACGACTTCACCGATGACCAGGACGTGACTGGCCGGAAGAGCCGCTTCGTTGTCGTCCCACGTCATTGTCGACCTCACCGAGCAGGTCAGCCACGCCACTGCGGCGTTCACGACCGGAAGCCCTCCGGTCACTTCGTGGACGGGCTCGCCTTGCAAGGAAACAAGGCGGCCAGCGTCATCGACAGCCACATCGCGCACAGGCTTGACGAACCGTCGAACAATGGAGCGGTCGCTACGAGCCAGAAGGTTCACCGAAAACGAGCCCGTCTCCTCGATCAGCGACCGGGTCACCGACGCAGTCTCGATACCGATGGCCACCAGCTTCGGCGTGGTGGCGACCTGCATGACCCAGTTGCACGTCATCAGATTGCAGCGGTCGCCCGATCGGCTTCCCACGATGTACAGGCCACTCGGCATAGCCCAGAGCACCCTGCGTCGAAGGCGATCCGCTGCATCGGTCATCCCGGCTTCCTCATCTGACGTAGGCAACCGTGCCATCACGCCCCTTCCCAGTACTCATGCCTGCTCCCAGTCCTCATGCCCCTCCGCCACCGAATGGATCTCCATTCGGCGGCGGTTCCGTGGTCGGTGTCGACGGAGCATGCCCGGTGATCGCTTCGATGCGGTGGAGGGCCACTTCGAGCAATGGCCCGAATGCTGCTCGGTGGCGTGCTGATGCCGCCAGGAGGCTCGCAGGACCCGCCGCTCCCCGGAAGCACTCATCGCCGGCGGCCGCAGCGTCTTCGAAGGCCCGGTTCAGTGCAGTGGTGAGACGTTCGTCGGGAGCAGGAAGATTTCCAATTGCTTTGTTGGCGTCAGTGCTCAGCAGTGCGCACACCGTCCGGATGGCGCCAGGTTTGTTGTGTGCAGCAAAAGCCAGGTCGACATTGGCCACATCGGCCCGAAGGGTCCCGATCGATGTACCACCGCCGCCTGGACCCACCCAGGCAGACACCCGACTCGCCGCAGAACCGGTCTGATCCTGTCCCGCACACCCTGCGCCAGCGATGCCACTGGCGACGACGACAAGTCCAGCCACTGCCATCGAGGCCACTGCACGCAGTCGGTGCAAACGCAGCCGGGCCTGGTTCCACTGAGCCCCAGGTCTCAGGTTCCCTGCTCGGCGAGTCCCATGCCTCTGGGCCCCCTGTTTCTGGACCCCATCTCTCAGGGCCCCGAACTCCATCAGGACGGGATGCCGGTCCAATCCGGCCGCCATGCCGGATCGAGTTGGCGCAGGAACTGTGCGCAGCGCTGCTCCTCCTCGTGCTCTCCGATGGCTCCGGCCGCCGAACGGAGGCCGTCGAGGCAACGCAGGAATCCCCGGTTCTCTTCGTGGGACCAGCGCACCAGGCCTGACCCTTTCCAGCCTGCTCCGCGCAGCGCATCGAGGCCACGGTGGTAACCGACCCGGAAGCATGCGTAGGCCTCGACATCGTCTCGTGCCAGCTCGCCGAGGGCCGCCCAGGCCATCAGCGACCGTGGGGCCGAGCGGACCACGTCAGACACGGCATGGCGTCGAAGCTCGGCAGGCTGAGCCAATGCCGTGCCCAAGCCCTCGAGCACGGTGGCCGGCTCGGCCGCGATCACGGTCTCGGGCAGGCCCGTGGTCAAGCGAACAGCGGAGGTGTCGGATGGTCCAGCAGAGGTCATGGCCACGAGTGTAGGTGGGGACGGGCGAGCGCCAGAGAGCACCTCATCAACGAGTGCCGTATCAACGAGTGCCGTGCCCGCGTAAGGCACAAGGTCGTGCGTCAGGCGAAGCGGACCAGGTGATGGTCCTTTTTGCCTCGACGGAGCACCACATAGCGACCAGCGACAAGATCGACCGTCGTGACCCGGTGTTCGAGGCCTTCGGCCCGCTGATTGTTGACATAGGCACCACCCTGGCCGACGGCAGTCCGGGCTTGACTCTTCGAAGAGACCAGGCCCGTGGTGGCCAACAGATCGACCAGGAGCTCACCCACACCCTCGAGCAGCGAACGGGACAGATCGGTGGACGGTGCATCGGCGAACACATCAAGGAGAGTTTCCTCGTCCAGTCCGCCGAGATCGCCCCCGAACAGGGCGGCGGCGGCCTGTTCGGCACGAGAGGTCTCGTCGGCCCCGTGGACCAGATCGCAGACCTCGTTGGCCAAGACCCGATGGGCCTCTCGTCGCTCCGGATGGGATTGCGTGGCTTCGTCCAGGCTGAGGATCTCGTCGTGGGAGAGAAAGGTGAAGTAGCGGAGATAGGTGCCGACCATGGCGTCTTCGCTCCGCAAGAAGAACTGGTAGAGCTGATAGGGAGACGTCCGGGCCGGGTCCAGCCAGACAGCCCCGGACTCGGTCTTGCCGAACTTGGTCCCATCGGCCTTCAGCACGAGCGGTGTGGTGAGCCCGTAGGCCTCTGCCCCGCGCACCTTGCGGATGAGCTCGATGCCCATCGTGATGTTGCCCCACTGATCGCTCCCTCCGATCTGCAGGGTGCATCCGTGGTCTTCGAACAGCCGGAGGAAGTCGTAGGCCTGCAGCAGCATGTAGCTGAACTCGGTATACGAGATGCCTTGGTCAGGACGGGCGAGCCGGGATTTGACCGAGTCCTTGGCCACCATCTGATTCACCGTGAAGTGCTTGCCGACATCACGCAAGAACGTGAACAGGTCCATCGGACGGAGCCAGTCGGCGTTGTTGATCAGCGATGCTCCCGAGGCGGCTCCGCCACCGAACTCGATAAAGCGCGCCAACTGGCCATAGATTCCGGCGAGGTTGGCGGCCAGCTGTTCTTCGGTGAGCAGTGAGCGCTCTTCGGACTTCCCGCCCGGATCACCCACGAATCCCGTGCCTCCACCCGCCACGGCAATGGGTCGGTGTCCGGCTTCTTGCAGGCGGCGCAGTGTGCAGACCTGCAGCAGGTGACCGACGTGCAGGCTGTCAGCCGTAGGGTCGAAGCCGCTGTAGGCCGTCATCGGGGAACCGTCGAGAAGGCCCGTCAGGCCCGGGGCGGTCATTTGGTGGATCAGCCCCCGGAATCGGAGGTCGGCGGCAAGGTCGGCCATACCCTCAGCCTGCCACGCGAATGCCCGGGGACCGGACGCTACGATCGCA
>CAIQOJ010000031.1 GCA_903873395.1 uncultured Acidimicrobiaceae bacterium
CGATGCCCGACCACAGGCCAGGACTGGCATAGATGCCGACACTGTTCAGCCCTTGGGCTCGTAAACCTTCAAGGGCACCTTCGACCACGGCGGCGTTGGCCGCGAGGTTGGTAGTGGACCAGTTAGCCCCTTGACGTTCGACGTCAACCCACCACGCCACCGACGTCGTGATGTGGGCTGCTCTGGCTTTGGCGAAGGCATCGACAGCAGCATTGAACCCGTAGTTGCACGAGGTGGGTGAGACCGAGGACGCACAGGCGGGATCGCCCGAGGACGTCGCCGTCCCGTTGGTCAGGTACATGTAGAGGTTGAGTCCGGCGCCGGCCCAGGTGGCTTCTGCAGCCAGACACGAGTTCACCGCTCCGAACGACCGACCAACGACTTCGACGATGCCGATGGTGTGGGGAGCGGGCGGGAACTGGTTGCACTGGAAGTTTGAGATGTCATACCCGTAGCCGCCCGATGGGTAGGGACCCCCGGAAATGGCCCCGGTGCCGGTGGCTTGGGCCATGCCTACGACGGGCTGGTTGATCACCTGGGGTGTTGAACCCCAGTAGGCGGCATTGCCGAATGGGGACACCGCACCATTGGAGTTGGCGAACCAATAGCCAGCTCCGCTGGCTGTGGTGGCCATGGTCACCATGGGATGAGCCTGGGGAACGCCGCCAAGGGATCCGTAGAAGGGGGCGTTACCAAAGGCGAAGATCCCACCGTCAGCGCCAACCAGCCAGTAGCCGAGGCCACTGTGAGTCGAGGCCATGGCCACGATGGGCTTGACCAGGTGGAGCGAGCCAGTGGACCCGTAGAAGTGGGCGTCGCCGTAGGTGAAGATCCCGCCGTCGGCGGCCACAAGCCAGTAGCCATGCCCCGTTGGTGTCGCCGCCATTCCCACCACGGGACTGTTCAGGCGGATCGACCCGGCCGAGCCGTAGAAGTGGGCATCGCCAAAGGTGAAGATTCCCCCGTCGCTGGACACCAGCCAGTAGCCGTTACCCGATGGCGTCGACGCCATGCCGACGACCGGCTTGTTCAGGCGGATCGACCCGGCCGAGCCGTAGAAGTGGGCGTTGCCATACGTGAAGATTCCGCCGTCGCTGGCCACCTCGCGATAGCCCCCACTGTTGGTCGGCGAGGTAGCGGCCATGCCGACCATGGGTTTGTTGAGGTGCAGTGCCCCGGTAGATCCGTAGAACGGGGCTCCACCGAACGAGAAGATCCCACCGTCTCGGGCTACCAGCCAGTAGGCAGACACCGCCGTGACAGCCGGCGCTACTGCGGATGGACGGACGGGGACTGTCGACGTGAGTGGTGCTGATGTTGGCGAGGTCGACGTAGTCGTTGTCGAAGAAGTCGTTGTCGAGGTAGTCGTTGTCGAAGATGGCAGGCCGGAGACAGGGACAGACGTCACCGTCGACGCCTGGTCTGCTCCAGCTGGACCGGTGATGCTGACACCAGCAAGCAGTCCGAGGGAAGCGGTGACGATCCGCACGGACCAGCGGGTCCGCGGGCTCGAGAGGCGGATGTTCGTGATGTGGCGGGACATGGCTCGCTTTCGGCGGCCGACCTCATGATCGACGGCGCTATCAGCTGCGGGGTCCGGCCGCCTCGCCCTGCCCGCAGAGGTCAACCCCCATTGTGGAACCGCAACGGGGCGAGGTCAATGACCCCCCTCCCGCCAGATCACCCTCTGAGTAGTTCGGCGATCCTGAACGCCAGATCGAGGGACTGTCGCCCGTTGAGCCTTGGGTCGCACGTGGTCGTGTAGCGCAGGCCCAGCTGACCTTCGACGATGTCTTCGAATCCACCGAGGCATTCCGTCACGTCGTCCCCGGTGAGCTCCACATGCACCCCTCCCGGCCAGGTACCGACCTCACGGTGGATGCGGAAGAAGGCTTGCAACTCACCGATGATGTCGTCGAAGCGCCTCGTCTTCTGCCCGCCTTCGGCGGTGAAGGTGTTCCCGTGCATTGGGTCGCACTCCCACACCACCGGGTGACCTTCGCTTTCCACGGCGCGCAAGAGTTCGGGCAGGTGATCGTCGATTGCATCTACACCGAAACGAGTGATTAACGTGAGCCGGCCGGGGATGCGCTCAGGGTTGAGACGCTCACACAGGCCGATGACGTCGTCAGCCGATGCTGAGGTGCCGACTTTGGATCCCACCGGGTTTCGGATGCCTGACAAGAACTCACAGTGCGCGCCATCGAGTTGGCGGGTGCGTTCACCTACCCACAGCATGTGAGCCGAGCAGTCGTACCATTCTCCGGTCAGCGAATCTTTGCGGGTGAGCGCCTCTTCGTAGTCGAGAATGAGTGCTTCGTGGCTGGTCCAGAAGTCGACTTCATGGAGGGTGTCCTCGCCCGTGAGGTCGATTCCGCAGGCCGACATGAATCGCAGTGCCGAGTCGATTCCTTCGGCGATATCTTCGAAGCGACGACCTTCGGTGGAGGAAGCAACGAACTCCTGGTTCCACGCATGAATCTGGCTGAGATCGGCGAATCCACCCTTGGTGAACGCTCGAAGAAGGTTCAGCGTGGAGACCGACTGTTGGTATGCGGCGACGAGCCGTGCCGGATCGGGGACGCGGGCAGCGGCCTCAGGGAGGTCATCGTTGACCATGTGGCCACGGAACGAATCGATGACCTGGCCACCGACCTGCTCGGTAGGCGATGAGCGCGGTTTGGCGAACTGGCCGGCGATGCGTCCCAACTTCACCACCGGGACGCCGGCACCGTAGGTGAGCACCACTGCCATCTGGAGGATCACTTTGAGCTTGTCGCGGATGGCATCAGCGGAAAACTCGGTGAAGGACTCGGCGCAGTCACCGGCCTGCAGCACGAAGGCACGACCTTGAGCGGCCTGGCCGAGGGCACGGGTCAAGTGCCGGGCTTCACCGGCGAAAACAAGGGGCGGGAGACCTGACAGCGTGGCATTGGCGCGCTTGAGCGCTTGGTCGTCAGGCCATGCCGGCTGCTGGACGGCCGGGTAGGCGCGCCACGAGTCGGGAGACCAAGAACTGGCGTCGGGCGCGGACGTGTTGGTAGAGGCCACGTCTACAGCGTACGACTTCGGCCTCTAGGCTCAAAACATGAGTGCATTTCGCTTCGGTGTCCAACTGTCTTCAGCCCCTTCCGGTGCAGCGTGGCGTGACCTGGCCCGCAAGGTTGAGGGTCTGGGCTACTCGACACTGTTCATCCCTGATCACTTCGAGGATCAACTCGGTCCCCTGGTCGCCCTCACCGTGGCCGCAGAGGCTACCGAGCGCCTGAACGTAGGTTCGCTGGTGTTCGGCAACGACTACCGGCACCCCATCGTGTTGGCCAAGGAGATCGCCACACTCGATCTGATGTCGGAAGGAAGGGTCGAGTTCGGCTTGGGGGCAGGTTGGATGACCTCCGACTACGAGCAGTCAGGCATGATCAACGATCGGGCTGGCGTCCGGGTCTCCCGTATGGCCGAGAGTCTCGCCATCATGAAGTCTCTGTGGTCGACGGGTGCGTGCACCTTCGAGGGCGAGCACTACCGGATCACCGGAGCAGTCGGCAGCCCGACCCCGCACAGCCGCCCCCATCCTCCGATCATCATCGGTGGGGGAGGCCAGCGGGTGCTGGGCATTGCCGCACGGGAAGCGGACATCGTCGGCGTGAATCCGAGCCTTGCTGCTGGCTACGTCGGCCCTGAGGTCATTGCCACGACCACGGCCGAGTACTACGACCAACGCGTCGAGTGGATCCGTGAAGCGGCTGGTGAGCGGATGGCTGACCTCGAGTTGCAGATCCTCACGTTCCTTGTTCAGGTGGTTCCGGATCAGGCGGAGGCGACCGAACGCATTGCCTCGATGCTGGGCGTGACTGCGGAGCAGGTAGACGGCTCACCCATCGCACTGATCGGTACGGTCGACCAGCTGGTCGAGCGTCTGGTGGAGCGGCGGGAGCGTTGGGGATTTTCCTATCTCGTGGTGCACGAAGCCGAGATGGAGGCCTTCGCCCCGGTGGTAGCCGCCCTGGCTGGCACCTGACCTACGCAATATGCGGGCCGAGGAATTGGTGATCGACGAGGAGACGGCACACGCCACCGGTGAGGATCGTCGTCTGCGGATCGGTATCTTCGGTGGGACGTTCGACCCGATCCACCGGGGCCATGTAGCGGTCGCCGAAGCAGTCCGCTCGGCTCTCGAGCTCGACCGGATGCTGCTGGTGGTGGCCAACGACCCTTGGCAGAAGGCCGATCGAGAGGTGTCGCCCGCCGAAGATCGCTACGCCATGGTGGTCGCCGCTGTGAGCAACTCCCAGGATCTCGAGGCATCCCGGATCGAGATCGAACGCGGCGGACCCAGCTACACGATCGACACTGTTCGCCAGCTCACCAAGGAGCATCCGGGAGCGGAAGTCTTCGTTGTCATCGGGGCCGATGTCGTCGCATCGCTTGCTACATGGCATGACGCCCGGGCGTTGGCGGATTCCGTCACCCTTGCTGTGGTGAACCGGCCAGGAACACCCCTCATGGAGGTGCCTTCCGGCTGGAAGGTGCTACCGGTGACGGTGCCCCCCATGGACGTGTCGGCGACGTCGTTGCGGGCGGCTCTCGGCCAGAGTGATGCCCATGCCCGGGCTGTAGTGGCCTCGGCACTTCCCGCCTCCGTTATCCGCTGTATCGACGAGCGTGGGCTGTACGCTCAGCGAAGATGACGGTGGGGCTGACACCTGATGAGGGAGAGGGGCTGGAAGCCTCTGCGCTGGAAGACTCTGCGCTGGAAGCCTCTGCGACGGGAGTCTCTTCACTCACTCCCGATGCCGTGATCCCCGGTCAGCGTCACCTCCATGACTCGTCTGACGGTCACCTCGATCATGTGCCGAGCGCACCCTACGAAGAGTCGGACACCAAACTCGACCACGAGGACGTCGTTGCGCCGAAAGGTCCGGTGGGCCCCGAATTGGGTGACACCACGGACACCCGTCGTGAACTTCGGGAGGCTCGACGACTCCGACGCCGTACGCTGTGGCTGTGTGCAGGTGTGCTGGCGCTCTGTTTGGGCCTCACGGCGCTCACCGTCGATCTGGCTCGCAGTCGGCCGATGCCGGGTAGTTCGGGGGCCACGATCAGTGTCTCTGCACCGCACGACCACCCGTCTTTCCATCGCTCTACCCTTGGCGACCTGTCGCCTCGAGGAGGTACTTCGTGACCATCGAACAGACTGCCGATAACCCGGTGGTGCCAGCAGAGTGCTTGGTTGCTGCCCGTGCGGCTGATGACAAGCTCGGCGAGGAGACCGTCGTACTCTCGATGGGGGAGATGCTCTTGGTGACCGATGCATTCGTGATCACGAGCGGACGCAACACGCGACAGGTCAAGGCCATCGTCGACGAGGTCGAAAAGCAGGTGAAGTTGAGTTCGGGCCGCTCGCCGGAGCGGGTCGAAGGGCTTGATGACGCCACGTGGGTGCTGATGGACTATGCCGACTTTCTGGTCCACGTGTTCTTGGACGAGACACGTGGGTACTACGACCTGGAGCACCTCTGGAGCGATGCGCCTCGGGTTGCCTGGGCCACTGCGGCATCTGCCTGAGCGGAACCCGCTCGGAGGCAGGACAGCACGACATCAGTTCGTCCCATCTGGTCGCCCCATGATTCCCCGTGGCGACGAGGCCGACAGCGACTGATCCTCCCCTGACGATCAACCCCTTGACGATCTAACCCCTTGACGATCTAA